>JAFXVN010000018.1 GCA_017524545.1 Bacteroidaceae bacterium
CTACAAGGAAGTTAATGAGTTCATCCGTAGGGAGCTTGACAAGCATGGTGAATGGCTTGTCGACACCTTCGTTGAGCAGCTGGAGAAGAACGGCAACGTGATTACCGGTCAGCTTCTGGACTCACTGAACTGGACGCTTTATGACCCTGGCGACGGCAGTGCCGCAGGTCTGGAGGTCGGTTTCGAGACCTACGGCCGTTTCTTCGAAATCAGGAGTCGCGAGAGCCGCATCAGGAAGAAGAACGCCATGGCCTTGAACACCAACAGGATTGTCTGGGGCATGAAGGAAAACAAGCCTCGGAAGAAGCGCACCCGCTGGTATGCGAAGAACATGTATGGCGGTTTAGGTAAGCTTGTGAGCCGTCTTAGCGCCGGCATCAGTGATGACGAGCTCGCCCGCATCCGCCGTGTGATGGCCGATACGACCGTCAATCATATGAAACTCTTCTGGGATGAGAAGCTTTGAACAATGAACAGAAAAATAGAGACAGAGACATGGAAAAGAGAGAACCGAAGATAGTAGACCGTGCTGGTTCGCTTCGAATCGTAGACTGTGGCGTTGGCACTTATGGCGTCGCCTTGAACAGTCGTCGTAGCGACAACTTCAGCGACATCTTCAACTGGACCGGTGCGAACTGGGACAGCGACCCCGTGTATGTTGGCGGTGTCCGCGTCGTGCCTTGGGGTCCGAAGGACAACATGCCGACCGCCGTTCGCGACCTTTTGGAAAAGAACAACATCGGCCCTGGCATCATTGCCCGGAAGCTCGGCCTGATATATGGTCAGGGTGTGCAGCTTTATCGCCAGACCTTCGCCCAAGGCGAGGTGCAGCGCGAGTGGTGCGAAGACAAGCGTGTAGACAGTTGGCTTCGTTCGTGGGACTACCGCCGCTACGTTCGTGACGCGCTGAGCGAATATCTCCATCTGAACGGCCATTTCACGAAGTATGTGATGTCGAAGGGCGTTCGTGTCGGCAAGGCATATGTAGCCCGCCTGGAGTGTCTTCCTTCGAAAGACTGCCGTCTGTCGTGGCCATCTGATGCCGAAGGCTATCTTGCCCATCCCCTTCTGGAGGATATCAGAGAAGTTCTCTTTGGCGATATCGACAACGTCCGTGCGCTTCAGCTGTTCCCCGTGTTCAAGAAAGACGCTCCGTTGTCGCATGAGTCCGCCGTGCGGTACCACAATCTGGGTTCCTTCGGCCGCACCCTCTACAGCATCTGCTCATTCTTCGGCAGCATCCCCTGGATGGAGAATGCCAACGACATCAGTGAGATTGTGCGCATCCTGAACGAGAACATGATTGCCGCTGCCTATATCGTGCATGAGCCGAGCGGCTACTGGGAGCAGAAGCGTATAGAACTGATGACAGACCATCCCGAGTGGACCGACACGCAATATAACCGGAAGCTGGAGCAGCTTCGCGAGGACATCACGAAGAAGCTTGCCGAGGTGATGGCCGGTAAGCATAATGCCGGCAAGTTCTTCACCTGCATCGACTTCATCGACGACCGCGGCAACAAGCAGGAGTGGAAGGTGGAGCCCATCGACATGAACATCGACAAGTATCTGAGCGCCCAGCAGAAGATTTCGAAGATAGCCGACTCCGCCAGCACGAGCGGCTTCGGCTTGGCCGCCCCGCTGTCAAACATCATCATCGACGGCAAGAGCGACTCAGGCAGTCAGATGCTCTATGCCGTGAAGCTATTCTTCGCCGCTGACACGCAGATAGCAGAAGAGATCGTGCTCGAAGGCCTTAACGACGCGCTGCACATCAACTTCCCCGACAAGACCGACCTGCAGTTCGGTTTCTATCACAAAATCATCCAGAAGGAGGACAACGTGAGTGCTGGAGAGCGAGCCATCAACAACGTGTGAGATTAAAGATGAACGATGAAATATTAAAAATGAAATATTGAAAATTAAAGATGAGTGATAAAGAGATAGTGATGTTTCCCGAGGTGTGGGATGAGTTGACCAAAGCAGACTATGTCTCGATGCTGAAGCTTCGGGATATGCTCGTCACTCGTCGGCCTGACAACATCGACGCCTTCGGCGTGAGGATAGAGGCAGCCCGCTGCCTGTTGCTGAACCGCGGCTTGCGTACACGGACGAGCGATGACAAGTACTTCCTGTTGGTTCGCCAATGCGCTGCCAAGCTCGATTGGCTGTGGCAGGAGAACGACGATGGCAGCATCTCCCTTGTCTACCGCTCGACCGTCAATCCGCTTGACAAGTGGGGACAGTTGTTCGGGCCCATGAGCCATGGGGCCGACCTGTCGTTCGGCGAGTTCAAGGACGCGCTGGCGCTCTGCCATGCCTATGATGCCGATGACAGTCATCCGATGGCCCTTCTTCACCAGTTGGCGGGCTTGCTTTACAGGCGTCGCCAGAAGTCGGGACAGCCAGGCCGTCGCATAGCCTATGACGCCGATGGTGTCACAGAGCAGCTTGCTCGCGGTAACCGGATGCCCTCGTGGTTTGTGTGGGGCGTCTATGCCTGGTTCTCATTCTTCTGCGAATATCTGGCCACCGGTGTGTTCATCATCGATGGCAGGGAGGTATGCTTCCGTTCAGTCTTCGGCGGTACCGATTCAGGAAAATCGGAGCGCGATTCAGGCCTTGGCCTCAATGCCATCGCCATGACGTTGGCAGAGAGCGGAGTCTTCGGTGGCTACGACGAAGTTCTTCACACGCCATTGATGCGTGTGATGTTGAAACTTCTACATGACAAGGATATTTTTGAACAGCAAAAGAGAATATTGAAAACCTAAATTTTCAGACAATGATATTCAATCAAAACGGAGAGGGAGCTGAAGAGCTCCGTGTGGTTACATCCTCGTATTATGCCAATGCCGACTTCGACAAGATAGCCGGCATCGTGGAGCAGGTACAAGACGAAATCGCCCGCCAGATAGGTACCGACGTGATGGCAGCCATTGAGCAGGAATACATCAATGGCCAGCTCACCCCACTTGTGAAGGCAGCTCAGCGCACCATCGGCTACATGTCAGTGCTGCGCTACTTCCGTCTGAACGACATCTCGCATGAGACAGACGGGCGTAAAGTGAAGATGGACTCGACGAACGAGCGCCGTCCGTTCGAATGGCAGCTGGAGAGAGACGACCAGATGCACCTGGAGGAGTATTACAATGCCTACGACCGTCTTGTGATGCTCCTGATGGACGATTCAACATTCCAGCAGAGCACCCTTTACCAGCGCATCCAGAGTCTGTGCATCACCTCTGCAGGCGTGCTGGAATGGGTGACCGGCATCGAGGCCACGCCACACCTTTACCTTCGTATGGCTCCCGCCATCTTCGAGGCCCAGCAGTATGTGGAGAAGCGTCTTGGCCGTCCGTTCACCGAGATAGAAGACGAAGCGCTGCGCTACCTGTTCCAAGCCGCCACTGGCAACCGTGCCGTCGCCCTGTTTGTGCAGAAGACTGAAATGAAGACCCTGCCTTCAGGCGCCTTCCGTATTGCCGTCAGCCAGAACCACGGTACCACCACATCGAGCACCACCGAGCAGCTGCATGACTTCCACGTGCACATGATGTCGGTGAGCGACAACTACATCCACGACATGCAGCACCGTCGCGATGTCCTCGTAGGCGAGGAAGGCGAACACCTTATTGTCCCCAACAACGATAAAGAAAACAAATACTTCATCATGTAATGGCAACATTGACTCAGAATCCATGCCCTA
>JAFXVN010000019.1 GCA_017524545.1 Bacteroidaceae bacterium
ATTGCAAGAACAAGTTACTCCATGTCGTCACCGCCATGGTCAAGAACAAGCAAGTTTACAATCCGAAATATAGATTATCAGCATAATATTAAAAATAATGGTCAAAATATTTGGAATTTAACATAGAAAGCAGAAAGCACAGAAATTTTCAAACATCTAAAGATGCGAAAGACACGAATAAAGAATCATCAAAATGATTATCTGCAAGGATGCCAGCAAGACGGTGAAACCGTCTCCTTTCAGTAACCGTAGGTCGGGACGACCTTGACATCATTGCCCACTTGTCCGCAGGTGCGCCTGTCAGCGTACCTGCGGTTATTGAGCGATGACGCCTTCAGCGTCTTGGCGGTACGATTGCGAATTGGAGAATTGGTGTTGTCACTTGACGAGTATCTTCTTGCCGTCCTTGATGTAAAGTCCTTTGGGCAGTTTGCCATTTGTGATTTGGCGGCCGCTGAGGTCGAAACATTTACCATTTAACCATTTACCATTTACCAATTGACGGTTTGTGGTTTCGTGGATGGCTGTCGCTTGTTGGCCGTCGTCCGTTGCCTCTTGCCCGAGGTATTCTGCCCAGACGGTTTCGCGGAAGACATCGACGCGGATGTGGTAGTAGCCTTCTTTGGTGACGCTCCATTTGTTGTCGCCGCTGCCGCCCGTGAGCAGCTGGGTGCTCCCCAGGATGTCTTCGTCTTGCGTGAAGGGATGCAGCACCTTGGGCTCCCAGGCGTTCTGCCCCTCGAACTTGAAGCGGCGCGGCTCGCCGAACTCCTGACGCTCTCGCAGCTCGCCCGTCCAGTCCCATGTGCAGACCTCGCTTTCGTCTCTGGTGAAAGGCAGGAAGGTGTATGTCACCCAGCCGCATTCCGTGGCTCCGCCCACGATGAAGAGCTCGTTCCACGGACGGAACAGCTCGCCCGTTAGCGTCTTGGCGTTGAGGTCGATGGTGATGCGGTAGATGTCTTCGGTCAGAGGCACCGTCCAGAGACATGCCGAAGAGTCGCGGGCAGAAACAAGCGTGAAGGGTGTGGCGTTTGTGACGGCGTATGCGTCCTCGTAGGTGGGTTTGAGATAGCGCACGAGACTTGCTGTCGCTGCCTCCTTGTTGCGGAAGGATAGCGTGCCGCCCTCGATGAGACGGCCTGTGTATTTGTACTGCTTGTTGGGGAAGGGCGTCAGCTCCTGAATGCCGCCAGGTACGGCAGTGCCTACTGCCCAGTAGCGGTCTTGGGCAAAAAAGTGAAAAGTGAAAAGTGAAAAATAAAAAATGAGCAAGAGGCGTTTCATGGCTTGACAGGATTAAGGGTTTTCTTTCCGTTCTGAATACGCACGCCCGTTGTGGAGCGAAAAGCCTTGCGGCCACTTAGGTCATATACTGCCTTTTCCCCCTCTCTTTTGGAGAGGGTTGGGGTGAGGCTGTCCTCTTCTTCTTCCACATTAATGATGGTGGCTTCGGAGCAGGGACGGGCGGGGACATCGACAAAGAGGCGGCAGAGCTGCTCGTCGTAGGTCCAGCCGTTTGTCTCTTCTCCATTGATGCTGACATGGCTCGGCTTGTCCACCAAGAAGAACACGACTTGCCAGGCTCGCTCGTTCGGCATCCCCTCGTAGCTGCCTTCGCGGGGGCTGATGGTGAGCGTGGTGCCGCCGGTGGCATGAGTCTGCGTGAAAAGCGTCGTGGCATACTCGCCATCCTTGTACGCCTCGCTGTCGCCGTGGTCTTCGTAGAGCGTGCCTTTGCCGTCGGCACCGGGAATGACCCAAAGCACGAGCGACGACGGCTCGCTCTTCAGATGCGAGACGGGAGGGTTGCAGGGAATGATGCTGCCAAGGCGGATGAAGTAGGGAATTTCGGAGAGGCCGTACTGGTCGGTGACGGTTCGGTTCCCTCGGAGCATACGGTTGCGGCATACGTCGTACCAGTGGCCTTCGGGGAGCCATGTCTTGCGCTCGCTGGTGCCGTCGCTGCTTGTGGGGGTTGAGACGGGCGACACCAGGATGTCGTTGCCAAAGAGGTATTCGTCCTCGACCGTGTAGGCTTTGTTCTGCTCCGGCCACTCGTAATAGAGCGGGCGGCAGATGGAGACCCCCGTGTCGTATGCCTGTCGCGCCGCAGTATAGATATAAGGTACGAGCGTGTAGCGAAGCTGGAAGGCCTCGCGCTGGAGGTCGAAGTTCGAGAACTTCCAGATGCGGCGCTCGCATCCGCTTTGGCTGGAGCCGTGGGTGCGGAAGATGGGTTGGAAGACGCAGAACTGCATCCATCGCAGCACAAGCTCGGGGTCGGTGGCGATGTTGTTGGGTTGCAGATAGCCGCCGCCGTCGTGTCCCCAATAGCCGAAGCAGACATTGGCGGCTGTGGCGGTGAAGTAGCTCTCGAACTGCAATGTGCCGAAGGTCGCGAAGGTGTCGCCGGAGAAGCCGATAGGGTAGCGGTGGCTGCCCATTCCGCCCCAGCGGTGGAAGATGACGGGGCGGCGGTCGGTGCGGTTCAGCCGCATGTCGTTGTAGAAGACATGGTTGAGCCAGAAGGTCTGCCCGAGGCCGGCAACATATTGGCTTGTGAGGTCTTGCTGCCAGTCGAGCCACCAGAAATCGACGCCCTGCTTCTCGCGAACGCGCATGAGGTTTTTGAAGAAGGTGCGGTAGAAGGTGGAGTCTTCGAGCTGCCAGGGCACGGTGGTGGCGCTTGCGTCAAGCCCCATGTCGCTGCGAATCTTGGAGAAGTTGTCGTCGCTCTGCCCAATGCCGTCGGCGGGATGGAGGTTGAGGGCGGTCTTCGTGTTGTGGGTGTGCATCCAGTTCAGGAGCGATGTCGGGTTGGGGAAGAGCGACTTGTTCCACGTCCATCCCGTCCACGAGTTCTGGTGCCAGTCGCAGTCTATCATCAGCACATCGTGCGGCACGTCCCTGTTCTCCATGTCGCGCACCAGCTGCTGGAGTTCGCTCTGGGAATAAGCCTGATACTTGCTGTACCAATAGCCGAACATGTATTTCGGCGGAAGAGGCTGGCGGCCTGCTATGCGGACATAGTCGCCAAGCGCGTCCTTGTACTGATGCCCATAGCCGAAGAAATACCAGTCGATGGCATTGGCATCTATGGGAGTGCCGAGCCAGGGGATGCCATCTACCTCGCCTTCAAAGGGGAAGGAGCGGCTTCCGTCGCCGCGCAGAGTGCTTGGCGATTCGTCGAGGACAGCCCATCCGTCGCGCGATAGCAGGCCTTTCTCGAGGGAGACACGATGGGTGTCGCCAATGTTGCCGTCGAGGGTGCGCTGCGTGCCAAGCAGGTTGAGGGCATCGTCCTTCCCCGGGTACCAGAGAATCTGCCGTCCGTTCATCTGGAAGGTGATGCCCAGCACGGTGCTGTTCTTGTGCTGCCTGTTGATTTTGGAGCCGACCTTGTAGCGCAAGGTGAGCGAGTCGGTGCGGATGACGAGGTAGCCGTCTTCTGTCGTGCAGGTGAAAGCAGGCACAGGCAGTCGGCGGTTGACGACGGCAAACGTGGCCCTGTCCTCGAAGAGCTTGTTGGTGCTGTACTGTATGCGGATAAGCCTGGGGGTCAGGATGGTGAAGCGTGCGCTTCCGCTCGTCACGACGGCTTCCTCCTGCGCCACAGGATTCCATTCCTCCCTCGCGCTGGCAGGTAGGGCAAAAAAGAGGAATAGGGAATAGAGAATTGGGATTAGCAAAAGCTGCGGACTTTTCATCTCGTTACAAACAATTCCTAATCCCTATTCCCTAATCTCTAATCTCTAATCAATCACTCCATCAACCCTTCGATGGTGAGGCGCACCACTTCGTTGATGGCATTGGAACGGATGGTGATGGTCTTCGAGAAACGCCCGGGGAACTTGTCGGTGCCGTCGTAGGTCACTTCGATTGTGCCTTTCTCGCCCGGCTTGATGGGTTCCTTGGTGTAGGTGGGGATGGTGCAGCCGCAGCTGGCAAAAGCCTGATGGATGATGAGCGGTGCCGTGCCGGTATTGGTGAAGGGGAAGGAGCAGCGCACCACAGGCTCGTCCTTCGAGAATGTGCCGAAGTTGTAGCGGAGCGTGTCGAATGTTATTTCAGCGTAGTTCTCGGCCTTTGTTGTGGCAACAGCCTGAATCTCGCTGACGTTCACCTTTTGCTTCTGTGTCTGTGCCGAGGCCTGCAAAGCAAAGATTGCGGCGACAGCAATTAGGAGTATCTTTTTCATCATTCTAATGTTTTGTTCACATTTTGCTTTGCAAAGGTACGAAATAATTCACAATTCATAATTCATAATTCATAATTCTTTGCGCATTCATGTCTTTTTTGACATTTATTCATATTTAATAATCCTTAATCCTTAATTTCTTTGTACTTTTGCACTCGACAAGGACCGATTCATTATGAATTGTGAATTAAGAATTATGAATTTATAAAAGACGGTGGAACGCATCATTCTTGGCATAGACCCCGGGACGAGCATCATGGGCTACGGCGTGTTGCGCGTGGAGGACAAGAAGGCAGAAATGCTTGCCTTGGGCGTCATCGACCTGCGCAAGTTTTCCGACCCCTACCTGAAGCTCGGCCACATCTACGAGCGCGTTTGCAGCATCATCGAGGGCTATCTGCCCGACTGCATGGCAATCGAGGCACCTTTCTTCGGCAAGAACATCCAGAGTATGCTCAAGCTGGGACGTGCGCAGGGCGTAGCCATCGCCGCCGCCATCCAAAGGCAGGTGCCCATCACCGAGTACGCGCCCTCGAAGATTAAGATGGCCATCACGGGCAACGGCAATGCCAGCAAGGAGCAGGTGGCGGACATGCTCAGGCGTATGCTGCATGTCGAGAAGGAGGAGATGGGCAAGTTCCTCGATGCCACCGATGCCCTCGGTGCCGCCTATTGCCATTTCCTGCAAATGGGCAAGCCCGAAACCGACCACAAGTATCGCGGCTGGGCAGACTTCGTGAAGAAGAACAAGGAGAGAGTAAAAAACGCATGAACGAGATACAAGAAACGAAAAGAGTAGAGGCGTTGTTCGAGCGGATATCATCCCTCATTGAGCAAGGCCGACAGCGTGTAGTCACAGCTGTTAACATTGCCGAAGTATATACCAAATATGCCATCGGCCAATACATAGTGGAGGACGAGCAAAAAGGAGAAAGCCGTGCTGAATATGGGAAACATATCTTAAAAAGTGTATCAGAAAAGCTGACGGAAAGATATGGCAAGGGTTGGGGATTAGAAAACTTACGCCTTATCAGGAACTTCTATTTAGTTTACTCTTCAAAAATCCAAAACAGTGTTTTGGGAATTTCTGGTAAAACCCCAAACACTGTTTTGGAAAAAGCCAAGCATGATTTAACCCTTTCAAGTGACAATTTGAATTGGGGCAACGACATCGCCCCAACACAACAATTGAAATTCACGCTTTCGTGGAGTCACTATCTTATCCTGATGCGGATAGATAATCCTGATGCTCGCAGTTTCTATGAAATTGAATGCGCCCAGCAACAATGGAGTGTACGCCAACTCAGTCGGCAAGTGGGCAGCAGTCTTTATGAAAGATTGGCTTTGAGTCGAGACAAGGACGAGGTGATGCGTTTGGCTCGTGAGGGACAAACCATAGAGAAACCTTCCGACATCATCAAGAATCCGCTTACATTGGAGTTTTTGGGGCTGAAGCCGGAAGCGGCCTATACAGAAAGCAAACTGGAGAATGCCATCATAGCTAAGTTGCAGCAATTCCTGTTGGAACTTGGCAAAGGCTTTCTTTTCGAGGCAAGACAGAAGCGATTCACTTTCGAAGAGCGCAATTTCTATGTAGATCTTGTGTTCTACAATCGTTTGCTTCAATGCTATGTGCTAATCGACCTCAAGACTGGCGACCTGACTCATCAAGATTTGGGACAGATGCAAATGTACGTTAACTATTACGACCGCCATGTGAAGCAGGATTTCGAGAAACCAACCATTGGCGTTCTGCTCTGTCAGGAGAAGAGCGACGCCCTCGTGGAATTGACCTTACCGAAAGATGCTAATATCTATGCAACAGCATACCAACTCTATCTTCCCGATAAGGCTTTGTTGCAACGAAAGCTAAAGGAATGGATTGATGAGTTTAACGAAATAACCGCCAATGGCTGAAAGGTGTCTTGTGTTAATGATATGTAAATGTAGCATCAATGATTAAGATAGTGAACGGCGTAGCGCGGCATCCGCTTTGGCGGATGGCCGAGCCTATCAATCTGGAGATAAACAGAGGCGAGCAGATTGCTATTGTGGGCGATAATGCTGCCGGCAAGTCGCGGCTCGTTGAGGTGCTGACGGGGCATTATCCCTTGCTCCTCAACGAGGTGCAATACGACTTCCCGCCCGGCAGCTCGCGTCTCGTCAGCGAGAACCTGAAATACATTTCCTTCCGCGATTCCTATGGGGAGCAGGACGGCACCTACTACTACCAGCAACGCTGGAACCAGCACGACATCCCCGAGGACATGCCAACAGTAAGGGAAAGCCTCCCCCGACCCCTCCCAGGGAGGGGTGAATGGCTGAAGCTGTTTTCCCCTCTTTTGGAGGGGTTGGGGGAGGCTCGCATCATCTCCCTGAGCAGCGGCGAGCTGCGTAAGTTCCAGATGGCAAAAGCTCTTGCCACCAATCCCCGTGTCTTGATTCTGGACAATCCCTTCATCGGCCTTGATGCTCAGACGCGAAAGGACTTCCGCGACCTGCTTGAGACGTTGACGCGCGAGACGGGTCTTCTCGTCATCCTTGTCCTGAGCAAGCGCGACGACATACCAGACTTCATCACGCACGTCCTGCCTGTCGAGGGTTTGCGTCTGCTGCCCAAGATGACGCTTGCCGAGTACCGCAGGCAATATGCCGCTGTGCCGAAACCTGTGCTGGACGACGAGGTGAGCCGCTGGATAACCGAGCTGCCTGTCCGCGACCTCTCGGCTTCCGACTTCTACCCTCGCGAAGGGGGCGAGATACTGCGCTTCCGCAACGTCAGCATCCGCTATGGGGAGCGTACCATCTTGAAACCCCTCGACTGGACGGTGCATGAAGGGGAGCGATGGGCATTGAGCGGACGTAACGGCTCTGGCAAGAGCACCCTTCTCAGCCTTGTCTGTGCCGACAATCCGCAAGCCTACGCCTGCAACATCGAGCTGTTCGGACATCGGCGGGGCACGGGCGAGAGCATTTGGCAGATAAAGCGGCACATCGGTTACGTCAGCCCCGAGATGCACCGCGCCTACCTGAAAGACATCCCGGCCATCGATGTGGTGGCAAGCGGATTGAGCGACTCCGTGGGACTCTATGTGCGGCCACGTCCTGAGCAGAAGCAGATATGCCTCGACTGGATGCGCGTCTTTGGCGTGGAGGCTTTGGCCGACAGGTCGTTCCTGCAACTCAGCAGCGGAGAGCAGAGGCTGTGCCTCTTGGCACGCGCCTTCGTGAAAGACCCCGAACTGCTCATCCTCGACGAACCTCTGCACGGCCTCGACGACCGCAACCGCTGCCTCGTGCGTCAGATAATAGAGCTGTTCTGCAAACGCCCGCACAAAACACTCGTCATGGTGACGCATTATCAGGAGGAACTTCCCCCTTGCATCACCCATAGCCTTATGCTATAGCCCCTTTTGCACGAATTTTATTCTTTTGTGCAAAAAATGTTACCAATATGCTTGCAACATACCGAAATTTGACATACCTTTGCACAAAAATAACAAAATTGTGCAAATGGAAATGACGAAAGTACCCTCATATAATGAGATGATACGGCAGAGTATTCAGGAACATTGGTTCATGGATTCGATGTCAGATTACGGACTTTTCACCTTTCAATATAAAGATGTAGCGCGCATAATAGAGAAGCTCCACATCCTGTTCGAGCAGGCAGGCATCCAGTCTGGCGACAAGATAGCCCTCTGCGGACGCAACCTGAGCCGATGGGGTGCAGCCTTCTTCAGCGTCCTGACCTACGGAGCAGTGGCAGTCCCTGTCCTGCACGAGTTCCACCCCTCGCAGGTGCACGACATCATTAACCACTCCGAGTCGAAACTGCTTTTTGTGGGCGACAAGGTGTGGCCTAATCTCAATGCCGACGAGATGCCCGGACTCCAGGGCATCATCTCTCTGGCCGACTATAGTCTTCTGGTAAGCCGCAGCGACAAGCTGACATACGCCCGCGAGAATCTCAACCGTCTCTTCGGTGAGAAGTTTCCCAACCGTTTTCTGCCAGAATGCCTCAGCTACTATCACGACCAGCCCGACGAAATGGCTGTGCTCAACTACACCAGCGGCACGACCAGCAATTCAAAGGGTGTGATGATTCCCTATCGTGCCCTCTGGAGCAACTGCAATTTCGCATACAAGGTGCTGGGGGATGAAATCAAGCCGGGCGACAAGGTGCTCAGTATGCTGCCGATGGCACACATGTATGGTATGGCGTTTGAGTTTACCTTCGAGTTTATGAAGGGCGTTCACGTCAACTTCCTTACCAAAATAGCTTCTCCAACTATCCTGATGCGCGCCCTCGCAGAGGTGAAGCCCCGCATCCTCATCGTTGTACCTCTCATCATTGAGAAACTGGTACGCAAGGCTGTCCTGCCCAGAATACAAGACCCCAAGGTGAGGATGCTGCTGAATGTCCCCATCATCGGCGACCGCATACGAAAGCAGATTTGTGAGGGTCTGACGCAGGCTTTGGGCGGCAACTTCTACGAGCTTATTGTCGGAGGTGCTGCAATCAATCAGGAGATAGAGCAGTTGCTTCACGACATAGGCTTCCGCTACTGTGTCGGCTATGGGGCAACAGAGTGCGCTCCCATCATTACCTACAACGACTGGAAAGACCATGAGGTGGGCAGTTGCGGCAGAAACGTCGTGCATCAGGAACTCCGCATCGACAGCCCAGACCCAGAGCACATCCCGGGCGAAATTCTGACGCGCGGACTGAACGTCATGCTCGGTTACTACAAAAACGAAGAGGCTACGAAAGCTGCCATCGATGCCGACGGCTGGTACCATACAGGCGACCTCGGTGTAATGAACAGCCGGGGCAACCTCTTCATCAAGGGACGCAGCAAGAACATGCTGCTCGGTGCCAACGGACAAAACATCTACCCCGAGGAGATAGAGGACAAGCTGGCAGGCATGTCGCTTGTGGGCGAATGCCTCGTTGTACAGAAAGGAGACAAGCTCGTCGGTCTCGTCTATCCCGACCAAGAGCAGGTGAAGAAGCTTCGTCTCTCTCGGTCTGATATTGAGAGCATCATGGAGCAGAACCGCAAAGACATCAATCCCAACCTCCCTGCATACGCCCAGCTCTTCAACATCAAGGTTATGGACGTCGAGTTCGAGAAGACGCCCAAGAAGAGCATCAAGCGCTTCCTCTACCAAAACATCGAACTGTAGTCTTACACGCTCTCCGAGGCACGTTGTATAATTATTTTCAAGGTTTGATAATATATTTTCAAACCGTGAAAATATATTTCCAAAGCTTGATAATATATTTTCAAGCCTTGAAAATAGTTTGTAGGCTCGCTGCGCAGACTTTTATAGGCAGCGGCAAAGGGTTTGTAGCCAAGGAGTGTTTGCTTTTCCAGAATAAAGCGGGGAGTCAATCGACATCATAATATATCTGCGCAGAGCGGTACTGGGGCATTGCGAGGATTTGGCTTTGGAGTGCGACGAGACGCTGCCGGACGGCGGACATGGGGACAGCGGGTTCCACTTTCAGTATCAGCTTGCGGATGTGCATGAGCTGCACGCGGCTCACGGGCGGCGTGTCGGGTCCCAGCACACGTTCGCCGAAGACTTGCCGGAGCAAACTGGCAAAATCCGTGGCAAGGCTCTCGACCACCTGCTCATTGCGATGCTTGAGGTAGAGGAAGACGACACGGCAGAAAGGCGGATAGCGGAAGAGTTCCCGCTCCTGGGACTGCTGGGCGTACATGCCTTCGTAGTTGTGCGCCACCACCTGCCGGACGATGTCGTTTCCGGCATCGCGGGTCTGGAGCACCACATGGCCGACGGCTCCCTTCCTGCCTGCCCTGCCTGCCACCTGCTCCATCAGTTGGAAGGCACGCTCGTAGCTGCGGAAATCAGGCTGCGAGAGCATGGAGTCGGCGGAGAGGATGCCAACGAGACTGACACGGTCGAAGTCCAGTCCCTTCGTCACCATCTGAGTGCCGATGAGGATGTCGGTGTTCCCTTGCTCGAAGTCGTGGAGAATCTGCTCATAGTTCTGGCGGGAGCGTGTGGTGTCGAGGTCCATGCGGGCGATACGCGCCTCCGGGAGGATGCGTTGCAGCTGTTCTTCAATGCGCTCCGTCCCATAGCCGCGAGAGGAGAGTTCGCGCTCCTCGCAGTTGGGGCAGACGGATGGGATGCTGTAGCTTTTGCCGCAATAGTGGCAGACCATTTGTCTGAAGCCGCGATGGACGGTGAGGCTAACGTCGCAGCTTTGGCAGCGCGGTGTCCAGCCGCAAACGCGGCATTCCATTACAGGCGCATAGCCCCGGCGGTTTTGGAAGAGGATGACCTGCTTCCTTTCGTCCAGAGCCTTCCGTATGTGGGCGAGCAATTGCGGCGAGAAGATGCCTGTCATCATCTTCTTCCGCTGCATCTCCTGCACATCGACAACCTCGATGGTGGGGAGGCTGAGGCCGGCATAGCGTGTCTTCAGCATGACGAGTCCGTACTTGCCGATGAGGGCATTGTGGTACGACTCCAGGCTTGGCGTGGCAGAGCCCAGCAGTGCCTTTGCTCCTGCCCTTGCTGCCAGCACAAGGGCGACGTTGCGGGCATGGTAGCGGGGCGCAGGGTCCTGTTGCTTGAAGGATGTCTCGTGCTCCTCGTCGATGATGAGCAGGCCGAGGCGTTGGAATGGCAGGAAGATGCTGCTGCGCACACCCACCACGATGTCGTAAGGCTCGTCGGACAGCATTTTCCGATACAGCTCCATGCGCTCGCGGTCGGAGTTGCGCGAGTGATAGACACCCAGACGGGAGCCAAAGACGCGCCGCAGACGTTCGGTGAGCTGGGTGGTCAGCACTATCTCCGGCAGCATGAAGAGCACCTGCTTGCCCTCTTTGATGGCGCGTTGCATGAGGTGTATGTAGATTTCCGTCTTGCCGCTGCTTGTCACGCCGTGCAAAAGGCAGATGCTATGTGTCCGCCACTTGTCGATGATGCTGTCCATGGCCTGTTGCTGGACATCGCTCAAAGGGGCCGCCTCTCCAGCTCCATTCTCAATGGGAGTGGGGAACACTCCCACACTCTTGCCTTTCCTTCCTCCTTTTGAGGGGGTGGGGGAGGCTTTCAGTGCAGCAGGCAAGGCCGCCTTGAAGACTTCTCCCATAGAGCACAGGTAGTAGTCGGCAATCCATTGCCACAGGCTCAACTGCTCGGGCAACACGACTGGTGCGGCGTCGAGCACTTCAGAAACGGTTTTGGTCGGGTAGGGCGGTGTCTCGCTGTGCAGGCGCACCACAATGGCCGTGTAGGTTTTTCTGCTGCCAAACGGCACAATGACGCGGCACCCCACCTGCGGCAGCACATCGCTTTGGAGGGGAAGTGCGTAGGTGAACGATTCCTGCAAGGGCAGGGGCAGTATGACGTCGGCGTATTTTGGCATAGTGCCTACAAAGGTACGAAAAAGAATGAAGAATAAAGAATGAAGAATGAAGAATTATTTCGGAGATGCAATAAAAGCATCAGACGGGGGTGCCTACACATTATTATATATGTAGGGGGAAGGCTACGGGACATTGGCTTTGTCGGCATTGCACAGGGAGCATGATTTGTGCACAAAAAAAGTTAAAATGTGCATAATTGGGCATGTTTTTGTCCTCAGAAGTTGCAAAATTGCACAAAATGTCGTTACTTTGCACCGCGAAACAGAAAAGCATCGCAGAAAAAGCCATTTTAACCAAAAGGCAACAAACAGATAAAAGTAAATCGTTAAATCGTAAATTGATAAATTATGTCAGAAATTGAAGCAAAAGTAAAAGAGATTATTGTTGACAAGTTGGGTGTTGATGAAGCAGACGTAACTCCCGAAGCATCTTTCACCAACGACCTTGGTGCTGATTCTTTGGACACCGTGGAACTGATTATGGAGTTCGAGAAGGCATTCGAGATTACTATTCCCGACGACAAGGCAGAGAAGATTTCTACCGTTGCTGATGCAATCGCATTCATCGAAGCAAACAAGTAAGATAATAATTCACAGTTCATAGTTCATAGTGCATAGTTGGGCTTACGTTTTATGGTAAGCGAGACAATAACTATGAATTATGAACTATGAACTATGAACTAAGTTTACATGGAACTGAAAAGAGTTGTAGTGACAGGCATCGGTGCTGTCACTCCCTTGGGCAATACTGCTGCCGAGACGTGGCAGAATATGCTCGCGGGCGTGAGCGGGGCTGCTCCTATCACGCATTTCGATGCCTCTAAGTTCAAGACGCAGTTCGCCTGCGAGGTCAAGAACTTCAATCCGGAGCAATTCATCGACCGCAAGGAAGCCCGCAAGATGGATCCCTATTGCCAGTATGCATTTGCCGCAGCCACGATGGCTGTTGAGGACAGTGCACTCGATATGGAGACCGTCAACAAGAACCGCGTTGGTGTGGTTTTTGGCGTGGGAATCGGCGGCATGAAGACCTACGAGGAGGAAGTGACGGCATACGCCAAGACAGGTGAGACGCTGGGTCCCAAGTTCAACCCCTTCTTTGTGCCCAAGATGATTGCCGACATTTGTGCCGGTCACATTAGCATCAAGTACGGGTTCCACGGCCCCAACTACATCACCTCCAGCGCCTGTGCCTCTTCTACCAACGCACTGGCCGATGCTTTCAACCTCATCCGTCTGGGTAAGGCTGATGTCATCGTCAGTGGTGGAGCCGAGGCTGCCATCACGTCAGCCGGAGTGGGTGGCTTTACAGCCATGCACGCCCTGAGCACGCGCAACGATGAGCCCGAAAAGGCAAGCCGCCCCTTCAGTGCCAGTCGCGATGGTTTCGTGATGGCAGAGGGCAGCGCCGTCCTCGTGCTCGAGGAACTGGAACACGCAAAGGCCCGTGGCGCGAAGATATATGCAGAGATGGCCGGTGCAGGCATGAGTGCCGACGCGCACCACATCACCGCATCCCATCCCGAAGGGCTTGGCGCAAAGCTTGTCATGGAGAATGCGCTCGAGGACGCTGGCATGAAGCCCGAGGACATCGACTACATCAATGTGCACGGCACATCTACACCTGTGGGTGACATTAGCGAGTGCAAGGCCATCCTGACAGTCTTCGGCGAACATGCCTACGAACTCAACATCAGCAGCACCAAGTCCATGACCGGACATCTGCTGGGGGCAGCCGGTGCCATCGAAGCATTGGCAAGCGTGATGGCTGTCAAGGAGGACATCGTTCCCCCGACTATCAACCATGAGGAAGGCGACGAAGACCCGGAGATTGACTACAAGTTGAACTTTACCTTCGGCCAGGCTCAGAAGCGCACCGTAAGGGCAGCCCTGAGCAACACCTTTGGCTTTGGTGGTCATAATGCCTGCGCTATTTTCAAGAAATACGCAGAATAGAGTTGTGTCTGCCATAAACCTGATAGACGCGATAAAGCTTCCTTTCCGTAAGGAAAAGATGCTTTGTCGCGCTATTCGTAATATGCTGGGCTTCTATCCGCACAACATCAGTCTCTACCAGGAGGCACTGATGCACAAGTCCATGCTCGCACATGCCAAGAGCGGTACGCCGATAAACAACGAGCGGCTGGAGTTCCTGGGCGATGCTGTGCTGGATGCTGTGGTGGGTGAAATCGTCTATCATCATTTCCCCCGCAAGCACGAGGGCTTCCTGACGAATACTCGCAGCAAAATTGTGCAGCGTGAGTCGCTTGGCAGGCTGGCTGCAGAGATAGGACTCGACAAGCTTATTAAGCGCAACGAGCACAACCAGATGCACAACAGCTATCTTGCAGGCAATGCTTTCGAGGCACTCATCGGTGCCATCTACTTGGACAGAGGATACGCCTACTGCAAGAGCTTTATGACAGAAAAGATTCTGCATCGGTTCATCGACATAGACAAGCTTGCCTATCAGGAGGTGAACTTCAAGAGCAAGCTGTTGGAGTGGTGCCAGAAGCACAAGGCCGTGCTTGAATATGTCCTGCTCGACGAGACCAAGACAGAGGACGGCTCGCCGCTTTTCAATTCAAAGGTTGTCATCAACGGTCAGGAGTGTGGCAGAGGGAAAGGCTACTCCAAGAAGGAGAGCCACCAGAAGGCAAGCAGGAACGCTTTGCACCGCCTCAAGCACGACAGGAGGCTGCATGATGAGTTGGCAAGTAATCGAGTTGGCAAGTAAACAAGTTGAAACATTTTTGAATTTTGAGTTTAACTAACATCATACGTCCCATCTTCACTCCGCGCCGTCGCAAGCTCGACCTTTATGCCACGGAGGCAGAGGCTTTGCAGCGGAAAGTTCTGGAGCGGCTGCTGGGGAAGGCTGCGCAGACGGAGTGGGGCAGTGCACACGGCTATGGCAGTGTACATGGCTATGAAGCCTTTGCCCGACAGACCCCGCTCAGCACCTATGAGGAGCTGAAGGGCTTCATCGACCGTATGCGACACGGCGAGAAGGATGTCCTATGGCCGGGAAGGGTGAAGTGGTACGCAAAGTCCAGCGGCACGACGAACGACAAGAGCAAGTTCATTCCCGTCAGCCGCGATGGGCTGCACGACACGCACTATGCCGGTGGGACGGATGCTGTTGTCTGGTATCTGAGGAACAATCCGAAGAGCCGCGTATTCGACGGCAAGGCATTGATTCTTGGCGGCAGCCACGCTTCGAACTACAATCTGCCAGGCAGTCTGGTGGGTGACCTCAGTGCCATTCTCATCGAAAACATCAACCCGCTGGTCAATCTGGTGCGTGTGCCGAAGAAGGCGACCGCTTTGCTGAGCGACTTCGAGATAAAGCGCGACCGCATTGCCCGTGAGGCTATAAAGCAGAACGTCACGAACCTGAGCGGTGTCCCCTCTTGGATGCTCTCTGTCCTGACGCGGGTGATGGAATTGAGCGGCAAGCAGTATCTGAGCGAAGTGTGGCCCAATCTGGAGGTCTTCTTTCACGGAGGTGTCGCTTTCACCCCTTATCGCGGTCAGTATCAGAATCTCATCGCGTCGCCCGATATGCACTATATGGAGACGTACAATGCCTCCGAGGGCTTCTTCGGCTTGCAGGACGACCCTGCCGACCCAGCCATGAGCCTGATGGTTGACTATGGCATCTTCTACGAGTTCATCCCAATGGACGAGTTCGACAAACCAGAGCCGACGGTCGTTCCGCTGTGGGGCATAGAGACGGGGCGCAACTATGCAATGGTCATTTCTACCTCCAGTGGTTTGTGGCGCTATATCATCGGCGACATGATTCGTTTTACCAGCCGCAATCCCTATAAGTTCATCATCACGGGGCGCACGAAGTCCTTCATCAATGCCTTTGGCGAGGAGCTGATAGTCGATAATGCCGAGAAGGGACTGGCTGAAGCCTGTCGGCAGACGGGAGCTGAAGTGCTGGAATACACCGCTGCGCCTGTCTTCATGGATGCCGATGGCAAGTGCCGCCACCAGTGGGTTGTGGAGTTCAGCCGTGAGCCGGACGACATTGCCGCTTTTGCCCGCATCCTCGACGAGAGCCTGCAGCAAATCAATTCCGACTACGAGGCCAAGCGCTACAAGGACATCACCCTCCAGCGGCTCGAACTCATCAAAGCCCGCCCCGGTGTCTTCAACGACTGGCTCAAGCAGAAAGGCAAACTCGGCGGCCAGCACAAAGTCCCCCGCCTCTCCAACAACCGCAACATCATCGAGCAGGTCCTGGCACTGAACAGTTGCCTGTAAACAGGATTAAAGTACAATAAGATAATTTTTCGTACCTTTGCAAATGAAAAGTTGAAAAAGTGAAAAGGTGAAAAGCGTGAAGTCGAAACACATATTTGCAGGTTTTGCGTTGCTCCTTATGGCGGCTTGCGCGAGCATTGGCGCTCCCGACGGCGGTATCTACGACGAGATTCCGCCAAAGGTGGTGTCCAGCTCTCCCGCTGACCGTTCTACTGGTAGCAACGACCGCAAGATACGCATTCGCTTCGATGAATTCATTAAGCTGGAGAATGCCAACGAGAAGGTCATCGTCTCTCCGCCGCAGTTGGAGCCTGCCAACATCCGTGCCGACGGTAAGAGCGTGAAGATAACGCTATACGACACGCTGCAGGAAAACACGACCTATACCATCGACTTCAGCGATGCCATCGTTGACAACAACGAGGGCAATCCGATGGGACACTACACCTACAGCTTCAGCACGGGCGAGGAAATCGACACGATGGAGGTGTCCGGCACGGTGCTTGCCGCAGAAAATCTGGAGCCGGTGAAGGGAATCCTCGTCGGCCTCTATCCCTGCGATTCCCTCTTCAACGATTCTGTTTTCAGGACACAGGCCTTCAGTCGCGTCTCGCGCACCAACGGCTCCGGGAAATTCTGCATCAAGGGTGTCAAGCCCGGTACATACCGTGCCTTCGCCCTCGAGGACAAGGACGGCAACTTCCTCTTTTCCCAGAAGAGCGAGCGCATCGCCTTCCTGACAGATTCGTTCACCACCTCTTGCCATCGGGACGTGCGTATGGATACCGTGTGGCGCGACTCGTCGGAGATTGACACTATCCTCGCCGTTCCCATTGTCCGTTACCTCCCCGACGATTTGGTGCTCAATGCCTTCCTCGAAGCCGGTCAGGACCAGCATTTGCTCAAGCTGGAGCGTCCGGACCCAGACATGATGAAGCTTTTCTTCACGGCGCCTGCCGACTCGCTGCCCATCATCCGTGGCCTGAACTTCGACGAGAAGTGCCTTGTGGTGGACGCATCGCTCCACAACGACACTATCATCTATTGGGTGACGGACACCGCCTTCACGCATAGCGAGGACACCATCAAGTTCGAGCTTACCTTCATGGAGACGGATTCGCTGGGCATCCTGCAGCCGCACACCGAGGTGCAGGAGTTGGCGCCGAAGTTGACTTGGCAGAAAATTTACAAGGAGCAGCAGAAGAAGATACAGGAATGGAACAAGCAGCGTGAGAAGCGCGTGAAGAAGTCCAAGGAGCCTCTGCCTCCGGAGGAGAACCCGTTCGAGAAGACGTTCCTTGACCTCTCGGCAAAGCCCAGTGGTGGACTTGACCCGAACCAGAATGTCCACTACATTGCCAAGCAGCCCATAGCCAGTGCAGACACGACGCGGATGCACCTTTACATAAAGAAGGACACTGCATGGCTGCCAGAGCCTTTCCTCTTCCTGCCAGACCGCGACTTGAAGTCCTACACCCTCTATGCGGAGTGGGAACAGAAGCGCCAGTATCGCTTCACCATCGACAGTGCGGCTGTCGTGGGCATCATGGGCGAGCATTGCAAACCCATAAAGAACGAATTCTCCGTGAGGGGAGAGGAAGCTTTCGGAGCGCTCTTCGTGCATGTCATAATGCCGGACACAAACAGGATTTTCGTGCAGCTGCTGAACAAGAGCGACAAGACTGTGGCGGAACTTCCTGCGGACAAGGACGGCCGCGCCGACTTCTTTTTCCTGAAGCCCAACAACTATTATCTGCGCTGCTATGTCGATCTCAATGCCAACGGCGTTTGGGACACGGGAGAGTACGACAGCGGGCTGCAGCCCGAGCCTGTGTATTATTTCCCCCAGCCCATCCAGGTCAAGGCGAAATGGGACATAGAGCAGGACTGGGCTCCTTTGGAGATTCCTCGGCTGTCGCAGAAGCCATTGGAAATTACCAAGCAGAAGCCCGACAAGGAGAAGGACATAAAGCAGCGCAACAAGGAGCGTGAGCGGCAGAAGCGCGAGGAGAAAGGGTATTAACTAAGATTGTTGAAAACTAAAAAATGAAGGCCGATGTGTTCAAGGATATTTGATAGTGTTAGATTCGTTAAGGGACATTGCCACCGGGTTATAGCCCGATTGCAGTCCGTAAACCGCGTGTGTCTCTTTCTTATTTTCTCCATTTCTTTTTTTCTTCATTCTCCTTTATGCCATGCCCAGTGCACAGCTGAGAACACCGCTTTCAAGGCAGGCGAGGAGCTGACCTACGACCTTTACTTCAACTGGAAGTTCATCTGGCTCAGTGCCGGCACCGCCAGCATGGACATCGCACATACGAAGTGGGAGGGCAAGCCAGCCTATAAGGCGCATCTCATCACCCGCACCAGCCAGCGGCTCGACCGCTTCTTTATGATGCGCGACACCATACAGTGCATCATCACAGACGACATGCAGCCTCGTTACTATAAGAAGGGTGCCAACGAGGGCGGACGCTACTATGTGGATGAAGTGTGGTATTCCTACGCGGACGGCAAGACCCATCTTCGCCAACGCTACCAGAACCGTGAGGGCGCTGTGACGGAGAGAACCTACGACAGCTCCAAGTGCATCTATGATATGATGAGCATGTTACTTCGGGCACGCTCCTTCCGGGTGGACAATATGCGCAAGGGCGAGAAGCTGCACTTCCCGATGGCCGACGGCCACAAGGTGGAGGACATCACACTCATATATCGGGGGCGCGATGAGTTCCGTATGAAATCGACGGGCGTCACCTATCGCTGTCTGGTCTTTTCGTTTGTGGAATATCCGAATGGAAAGGAGAAGGAGGTCATCACCTTCTATATCTCCGACGACGAGAACCATATCCCCGTCCGTCTCGACCTTTTCCTCCGCTTCGGCGTTGCCAAAGCATACCTCAACAAAAGCAAAGGGCTGAGGAATTGAAAAAAGGTGAAAAGGAAAAAAGTGAAAGGGGGAAAAGGGGAAACCTTGTAAGGTGAAAAATTGTCGGATAGAGGCGACTCGAACGCCCGACCCCTACGTCCCGAACGTAGTGCGCTACCAACTGCGCTACTATCCGAATGGTTTGAAAACCGATGCAAAGGTACGACATTTAATTGATATTTGAAAATCGAAAGCCGAAAAAAGCGGCGAACAACAAGAAAATTCTGTATTTCCCCCATTTTTTCGGTGAAATGCTTGCACAGTTTGGGAAAAAGCCGTACCTTTGCACTCGCAAAACAAAAAACGGTGCCATAGCTCAGTTGGTAGAGCAAAGGACTGAAAATCCTTGTGTCCCCGGTTCGATTCCTGGTGGCACCACTGAAAGAAGAGCGTCAGACGATATTTGTCCGACGCTTTTTTTGTTTCATCCCAAACATGCCGGTTGGTGCCGTACTGCCGTGGTTCGCTGTAAAACATTGCAGGCTGCGTGGGGAATTGTATGCAAGTGTGCTGGTCGAGTGGTGTTAAAGAAACTTAATAAATGCGCAGTTGTTGTCCGAATTATATAAAAAAATTGTACTTTTGTGACGCAAGTGTGGGCTTTTAACATCATTCTCGCAAAAAACATACATACATACATTATATATTTATTAACCCTAAAAAGAAAAAGCAATGAGAAAGTTTACCTCTCTCGCCATCTTCGGCCTTATGTGGTTCGTAGGTTCGGCGGCATTTGCCGACGAGCATGAGTACAGGAATGGTATCTGTACGATGCACGACGAATGCGACGAACACTTCGAGCGTCCCGTACAGGATGCAGATGGCTTCTACATGCTCTGCAATGTGGGCAATGTGGAATGGATTTCGCAGCAGGTCGCTGACAACAACATCGACCTGGACTGTAAGTTGATGAACGACATCGACTTCGAGAATGTTGTCAACCTGCACAGCCCCATCGGTCCCAGCAACGGGCGTAAGTACAACGCCACGTTCGACGGTCAGGGCTTCCGCATCAAGAACATGATTATCGACCGCCCGGACAGCGAGATGCAGGGCTTCTTCGGTTCTCTTCGCGGCAATCCCAACAACCGCAACGAAGGTACCGTCATCAAGAACCTCATCATCGACAAGAGCTGCTCCATCACTGGAGCTTTGCGTACTGGCGGTATTACAGGAACTGGTCAGAACAACGCGATGGAGATTAACATCATCAACTGCGTGAATGAAGCCAGCGTCACCACTACAACCAAGAATGCAGGCGGTATCACTGGTGGCAGTAGCAGCACACATCCCATCTGGAAGCTGACGAACTGCGTTAACACGGGTACTATTACGGCTATGGGCAACAGCGCAGACGAAAAAGAGTCTGCCGGCATTTCCGGCTGGTTGGGTGACAATGCCAACACTCGCGTCACGAACTGTTTTAACCTTGGTATCGTGGATGGTATAGATGCCAGCGGTCGCGGCGTGTTCCGTCAGTCGAACAGCAATGTGGGCATCAACTGCTACGACCTCAGCTTCAACGAACTTTCCACACAGTACATCGACCATGACTTCACTGCCGAAGACATCCTCAACGGTAGGGTGGCATACATCATCAACCAGAAGGCTGGTTCTCTTGTCTTTTATCAGACCCTTGGCGAGGACGAATACCCTGTGCCATTCAATACCAGCAAGGTTGTCTATCTGCAGGGCGAACTGCTTTGCGACGGCACACCCATCGAGGGCGGCACTTACACAAACGACCCCGTAGAGCCTGTGCGTCCGCCTCACGAATATGATGAGGGCGACTTCCATTGCATCAATTGCGGTGCCATCAGCGATGACTTCTGCGAAAAAGACGCAGAAGGTTTCTATCAGCTGAACAACGAGCTGGATGTATGCTGGTTCGCCGAGTTCGTGAAGGCTGGCAATGTTGAGGTGAATGCCAAGCTGAACAGCGACCTCGACTTCACCGACTATCCCGACTTCGCAGGTATTGCCGACCGCAACAATGGCTTCAAGGGCATCTTCGACGGCGGTTTCCACACCATCAGCAACATGGACATGAGCTGGCGTGTGGATGAGGACTGGGTTGGCTTCATCAACTTCCTCAACGGCGGTGCCACCGTCCGCAACCTTCGCGGCGACGCCACCTGCTTCATCTGCGCCCACGGCAATGCCGGTCTCATTGGCGGTTCCACCGCTCCCGGCGACATCTATTTAGAGAACCTCGGCTTCGAGGGCGACGTCAGCTGCACAAGGGCAGGTGCCGGCGGCATCCTGGGCTGCAACACAGGCTCGCAGGCACACATCTATATGACCAATTGCTACTCCACAGGCTTTATTTCCGGCTCGGAGGTGATGGAGAACGGTGCGCTGAGTGCTTGGCTCGGCAGCAGCGGTGCTGTAATCACAAACTGCTGGTCGAGTGCAACGGTGAGCGGTGTGCAGAACGACGACAAGTACCTCGCCCGCTTCGACAACGCCACCTTCACCAACTGCTACAGCGTGAACGGCACGCCGCTTCAGGCCACCATCGTTGACTACGACGATGTGGAGAGCGGTGCACTCTGCTACAAGCTCAACGGCAATCAGGATAATATCGCTTGGTTCCAGACACTTGGCGAGGATGAGTTCCCCACCTTCATGCCCGGTCACAAGCAGGTTTATGCTGTCGTTGAGATGCGTTGCGACGGATGGTTCGATCCTGCCAATGCATCCTATTCCAATTCGAGCAGCACAGTCAAGCCCGACCATAAGTTTGCGGATGGCTTCTGCTCTGTCTGCCACCAGCAGGATCCCAACTTCCCCTTCCTCGAGGTATTTGCAAATGCCGACCACGACACGGTGGAGGGTTACACCACCAACAACTCGGGCGACGGCAGCGGCCTTGCCATCAACAACAGCGTGGCCGAGCACTGGAACATGAAGTGGTTTGAGACCTACCAGACCATCAAGGGCCTGGAACCCGGTATGTACCGTCTGCGTGTACAGGGTCTGACCCGTGCCGAGGCATGGAGTGAAAACCCGGGTGCGGCTTACGAGTCTGGCGAACTCAGCGATGCGTTTGCTCCTCTCTACCACAGCAGCCAGTACTTTGCGGAGGTGGGCGGCAAGAGAATTGCAAGTCGCTTCATGGACATTGCAAAGGAAGCACAGGAAGAGCGCGTAGGCGAGACAGAGAACCAGAGTTCAAACACAGGCCTATGGGTGCCCAACTCACTCGCTGCCTGCAACAAGTACTTTGGTCGCGGTCTCTACTGGAACGAGCCTCTCTACTTCGTCGTCGAGAATGCAGAGGACAGCGTCAACATCGGTGTCGAGAACAACATGTATCTCTATGGCAACTGGACCGTATGGGACAGCTGGCGTTTGGACAAGCTGACCGACGGCGACATCGACCTCATCCGCAAGCAGCAGGTTGATGCCATCCAGGAAGAACTAGAATCCCTCGAACCTCAGGCTTCCCTCATGGAAGCATACAATGATGCAAAGGATGCCATCGAGAGTGCAACGACACTCGAAGAGATTTTGACTCTCAGCGATGTCCTGTCGCGCACGCCCAACCTCATCCGTAGCAGCCACCTTGCCTACGAAGCCTACAAGCAGGCCATTGCGGCTCTTGCCGAAGAGCGTGCCGGTCGCGACGACCTCTATGGCGCAGCCACCGACCTCCTCGACAAGTACCTTACCGAAGACGAGGAGGCAGACGAGGAGTTGCCCAACGGCACCTATCTCAACATCATCGACACCCGCACCCTCAACGAAGAGGAACTGACAGCAGAAATCGCCTTTGCAAGGTATCTGTTCGAGCAAGCCATCATGAGTAGCATCAACGAAGGCTCCGACGTCAGCAACATCATCAAGAATGCTGCCTTCGACGAGGACGGTAGCTTCAAGGATTGGGAGACCGAAAGGACATACGAAAGCCCCAGCGGTTCCAACTTCAGCTCTAATACCGGCTTCACCGACATATATCCTGTAGCCGGCACTTGGAATACCGCCTTCACCGTTTCACAGTACATCGTGGCCGACATTCCCGACGGCATCTACGAGCTGGAGGCTCCCGCCTTCTATCGTCCCGGCGGCAATGGCACTGGTGATATGGAGGGCAACGACTATGTTCCTGCCGACCTATTCATCAACGACTTCTACACACCCGTCATGAACATTTATGCTGGTCGTGTGCTCTACGAAGATGCCATCAACGGCGTGAACTGCCGCTACGATGCAAGTGGCGACCCCGATGCTCCTCATAACGGCGAATCCACCTCTTCGCAGGACTTCGACACGGGCGACGGCTATGTGCCTGAACAGCGTCAGGCAGTCAGCTTCGCATTCGCTGGAGGCCGCTATATAAATAAAGTATATGGCTTCGTGCAGGGCGGCGAGCTTCGTATTGGCATCCGCAACACTGGCAAGCCCTGGTACGAGAGCGGCATGACCATGTGGGGCAAGTTCAAGCTCACCTATCGCGGTTACAGCGAGGAGGCCATCAGCGCAATGATGGAGAACTACAGCAAGCGCCTCCAGGCACTCAAGTATGCCCGCGAAGACCAATGGATAATGTACTATAGCCAAAGCCATATCGTGAACCTTGATGCATACATGGACGATGTGGATGCTGCCACCACGTTGGAGGAAAAGATGGCTGCCATCAAGAGGCTCAACGATGAGTTCAACACCATCCTCGACAGCTACGATGCATACCAGGAACTCTATAACCTCTATGTCTATTGCACCGACAAGGCCGACGAGAATGTGGAGAGCAATCCCGCACTGAGCGATGCCTTTGCCGAGGTGGCAAGTGAAATCGAGGACCACTACATGGAAGGCGACCTCACCGACGAGGAGGCCCGCAACTATCGCCAGAGAATCCTCAATGATCCCGACCTTGGCGGCGGCTTCTATGTACAAGGTGACTTGCTCGATGAGGAAGGTGGCAACCTCGACTACAACACCCGCTCCACTGTTTATCCCATGACTCCTCAGGTGGACGGCACCTTCGTTGCTACCGTCAAGGTGCAGAACCGTGCCAACCGCGCCAACAGCGATGCCCGTGCCGGTATCTTTATCAGCCGCATGGACGAGCGTTACGAGTGCACCTCCTCTTCACGTCGCTTCATCACGCCTGCCAACAACACCTTCAAGGCAGTTCTTGACAACAACGACGCTCATCAGGACTTCCAGACCATAGGCGGCGAGTACAAGATTACCTTCAACCCCGCAGACAGCACTATCGTCTTCGACCTCGTCAGTGAATATCCCTGGCACAACAACGTCTATGTTGTCGGGTCTATCATCAACGTCAACGGCGAACAGCACCGCTGGAAGAACGACGAGATGGCTCCTCTTGCTCATAAGGGCAATGGGGTGTATGAAGGCGTTGTCAGCTTCTTCCAAGACCCGAATGAGAACCTGTATCCCAACTTCACCATCATGTCCTGCCGCTCCAACACGGGCGCCATCGAACACTCCACAGCTACCCGCAGCGGCTGGAACGAGGGTCGCTATGGCAGCGAAGAGAATAAGCTTCTCCTTGAGGACGGTGTCGTAGTGGGCGACCTGATTCGTGGCTCCGACCGCAAGTGGTACATGAACTGGGACGAGCAGAACACTGCCGAGACACAGGAGTATCGCATCACTTTCGACATGAACCAGGGTACTGTGATGACTCGAATAATGAAGGGCATCGACGGCGACCTCAACGGTGACGGTAAGGTTGACATTGCCGATGCAGTCTCTATCCTCGACATCATGGCTGCCGGAGGCTTCGATGCAGCAGCCGACCTGAATGGCGACGGTAAGGTTGACATCGCCGACTTCGTAGCTGTGCTCGACATCATGGCACTGCAATAAAAAAGCCTCTCCCTAACCCTCCCCAAAGGGGAGGGGAACACAACGAGAGGATGTAATAATTAACAACAACGGATTGCGGATTTTATCTGTGCTGACAACCAGCAAACAAGATAATCCGCAATCCGTTGTTTTGTGTATGTGGTGAACTTTCTCTCTAATAATTTGGTGGGATGAGATAAAAGTCGTATTTTTGCAACAGCAAACGCCATTATATGGAACGGAATCTAACAACAAAAGACTTGACCAATGCTGCTCGCATGACAATGCCGACAGGCAGTACCGTTTGGTTGTATGGTTCGAGGGCAAGAGGGGATGCAAAGCCAGATTCGGATTGGGACTTGCTTCTGCTTTTAGACAAAGATAAAATCGAAGACGATGATTTCAGGAGGTTCTGCTATCCTCTTATAGAATTTGGATGGACTTTTGGTGCTGATTTGAGTCCTCAAATGTACACAAAGAAAGAGTGGAAGGAAATGAGCATTTTGCCATATTGCCAGAATGTGGAACGAGACAAACAGATAGTATATGAGTCTTAGTGCAGAACAGCGTGCAACGCTTGTCAAGTTATACTTGGATAAAGCTTGGCTAACATATCAGGAAGCAATTATTGCAGCAGAGAAAGAAAGCTGGAGCATGGCTGCCAACAGGTTGTATTATGCTTTGTTTCATGCGACATCGGCCTTGTTTGTTAACGACGGATTGGAAGTCAGGTCCCATCGGGGAATCAAGGCGAAATTAGGCCAATACTACATTCTTACGGGCAAGCTCTCCTCAGACTATTCATATTTTCTGGCAAAGATGGAAACGCTTCGAGACAAGGCCGACTATAATGTCCAGTTTGTGGCTACAGACAAGGATGTCATTCCCAATCTTCCTTTAGCAAAAGACTTTATTGAGACATTAGAGAAAATGATAGGAAGCGGAGCTGTTTCCTAACTGTATTCACCATTCTTTACGAGATTTGGCTCCAGTCCTTGTGTTCTTTCTTGAGTTCTTGCAGGTGGCGGCGGAGCAGGGCATTGTCTTTTGCCTGTAGTTCGGGGTCGGCATCAAGCACAAAGGCAGCCGTGTCGCGAGCCAGCTGCACGAGCTGACCGTCGCGCCCTAGATTGGCAAGCTTTAGGTTGAAGGCGATGCCGCTTTGCTGTGTCCCTTCGAGGTCGCCCGGGCCGCGAAGCTTCAGGTCAGCTTCCGCAATCTCGAAGCCGTCGTTGGTCTCTGTCATTATTTGCAGTCGCTTGCGCGTCTCGGCAGAGAGCTTGAAGTTCGACACAAGGATGCAGTAGGACTGTTCTGCGCCGCGACCCACCCTGCCGCGCAGCTGGTGCAGCTGCGAGAGGCCGAACCTCTCGGCATTCTGGATTATCATAACTGAGGCGTTGGGCACGTTCACACCCACCTCTATGACGGTAGTGGCGACGAGTATTTGTGTCTCGCCCGAGACGAATTTCTGCATCTCTGCGTCCTTCTCCGAGGGTTTCATCTTGCCGTGCACCATGCTTATCTTGTATTGTGGAAAGACCTCCTTCAGGTGGACGAACTCGTCCTGCACGTTCTTTAGGTCGAGCTTCTCGCTCTCCTTCACCAGTGGGAAGACGAAATAAACCTGATGCCCTGCCTCTATCTCGCGGACGACGCCGCGATAGAGCTGCTCCGGCTGGTTGTCGTAGATGTGCAGGGTGCGGACAGGCTTGCGTCCGGGCGGCAGTTCGTCGATGACAGAGACATCGAGGTCGCCGTAGAGCGTCATGGCAAGGGTGCGTGGAATGGGCGTGGCGGTCATGACGAGGACATGGGGGGCAGAGGGGGTCTTTTCCCACAGCTTCGCCCTTTGCGCTACGCCGAAGCGGTGCTGCTCGTCGATGATGACAAGGCCGATGTTACGGAACTGCACATTGTCCTCGATGACGGCGTGTGTGCCTATCAGGATGTGGACGCTGCCGTCGCGCAAGCCTTCCTCAATGGCGGTGCGGCGTTTACCTTTGACGTTGCCTGTCAATAGTTCGACGCGGATGGGCATGTCCTTCAAGAAGTTGCGGAATGTCTGCAGGTGCTGCTCCGCCAGAATCTCCGTAGGGGCCATGATGCAGGTCTGGCAGCCGTTGTCGATGGCAATGAGCATCACCATCAGTGCTACAAGCGTCTTGCCGCTGCCTACGTCGCCTTGCAGCAGACGGTTCATCTGATGTCCGCTCTTCATGTCGGTATGCATCTCGCGGATGACACGCTTCTGCGCCTCCGTCAGTGGAAACGGAAGGTAGTGGTGGAAGAAAGTGTTGAAGAGTTCGCCCACACGGGTGAACCGTCTGCCCATACGCTCCTGCTGCCGCTTGCGGGCGTAGGACATGATGACGAGCTGGATGAAGAACAGCTCCTCGAACTTCAGCCGCATGTTAGCCTGTGAGAGTTCGTCGGCAGTTGCGGGGTAGTGGGCGGCACGCACGGCTTTGTCGAGCGGCATGAGGTGGAGCCTGTCGATGAGATAGCCGGGCAACGTCTCGGGCAGTGTCCAGGTGATTTTGCTGAAGAGGCTGCTTGTGAAGCGTTCCAGCGTACGCGAGGTCATGCCAGCCTTCTTCATGCGCTCCGTCGTGGAGTAGTAGGGCTGCATACTCATCTTGCTGAGCGTCATCGACTCTGGGCTGTCGATGTCGGGATGGTTGACGCAAAGGCGGCCTCCATAGACGCTTGGGCGACCGAAGAGGATATAGTCTTTCCTTACCTTTACGTTTTGCTTGATGTAGCGTATGCCCTGGAACCATGTGACATCAAGGAACATCTCGCCGTCCCAAAAGTGTCCCGTCAGTCGATGCTTGCGACCTTCTCCTGCCTCCTCGAAGCTGCGGAACTGCCCCAGCACTTGGACGAAAGGCATCTCCGTGGTCAGTTCCCGTATTTTGTAGAGGCGGCTGCGGTCGATATGCTTGTAGGGGAAGGTGTATAGCAGGTCGTGCCAGGTCTTGATGCCCAGCTCCGCCTCCAATAGCTTCGCCCTCTGCGGCCCGATGCCGGGAAGGTAGGTGACGGCTGTGTCTAATTCATAGTTTAAAGGTAAGGTCACTTGGTGTGGTTATCTTGATGTTTTCCCTGTTGCCTTCGACCATCGTAATCTCTCTGCCCATTGCTTCCACAACGGAGGCATCGTCGGTGAATGCTTCGGAGTAAGGCTGCCGATAGGCTTCTTTCAGCAGGGCAAGCGGGAATGTCTGTGGTGTCTGCACCAATCGGTATTCGTCGCGGGGGCGCGTCACGCTGCTGCCGTCGGGGAGTATTTGCCGAACCGTCTCAACGACTGGCACGACTGGCACGACCGCCTTTCCCTCGCTTGCCGTTGCATAGCATCGCCGTATGGTTTCGGCAGAGACAAAAGGACGCACGCCATCGTGAATGCCGACAACCGCCTCTGCATCGTCGGGAAGAAGATTCAAACCGTTCCTGACGCTGTGGAAGCGTGTCTCTCCGCCATTGGCAATCCGTTCTGGCGAGCGGAAGTTGTACTCCTTGCAAAGCTTCTGCCAATAGTCATGCTGTGCGGCAGGCAGGACAAGCACAATCTCTATGACTTCCATCGCCCTTCGGAAAGCCTCAATCGTATGCATCAGGATAGGCTTCCCGCTGATGGGCAGGAACTGCTTCGGTATGTCTCCGCCCATGCGAAGTCCTTTGCCGCCAGCCACGATAATAATATATGAGTTCATAGTTCATAGTTATGAGTTCATAGTTAATTCTTTTGCTCAGTTGCAGGGCTTTGCCCAACTATGAACTATGAATTATGCACTATGAACTAACTCTTTGTATATCATCCCCTGGCGCAGAGGCATTGATGCTCCTTCGCCCAGGAAGAAATCGACGATGGTATAGCCGAACTCAAAAGCGGCAGCGGGGCCTTTGCCTGTGATGATGTTGCCATCCTGTTCTACGATTGCGGCTGTATAGCTGGCACCTTTCAGCTCGCCTTCGACACCGGGATAGCAGGTGGCGCGGCGACCTTGAAGCAAACCAAGATGACCGAACACCAGTGGTGCAGCGCAGATGGCAGCAATGGCGCCACCTGTCTCGAAGTGGCGCTTGATGGCTTCTGTCAAAGGTTTGCAGGCATCCAGATTGGTAGAGCCTGGCAGACCTCCGGGCAGCACGAGCATCTCTGCCTGCGAGAAGTCAACTTCGGGCAGCAGCATGTCGGCTGTGATGCCAACGCCATGAGCACTTGTCACAACATTCTCTCCGGTAATGGAAACGGTCTGCACCTGCAGGCCTGCACGTCGCATGATATCGACCGGTGCAATGGCTTCGATATCCTCGAAACCTGTAGCTAAAAAGACGTAAATCATATCTTTTATATAATTAAGAGTTAAGAATTAAGAGTTAAGAATTAAGATTTGACTTTTGTTTTGCAAAGTTAGGAAAAAATCCTTAACTTTGCCAGCCAAAAGAGAAATTATTTATGGAAAAGGCTAAAAGATGTGCAATCTTTGGGAATACCTACCAGCCCAAAAAGTGCGAAGCCGTGCAGAAACTCTTCGATGCGCTGGCCGCTTCCGGCATCGTCCCTCTCATAGACAGTCCGTTCTATGATTACCTCAGGGAAGAGATGCACGTTTCCATACCGGCATATCAGCTTATTACCGACGATGCCTTCGATGCCGACGTTGCTGTCAGCATGGGCGGCGATGGCACTTTCCTTACGACAGCGATGAGGGTGGGGAAGAAGCAGATTCCCATTCTCGGCATCAATACCGGGCGGCTTGGCTTCCTTGCCGACTTCTCTCTCGATGACATCACGCAGACGCTGAGTGATTTTCAGGCAGGTTTGCTGCGTACGGAGCAGTGCAACGTGCTTCAGGTGGAGTGCTCCGACGGAGAGATGCAGGGCTATCCCTTTGCACTCAATGAAGTGGCGGTGCTCAAACGTGACAACAGCAGCATGATAAGCATCCGCGTTGACCTTGGCGGGGAGTACCTCACAACCTATCAGGCAGATGGGCTTGTCGTCAACACGCCCACAGGCAGCACAGCTTACGCCCTTAGCGTGGGCGGCCCGGTGATGTTGCCAGGCTGTCAGAACATCGGCCTTGTCCCGGTTGCCCCGCACGGACTTACCGTTCGCCCGTTGACTTTGCCCGATAACCTCGAGATAAAGCTCACCATAGAGAGCCGCAGCCACAACTTCCTGGTGGCTATCGACGGACGCAGCGAGTCGTGCCAAGACACGACACGGCTCACCATCCGCAAGGCTCCCTATCAGGTCTTTGTGTTGAAACGCCCGGAGACAACTTTCCTGCGTACCTTACGCAGCAAGCTCCTTTGGGGCAGTGACGCGAGAACCATTGAACATTGAAGAAGATGTCAAATCGTGAAATTGTCAAATCGTAAAATAGTAGGTTGGCTTTGGCATGCCTCGCGGGGCTTGCGGCTGCAGGCGGTGCTTAATGCTGTCATTGGCATCAGTTCTGTCATCCTGGACTTTGCCTTCATCTATGCCACAAAGTGGACGATAGACATCGCAACGTATCGTGCGGAAGGCAGCTTGCGGGTGGCGGCATACGCGCTGGTGGCCATCATGGTCAGCAAGATACTGCTTGGCTTTTGCCGCAAATGGGTCAGCGCCCTGCTTGGCGTGCGTTCGCAGAACATCCTGCAGCAGCGTCTGTTTGCCCATTTGCTTCGGAGCGAGTGGAACGGAAAGGAAGGCCGTCACAGCGGCGACACCCTGAACCGCATTGAACAGGATGTGCGCGACCTGACAGCCTGCATCACCGAGACATTCCCTGCTTTGCTTGAAGTGTCGTTCCGCCTTGTCGGTGCCTTCCTCTACCTCTTCCACATGGATGCGCGTCTGGCTTGCCTGCTTATTTGCATCGTACCATGTTTCCTTGTCCTGAGCAAAGTCTATGTGCGCAAGATGCGAACCATTACCCGCGACATCCGTTCCACGGAGAGCCGTGTGCAGAGCATCCTTCAGGAGAGCATACAGCACCGCGCCATCCTCAAGACGCTGGAGCGCACAGGCACGATGATTGAAAAGTTGAAGCAGACGCAGAGGCAGCTTCGAGGTCATGTCCGCCATCGTGCCGTCTTCAGCAGCACGTCTTCCACTTTGATTAGCTTTGGCTTTGGCACAGGCTATCTCGTCACATTCCTCTGGGGTGTTGACAGCCTTCAGGCAGGCACCATCACCTACGGCATGATGATTTCCTTCATCCAGCTTGTCGGACAGATACAGGGTCCTTTCCGCGACATGACGCGCTTCGTGCCTGTCCTTATCAGCACGCTGACCGCCAGCGAGCGTCTAATGGAGCTGGAGGAGGTGCCTCTTGAAGACGATGCCAACCCCATTGCCTTTGCCGCAGGTGCAGGCGTTCGCCTTACCGACGTCAGCTTCAAGTATAAGGAAGGAGGTCGCACCATCCTTTCCCGCTTCTCGTGCGACTTTCCCAAAGGCTCTACCACAGCCATACTTGGTGAGACGGGCGCAGGCAAGACCACGCTTATCCGTCTCATTCTGGCTTTGCTCAAACCCACGGAAGGACATATAGAGATGTACGACGAGACGCGGACAGTAAGCATTTCGCCCCGCACGCGCAACAACCTGGTTTATGTGCCGCAGGGCAACACGCTTTTCAGCGGCACCATACGCGACAACCTCCTCCTCGGCAATCCCGATGCCACGGAGGCGGACATGCGCGAGGCTCTCGAAACGGCATGTGCGGGCTTTGTCATGGATCGTCCCGACGGACTGGATGCTGTCTGTGGAGAGCTTGGCGCAGGCCTCAGCGAAGGGCAGGCACAGCGCATTGCCATTGCCCGTGCCCTGTTGCGCAAGGGGTCTGTCCTTCTTCTCGACGAGGCGACCAGTGCCCTCGACATGCAGACAGAGCAACAACTCCTGAAGAACCTCAATGACCGCGAGGCAGGGCAGACAATCATTTGCGTCACGCATCGCCCCGCCGTCATCGCCTACTGCTCCCAAGTGGTAGAGATGAAGCGTGCCTCTGCTTCCTGATTTTTATGTTTGCGGCATGAAGTTTTAGCTGTGTGTTTTTTGCGCTCATTTAGCCGAAGCTCGTTTAGAGACGAAAATACCTCTATAGTTGACAGAAAAGGGCTTCTTTACTTGTGCTTTTAGTACTTTTTAAGCTTCATTTGCCCTTCAATGTTAATTTTTTCTTAAAATGTTTGGTGGTTTTAATAAATATGGATATATTTGCATGATGAATTAACAAAAACTAATACATATACACCTATGAAATCAATGAAACTACTGTTCCCTGCGTTGCTCCTGAGCCTAAGTCTCGGTGCATTTGCCCAAGATGATGACGAACTGTTGGATGCTGCGGCAGAGGAAGAATCTACGGAAGTCTTTGTTCCTAAGAACCGTTGGGATAAACCCATCTTCCACCGTGTGCAGCTTGGCTTTGTGGGAACCTTCGCAAAGTACACAAATAATTCCGCAGTCCACGATCCTATTGTTCCTTATGAAGAAAGTTATTTCCTCAAAGGCGTAAGCTTAGGATGGCTGGCTGATATCGTACTGACAAAGAACAGGAATATCCCGCTCTACATAGAGCTGGGTGGCGTCCTTGATTGGAGAACAGGTACATCCGATTGGGTCAGGGAACTTAATCACGGAAGCTTTGAACATGATTGTAAGGTCAACACGCTTGGGCTTACCATTCCTGTAGGCCTCACTTATCAGTTCAAGGATTTCCTCGGCAAGGAAGGTCTTACGCTGTCTCCGCTTCTTGGTGTATATGCACGTTTCAACCTCTTGGCACAGCGCAAGCAGACCAGGCTCGATACCGAGACGGGTGAAGTTGTGGAAGAAACCAAGAGTCTGATGAAAATCGAAGACGATGGCGGTTGGATGCAAGGCAGAAAACATAAGGGCAAGCTTTTGCAGGTAGGTGCCCAGGCTGGTGTGAATGTCTTCTACAAACGCTATTCCTTTGGTCTCGCCTATATGTATGACATTATCCCATTTGCCCAGCATTCCAGCGAGCTTGGAATCACCAAGGTTAAAAAGAGCGCAGGCGAGGGTGTCGATAACCAAAGCGGTACGGGTTGCGACATAGAGATTTCCACACGCCACAACTTCTCCGTTACCTTTGGTTACATCTTCTAAAGGCCGATAAAGCATACATTATTATATTATATTAAATAGGAAACAAGGCATGGAGTGTTCATAAAACGCTTCATGCCTTTTTCATAATCCTTTTAGGCACGTTACATAATTATTTTCAAGCCTTGAAAATATATTATCAAGCTTTGAAAATATATTATCACGCCTTGAAAATATATTTCCAAGCCTTGAAAATAGTTTGTAAGCTCGCTGCGCAGACTTTGTTGGCTTGGCATGAAAGGTTATGTGGCGCGGCAGGATGATTTTCTGTTAAGGGCTGCAACTGCACGCCGCCATGCTATTTTTGCTGCTTTGCCGTATTTTCTTGGCTTGAAATTCCTTATTCTTAATAATTTTATGTATCTTTGCAAAGCAAATTATAGGCTTTATTCATGCAAAACATCAGAAACTTCTGCATCATTGCCCACATCGACCACGGGAAGAGCACCTTGGCAGACCGTCTTTTGGAATACACCAAGACCATCACCGTGACGAAGGGGCAGATGCTCGACGATATGGACCTCGAGCAGGAGCGCGGCATCACCATCAAGAGCCATGCGATTCAGATGGAGTACACGCTCGACGGACAGAAATACATCCTGAACCTCATCGACACTCCGGGGCATGTGGATTTCAGCTACGAGGTGAGCCGCAGCATCGCTGCCTGCGAGGGGGCGCTGCTCGTCGTGGATGCCACTCAGGGCGTTCAGGCGCAGACCATCAGCAACCTCTACATGGCCATCGACCACGACCTGGAGATTATCCCCGTCATCAACAAATGCGACATGCCCAATGCCATGCCCGAGGAAGTGGAAGACGAAATCGTTGACCTGCTGGGCTGCAAGCACGAGGAAATCATCCGTGCCAGCGGCAAAACAGGCATGGGTGTGGAGGACATACTCCGAGCTGTCGTGGAGCGCATCCCCTGTCCGAAGGGCGACGCGAAGGCACCGCTGCAAGCGCTCATCTTCGACTCCGTCTTCAACAGCTTCCGTGGCATCATCGCCTACTTCAAGATTGTGAACGGCACGATGAAGAGCGGCGACATGGTGCAGTTCATCAACACCGGCAAGGAGTACAAGGCCGACGAGATAGGCGTGCTGAAGATGGACATGGTGCCGAGGCAGGAGCTGAAGTGCGGCGACGTGGGCTACATCGTTTCGGGCATCAAGACGGCAACAGAGGTCAAGGTGGGCGACACCATCACCACCGTTGACAATCCTTGCAAGGAAGCCATTTCGGGCTTCGAGGAAGTGAAGCCGATGGTCTTCGCCGGTGTCTATCCCATCGAGACGGAGGACTTCGAGAACCTGCGTGCTTCGCTCGAGAAGTTACAGCTCAACGATGCCAGCCTCACCTTCACGCCCGAGAGCTCCGTGGCACTGGGCTTCGGCTTCCGCTGCGGCTTCCTCGGCCTCCTGCACATGGAAATCATTCAGGAGAGGCTCGACCGCGAGTTCAACATGGACGTTATCACCACCGTCCCCAACGTCTCGTACCTTGTCTATGACAAGCAGGGCAACATGCAGGAAGTGCACAACCCCAGCGGAATGCCCGACCAGACGCTCATCGACCACATCGAGGAGCCATACATACACGCCTCCGTCATCACGACCGCCAACTACATCGGCCCCATCATGACGCTCTGCCTTGGCAAGCGCGGCGAACTGCTGAAGCAGGAATACATCAGCGGCAACCGCGTGGAGCTGCAATACGCGATGCCGCTGGGCGAGATAGTGATTGACTTCTACGACAAGCTGAAGAGCATCTCGAAGGGCTATGCCTCGTTCGACTATCATCAGGACGGCTACCGCCCCAGCAAGCTTGTGAAGATGGACATCCTGCTCAACGGCGAGCCTGTCGATGCCCTCTCCACGCTGACCCACTTCGACAACGCAGAGACCTTCGGCCGCCGTATGTGCGAGAAGCTGAAGGAACTCCTGCCCCGCCAGCAGTTCGACATCGCTATCCAAGCCGCCATCGGTGCCAAGATAATCGCCCGCGAGACGGTGAAGCAGGTGCGTAAGGATGTGCTGGCCAAGTGCTACGGCGGCGACGTGAGCCGCAAGCGCAAGCTCCTCGAAAAACAGAAGCGCGGCAAGAAACGCATGAAGCAGATAGGCAATGTGCAAGTGCCGCAGAAAGCCTTCCTTGCCGTGCTGAAGCTGGATTAAGTTAATTCATAGTTCATGGTTCATTGTTATGAGTCCATAATTAGGCTACGCCATGCCAACTAAGCGAACAAACAACTATGAACTATGAACTGAAAACAACTATGAATTATGAACTATGAACTATGAACTGTAAAGACATTGCACGGGAAATATCCCGTATCTATTGCCCCATGACTCCTTCAGGCATCGAGGCCCTGAGCAGTATCCTCGTACCCATGAAGTTCCAGAAGGGTGACACCATCTTGGAGGAAGGTAAAGTGTGCCGTGCCCTCTATTTCGTAGAGAAAGGCATGGTCCGGCAGTACTATTACAAGAACAATAAGGATGTCACCGAACATTTCTCTTTCGAAGGCAGAATAGTCTTCTGCATAGAAAGCTTCCTCAAGCAGGAACCCAGCCGGCTCATCGTCGAAGCGCTGGAGAATACCACGCTCTATGCCATCCCCTACGATGGCTTGCAGGAGCTCTGTGTGCGCGAGAGGGAGATAGAAATCCTCTGCCTCAAGATACTGGAACATGTGGCCATCAGCAGCCAGCAACATGCCGACAGCCAGCGCTTCGAGAATGCTGCGGAACGCTACGACCGCCTGCTCCGCGAGAAACCGGAAATCATCCTGCGAGCCCCGATGGTACATATCGCCAGCTTCCTGCAGATGACCCCCGAGACGCTCAGCCGTGTCCGAGCTGCAGCCTTATCCCATCCAACCGAGAAATAAATCCATACTATGCACGAGCAGAAAATCATTCAGGTAAAAGACAAGACCTTTGCCGTCTCCATCCCCGAGTCAGAACTGAAGCAGCAGATAAAGCGTGTGGCTGACCAGATAAGCAGCGACTATGCAGGCCAGGAGCCTGTCTTCCTCGCCGTCCTCAACGGTTCCTTCGTCTTCGCCGCCGACTTGCTTCGCGAGATTGACCTGCCATGCGAGATTTCCTTCGTCAAGCTTGCTTCCTATCAAGGCACAAGCACGACGGGCACCATCCGGGAAGTGATTGGACTCAACTTTGACATCACCGGTCGTCCGGTCATCATCATCGAGGACATCGTTGATACAGGTCTGACGATGGCCCACATGCTCGATACGCTGAAAGGCCACAACCCGGCAAGCATCGACATCTGTACCCTCCTGCTCAAACCCACCAAGCTGCAGGTCAAGCTCGATGTACGCTATTGCTGCAAGCAGATTCCCGATGACTTCGTGGTAGGCTTCGGCCTCGACTACGACGGCTTCGGCAGGAACACAAAAGATATTTATACGATTATTCGCTGAAGTTATGAAGAGGAGTTAAGATAAGGAGTTATGAAGAGGAGTTATGAAGGGCCAAATGTTTTGGCTGCTTGATTCTCTTATCGAATAGTAGTAATGGCTCATTATAACTCCTTATTATAACTCCCTATTATAACTTCTAATTATAACTCCTGAAATAATTCAAAATCAGTAAATACAAAAAGAATGAAGAACATTATCATCTTCGGTGCTCCTGGCTCAGGCAAAGGCACCTACAGCGACGAGATTGTTAACAGGTATGGCATGGGACACATCAGCACAGGCGATGTGCTGCGTGCAGAAATCAAGAACGGCACGGAGCTGGGTAAGATTGCCCAGGGCTACATCTCCAACGGTCAGCTCATCCCCGATGACCTGATGATAGAGATTTTGGCAAAGACCTATGATGCCCAGCCTGCCGGCAAGGGCGTCATCTTCGATGGCTTCCCCCGCACCATTGCTCAAGCCGAGGCTCTGAAGAAGATGCTCGAAGAGCGTGGCCACGAGCTCGGCATCATGATTGAACTTGTCGTCGAAGAGGACATCCTCATGTTCCGCCTGCTTCGCCGCGCCAAGGAACAAGGTCGCGAGGACGACAACGAAGAGACCA
>JAFXVN010000020.1 GCA_017524545.1 Bacteroidaceae bacterium
AAATCTCTGGTTTACCTCCTCGACAGACCGATTCTTCCTTCATACAGCAAAGGTAAGAAACTGTCTTGAGTTGTCTGTCATCTTTCTTATTTTTTTTATTTTTATGCGACTTCGTCGCAATCCTCCGCAAAGTTAGAGTGATTTCTGTGCTTTCTGTGTGAGAAAACTTGTTAGTTGGGGTAGATGAGCTTGAAATCGAGCTGTTTGCGGTAGAGGTCAGCGCGGGCGACTTGAACTTTGACGCTGTCGCCGAGGTTGTAGCAGTGGTGGTAGCGGCGGCCTTTCAGGCAGAAGTTCTTCTCGTCGAAGTCGTAGTAATCGCCTTCGAGGTCGCGCAGCGGTATCATGCCTTCGCACTTGTTCTCGTCTATCTCGACGTAGATGCCAAACTCCGTGACACCTGAAATGGTGCCTTGGAAGGTCTCGCCGAGGTGCTCGCTCATGAACTCCACCTGCTTGTACTTGATGCTGGCGCGTTCGGCCGCTGCCGCTGTCTGCTCCATGTCGCTGCAATGCTCGCAGAACTCTTCGTACTTGAGCTGGCTGACGTTGCGCCCGCCCTCTGTGTAGCGGGTCAGGAGGCGGTGCACCATGAGGTCGGGATAGCGGCGGATGGGCGACGTGAAGTGTGTGTAGTAGTCGAAGGCCAGGCCGTAGTGCCCGCAGTTGTAGGTGCTGTACTTCGCCTTCATCATGGCGCGGAGGGTTATCATCTCGATGACGTTCTGCTCGCGTTTGCCCTTGACATCGTCGAGCAGGCGGTTCAGGTTGCGGCTTATCTCGTTTCGGTTGCCCGTTGTCTTCAGCTTATGGCCGAACTTCCTCACAAAGTCGGAGAGGTTCAAGAGTTTCTGCGGGTCGGGATTCTCGTGGATGCGGTAAGGCAGCACCTTGGCCTTCTGGTTCTTCGGCACCTTTCCGATGCTCTCGGCAACTGTGCGGTTGGCCAGCAGCATGAACTCCTCGATGAGCTTGTTAGCGTCCTTTGCCACCTTGAAGTACACGCCAGTCGGGTGTCCGTCGGGTTCGATGTTGAAGCGCACCTCGCAGCGGTCGAAGTCGATGGCACCGGCGGCAAAGCGCTTGGCACGCAGAATCTTTGCCATGCGGTTCAAGACAATGAGAGACTCATCCAAAGACCCCTCTAAACCCTTCGGGCCTCCGTCGCTTACGCTCCCCAATTGCTCCGCTTCTAACGGGCAATTGCCCCTTAAAGGGGAGACTTCCTGCGCTGGTTGGGACTCCCTCCCTTTAAGGGAGGGCTGGGGTGGGTCTTGGGGGTGCTGGTCGCCTGGGGCTTTGTAATCCTCCGGACTTGCCTCGCCTCGGTCTTCCAGGATTTTCTGCACCTCTTCGTAGGTGAAGCGGCGGTCGCTGCGCGTGACGGTATGGGCCAGCTTCCAGTACTTCACCTCGGCCTTCTCGTTGATATGGAAGATGACGGAGTAGGTCAGTTTGTCTTCGTCGGGACGGAGCGAGCAGATGAAATTGCAGAGGCGTTCCGGCAGCATCGGCACCGTGCGGTCCACGAGATAGACACTCGTGGCGCGTTTGTACGCTTCCTTGTCGATGATGGAGCCTTCCGTGACGTAGTGGCTCACGTCGGCAATGTGTACGCCAACTTCATATAATTTACCATTTGACGATTTACCGTTTGCCGATTTGATTTCACGGATGCTGAGGGCATCGTCGTAGTCCTTCGCATCGTAGGGGTCGATGGTGAAGGTCAGGACATCGCGCATGTCGATTCGGCGTGCAACCTCCTCTTCGGTGATGCCCGGCGTGAGCTTCTCTGCGGCTTTCTCCACATTGGCAGGATAGCTGTAGGGCAGACCGTACTCTGCCAGGATGGCGTGCATCTCGGTCGTGTTCTCGCCCGTCTTGCCCAGGATGTCAACGACCTTGCCGATAGGGTTCTTCGCTTTGTCGGGCCACTCCACGATGCGCACCACGGCCTTGTCGCCCGTCTTGCCCTTCTTGAGGTTCTCCTTCGGGATGAAGATGTCGTTGGCCAGCGTGCGGTCTTCGGTCAGGAGGTAGGCGTAGCTCTTCTGCACCTGCAGGGTGCCGACGAAGGTCTTGTCGCTGCGCTTCACTATCTCGGTGACGGCAGCCTCGCGGACGTGGTGCTTGCGGCGGGCGAACAGCGTGATGCGCACCGTGTCGCCGTCCATCGCGTGCAGGCTGTTGCGCTCTGCCACCAGGATGGGCTCGCCGCCGTCCTCAGGCTCGAAGGTGTTCTTGCCGTTCGCCTTGCGGTGGAAGATGCCGGTCATCACCTGCGACGGCATGTTCAGCGTGTAGCAGAAGCGCGGCTGCTCCTTGATGAAATCGTCCATGAGGAGGCTTTCCAGCACGTCGGCGAGCAGCAGCTTGGCCCCGCTGGAGGTCAGGTGCAGCTGCTTGCTGAGGCTTTTCAGTGTGAATGCGACGGAAGGGTTCGCCTGAAAGAAATCAATGACAGTGCGTTCCAAATCGTTCTTTCGCAGCCCTCGGCTGCCAGTCTTCTTCTTTCCCATAACAGTATCTTTCTTTTTTGCAAAGATAGCAAAAAGATTGGAGATTAAGGATTAAAGATAGAAGATATTTTGTTCTTCTTGCAATTTTTCACTTTTCACTTTTCGCTTTTCACTTAAAAAGTCGTACCTTTGCACCCGCATTGATAATAAATTGTCACACGGAAAGCACGGAAAGCACAGAAAAGTCGAAGCGTCGCTTCGTGCGAAAAACACGGGTTTTTCTGTGATATCTGTGATTTCTGTGTGAAAGCAAGAGATAATTAAATATGAAATATGCATTAGTTACAGGCGGCTCACGCGGACTTGGCCGTGCCGTCTGCCTCAAACTGGCGGCGCAGGGTCTGCCTGTCATTATCAACTATCAGAGCAATGCCGCTGCTGCGGAGGCTGTGAAGGCAGAGATAGAGTCTGCCGGAGGGACAGCCGAGCTGATGCCCTTCAACGTGGGCAAGGAGGAAGAGGTTGACAAGGCTTTCGAGGCTTGGACTGCCGCGCATCCCGACGACTATATTGCCTATTTGGTGAACAATGCGGGCATCCGTCGCGACGGCATGATGTTTATGATGCCCACGGAAGACTGGAAGGCTGTGCTGCAGACCTCGCTCGACGGCTTCTACTACGTCACCCGCCGCTGCCTGCCTGCCATGCTGCGCCGCAAGCACGGCGGCCGCATCGTGAACATGACCTCCCTCTCGGGTCTCAAGGGTCTGCCCGGACAGACGAACTACAGCGCAGCCAAGGCTGCCCTCATCGGTGCCACCAAAGCGCTGGCACTCGAAACTGCCGCACGCGATGTCACGGTCAATGCCGTTGCACCGGGCTTCATCGAGACAGACATGACGAAGGACCTGCCTGTCGAAGACCTGAAGCAGCAGATACCGATGGGCCGCTTCGGTCGCCCCGAGGAAGTGGCGGAGCTGGTCAGCTTCCTGCTCTCCGACGCTGCCGCCTACATCACAGGCGAAGTGATATCGATAAATGGAGGACTCTATACTTAGTTCATAGTTCATAGTTCATAGTTCATAGTTCATAGTTCATAGTCCATAGTCCATAGTCCATAGTTCATAGTTGACTTCGTCGAGCTAAAGCTTCATAGTTGGATGTTTAGAGAAATAGATATACTGGAGTTGTTGCCGCAGAGGCCGCCGTTCGTGATGGTGGACCATTTGGTGGATTACAGCGAGACACAGACTACTTGCGAACTCACGATTCGTCCGGACAATGTCTTCTGCGAGAATGGAGAGCTTGCTGCGTCTGGTCTCATCGAGCACATCGCTCAGACCTGCGCGGCACGTCTCGGCTATTACAATAAGTACATTCTGAAGACAGGTGTGCGTCTCGGCTTCATCGGCGAGGTGAAGAATCTCAACATCCTCCGCCTCCCGCGCGAAGGTGAGCTGGTAGAAACCACCATCGTCGTCGAACAAGAGATATTCGACGTGACACTCGTCAGAGCAGAAGTGCGTGTCGGCGGGGAAGTCATCGCCACCACAGGACTGAAGATAGCCCAAGGCGAACAGAGCTCAGAATAAGATTACAGGATGGGTTTGATATAAAACAACGGATTACACGGATTATACGGATTTAGCTCTTTTTCCAGTGACGTAGTCCATCCGTGAAATCCGTGTAATCCGTTGTGAGAAATTAAATAACATAGTAGTTAGTATCATTGTGGAAAAGACGTTAAGTTTCTCGCGCGAGTTTGAGGTGCGCTTTAGCGAAGTTGATATCATGGGTGTGGTGTGGCACGGTTCGTACCCGCTCTATTTGGAGGATGCGCGTGAGGCGTGGGGGCATCACTTCGGGCTTTGCTACGACGATTTCCTGAAGAACAATGTCTTTGCCCCCATCGTGGATATGGACATCCGCTACCAACGCCCCATCTTCTACACGACAAAGCCGCGCATAGACATCATCTACCATTATACGCCCGCAGCCAAAATCGTCTTCGACTACGAGATTCGCGACACGACGGACAATGCCCTGCTCACCACAGCACGCACCATCCAGGCCTTCACCGACCGCAACTACCAACTTATCCTCGAGAACCCCGAGTTCTACCTTCGCTGGAAAGAAAGCAAAGGGTTTTTAGTTGAAAATTGAAAGTTTCCCTATGATTCTTCAAGACAATCTTTATACAATCCTCTCGCAGCAGGAGGAGGAAGGACATCCTGCTTTTTGTGTTCGCATTCATCCCGAGTGGCCTATCTACAAGGCACACTTCCCGGGGCATCCCATCACACCCGGTGTCTGCATTGTGCAGATGGTGCAGGAGCTGTTGCAGCACCTTTTGCACCGTGAACTCTGCCTTTGCCAGGCAAAGAATGTGAAGTACCTCTCCATCATCTCCCCGGAGGAAGTCACCGACCTGACCGTCAGCTTCTCCAAGATGGAAACGCAACCCGACGGCAGCCTCAAAGTGCAGGCACAAGTCGCCAACGGCGAAACTCTCTACACCAAGCTTTCTGCAACCTTTAAGTAGGGACTCGTATCTCCACAAACGATAGCTTTTAAGGGGTATAATAAAACAACGGATTGCACGGATTTTACGGATTTAAGAGCTGGGGATAATCAGCAACTAAGATAATCCGTAAAATCCGTGCAATCCGTTGTCGTTTATTATGACATAAAAACAGAGGGTGTGTCCGCTTATTTGGACACACCCTCTGTTGCATTCCCTCCCCTTTTGGGGAGGGTTAGGGAGAGGCTTTTTTTACTGTTGAGACATGATGTCGAGGATGGCAACGAAGTCTGCGATGTCAATCCTCTGGTCACCATTCAGGTCAGCAGCTGCTTCGTAGCCTTCGGCAGCCATGATGTCAAGAACAGATACTGCATCGGCGATATCAACCTTGCCGTCGCCGTTGAGGTCGCCCTCGACAGCTGTGTCGGCGGGTCTGCCAGCGGTAATCACGAGGTCGAAGTTATCGACGCTTGCATTCTTGAGGACGTTTTCGCCATAGACGATGTAGCCAGTGTTGGCGCTGATGTCGCGTGTGCAGTCGGTGTTCTCCTTGCCTTCAGCGAGCACGAGGGTGCTGCCGGCCTTACCAATCTTGCCACCGCCAACGACTACGGTACCCTCGTCAACCCATTCGTAAGCGTATGTGCCGTGCACGCCGCCAGTGGTGAGAGGTGCGGGAGCGAAGGTGTCGCCCACGAGAGAAATCTTGATTTCTTCGGGGTCTTCATCCTCTGCGTCGAAATCTTCGGGGTCGCCCACTACGAGGAGCACGGGCTGGCCGGGAGCTGCCTGCTCAATCTTCCGGAATGCATAATGTGCTGTGCTGTCGGTCTCGGCGATAGCACCTTCGTAGGCGTAGATGTCTGCATCTTCTACAGAGAAGCCAGTGGGATAGCACATGAAGATCATGCTGTTGGGCGTAGCGTTCATAACAAAGCTTTCCTGAGCCTCTTCGCCTTCGTCGAAGTCTTCTACGGGTTCAATGTAGAGGGCACTGTTGGAGCCGACAGCTTTGTTGTTCCATGTAACGAGGCTGTGGCCGGCGTTCTGTGCATGGAGATAGACGGGATCGTCGTAGTAGCCCTGTCCGTTGAGCTTGCGGACTTCGAAGACAACCTTACCATAGCCGACAGCTTCCACATTGAAGAGTGCGGGTGTGAGGCCGAGGGTCAGGGTGTTGCTGCGTTCTGCACCATTGAGGTAGAGGCCACTCTTGTGCTGGATGACGTATGCGCTGTCGCCCTGAGCGATGAAGCGGAAGGCAATCTGATCCATTTCCTGAATGACGTCTTCGTTGATGAAGCGTACACCCTGGCCGATGGTCACCTCTTCGAGAGAGGAGAAGCCCAAGAGTTCGTCTTCTTCCATGTAAGCGGGAGCTGCGTAATTGTCATAGAGGTCGCCGAGGGTCTGGTTCTGTGCATTGGCTTCACTCCAGCCATGAGTCTTGAAGTTGTCTTCGGAGTCGAACTTGATGGCGTACCACTTGCCGGGTTCAACGGGGTTTGCAGCGGCGAAGAAGTCGCTTGCACCATTCGTAACAGCCTCGGCGTATGCATCAACCTGAGCCTGTGTGAAGACACCGCCCTTGAGGTATGCGGTAGCTTCCTGGACTGTGGTGACAAATGTACCTGCCTCGCTGTCAGAGCTCCAGAAACCGGGGTTCTCACCAATGGCAACCATGTCGGCTACATTCTTGTTTGCTGAGAGTGCAGATACCAGTGCGCTGGGGTCAACCACAATAGCCTTGAATGCCTCGACTGCGGCCTTCAGTGTTTCGTAGTCTGCCATAGACACGGTGTCGGCAGCCAGAACAGCCTTGGCTGCGGCAAGTGCGGCTTCGATGGCAGTGGCAGCGTCGCCCATCTGGCACCACTGTGTGTTGCCGTCTAAGGTCGTCTTGTAGAGTTGGAAGGTTGCGAAGTGGCCATAGCCACGGCCTGTGGTTGTTCCGTCGATGTAGAAGCGGAAGAACTTGTAGCCTTCAGCAAGGGCAACGGAATTGGAATAAGTGGTCTGGCCGGAAGAGGCATTGGGAAGTTCGAATGAGCCGAGATCCGTCCAGCCATCTTCTGTTGTTGCTTCACAGCCATCTTCTGTTATGCCAAGGACATTTTCGTCGTTCGTGCCGAATACGCCAAGAACGGTGACGTGGTCGTTGACGACGTTACGACGGCGTACGAAGCACTGGAGGTTGCCATTGACAGGTTCTGGGAAAGAAACCTGGAGATAATGCGTGTGGTTGGCTACGTTGCCTGCGTGCCAGTCGCTGTGCCAGAATGTGCTGGCGTCGTCGCTAAGCAGGTTCGTGAGGCTGCCTTCTGAGGCATCAGACCAAGGGCTGCTGAACTGGTCGGTAGAAGTGATGAGACCTGCGCTGCGCTCTGTGAGGTAAGAGTCTTCCTTAGCCTGTGCAACGGCTGCATCGCCTTCTGCAATGACTTCCTCGAACATGGAAACGAGCAAGTCGTGATCCTTGATGGGAGCGAAGTCGTCAACCAGCTTCTGTACTTCCTCGTCGCTGACGGGTTCCAGAATCCAGTTGCTGGCACCTGCACTAGCTATCCAACCTACGATGTTGCTGGCAGTGCCTGCACCGCTGCTGTGTCCGTTGCAGTGCAGGAAAGCGTAGTCGCCGCCTGTGCTGGGCTTCATGGCCACAACAATCTTGCCGTCATCTGTGCGCTGGATGAACTCGAAGAGCATCTCTGTCTCGCTGTCAGCGGCCAGGGTTGCCTGAGCGCTCTGACTGCAGGTGGCCAGAATGCCGTCGGTAGCGATGTTCATCATCTTGACGAAGCCTGTCTCTGCATTGTTGGTCATCTTCCAGAGGTAGCGGCAGTCGGTGCTGTCGATGTTGGCCCACATAGCCTTGCCTTCGAGTGTGGCGTACATGGCCTTGGTGGGATGGGTGACGATTTCCTCATAGATGGGCTGGTCGTTCTCGTCGTACTCGCCAGTGTCAATGCGCTGGGTGTTGGTCCATTCCAATGCGCTGACGATGCGGTAGTTGCCGTCGGCGATGGTGAGCTTCACGAGCGTTTCCATGAGGGCGGCATAGCTGTCCTCGATTGCCTGGATGAGTGCATAGATTTCCTCAGGTGTGGAACCAGCACCGTCGTTTTCGATGATTTCGAGTGCCGTGTTCATGCTTTCCACGAAGGCTTCGAGCTGTTCCTCGGTGAAGTTGTACTGGCCAACCTCGGTGCCTTGCTTTGCATCGATGGGATCACCGCCATAGTCTGGCAGGTAGTCCTGATAGTTGCCGAAGCAGGTGTTGAGGCGTGCGACTGCGATGGCGAGATCCTCCACCGTTTCCACTACGGCCTCGTAGATGGTCAGACGACGTGAGCCTGTCACACCGCCGCCCCATGAAACAGGACCAACGCCGCTGTAGCCCATGTCGATGTACTGGCCAGAGGCATTCACAAAGCCGACTTCCTCGTCATTCACGTCGATAGTGAAGTACTGAGGGCTTTCCGACATTTTGATTTTACCGCCGCTGCTGGTACCTTCGATGTAGATGTAGCGGCCTGTGGTGAGGTTCTTAGCGGCGAACTGACCATCGTCGTTCGTTTCAAATGTCCAGACATACTGCATGCCATCGGGACCTGCGGGGACATCGCTTGCTGCTGTTGCAGCAAAGGTGCCGTCGTTGTCGAACAGCCAGGAGATCTGACCTGCCTGACCGTTACCTTGGATTACGTAGTACTGTCCTTCTTCGGGCTCGGTCACTACGCTGCCGGTTCCTGTCAGGCTCTGCTCGTCGGCAAGCATGGGGGCTGCCATCAGCAGGGAAAGAACTAACGCGGCAAAAGAAGTAAATTTCCTTTTCATGTGTAGTTTTTGTTTAGTTAATAAATAGATTGATTTTGATGTGTGCTTGTTTGTCGTGCGACATGTATCTCGCCGCTAAGGTAAGGAAAACTTTTCACATTATTATATTATAAGGTGAGAAGCCTCCGTGATTTAAGAATAATTAACTTATTCCGCAAGGCATCCGTCGAGGAGGGTGGTGATGGCTTCCTTGTCGAGATGTTGGCCGATGAAGACGAGCTTTTGCATACGGTCGCCGTAGCGGTCGTCCCAGTCGCGGCGGAGGTTCGCGTCGCGCTGCTTCATGGCTTCCAGCTCGGCTGCGGGCATGGTGGCATACCACTGTCCGATGTTCTGCAGCTTCACCTGTTTGCCGGCCTGCTCGAAGAGGTAGCAGATGTCCTCCTCGCCCCGGAAGTAGCAGATGCCCTTGGCGCGGATGATGCCCTTCGGCCAGAGACGTGCCACGAAGTGGTCGAACTCGCCCAAATCCATAGGCTCGCGGCGGTAATAGACGAAAGTGCCGATGCCATATTCTTCGGCTTCGCCCTCGTCGTGATGGTGGTGGTGATGGTGGTCGTGGTCGTCGTGGTCATCGTCGTCATCATCATCGTCATCATGTTCGTGGTGGTCTTCCAGCTCTGCTATCCACGTTGCACTCGTCGCCACCTTCTCGTAGTCGAAGAGGTTGGTGTTCAGGAGCTTGTCAAGTTCCACGTCGCCATAGTTGCAGTCGATGATTTGCGCTTTGGGCTGGATGCCTCGGATGATTTGGCGGATGCGTTCCAACTCGTGCGGCTCCACGTCGGCTGCCTTGTTCAGTAGGATGATGTTGCAGAACTCAATCTGCTGGATGACGAGGTTCTCGATATCCTCCTCGTCGATGTCCTTCTTTGTGAGGTCGGAGCCGCAGTTGAACTCGTCCTTCAGCCGCAGGGCATCCACGACGGTGACGATACAATCCACGTATGGCACGCCGTTCTTCGTCACCTCGGGTGCCATGCGAGCCATCTCGCAGATGGTCTGTGCGATGGGTTCCGGCTCGCAGATGCCGCTGGCTTCAACGACGATGTAGTCAAACTTCTTGAGTGCGATGATGTCGTAGAGCTGTTGCACAAGATCCATCTTGAGCGTGCAGCAGATGCAACCGTTCTGCAGGGCCACGAGGCTGTCGTCCTGTCCGCCCACGATGCCTCCCTTCTGTATGAGGTCTGCATCGATGTTCACCTCGCCTATATCGTTGACAATGACGGCGAAGCGTATGCCTCGGCGGTTCGCAAGGATGCGGTTCAGAAGTGTGGTCTTGCCGCTGCCCAAATAACCCGTGAGCAGCAGGACGGGAACATTGTATTTCATAGTTATGAATTAAGAGTTATGAATTAGGGACTGCAAAGGTACGAAAAAATGAAGAATGAAGAATTAAATAAAGGGGATTTATTTGCATATTGCAAAGAAAGTGTTAACTTTGTAGCGCAATTGCACGGATAATATAACTATGCATACATCATAAATACAGTAATAATACTATGCGCAACTCTCTTTCAATTTTCAGGTTCCAGACTTCTATTTCCTTCCTGCGGGCAGCACTTGTTAGTTTTTCAGTTTTCGCTTTCCACTCTTCGTTTGTGCAGGCGCAGACACCAGACTACTTCGTGCCATACAAGCAGACAGCGCTCCGCCTGCCCAGCGTCCCCCTGCTGGTCAACGACCCCTACTTCTCCTTCTGGTCGCCCTACGACCACCTCTACGATGGCACCACCAAGCATTGGGACGACCAGCAGAAGGCAATGGACGGCCTGCTGCGCGTCGATGGGCAGGTGTATCGCTTCATGGGCAAGCAGCGCACCACGAAGCTCCTTTCCATCGCGCCTATGGGAAACAAGGGCGGCTATCAGGCCAAGGTGCGTACAAGCCTGACCACTGCGATGGAGGAAACCTGGATGAACCTCGACTTCAACGAGAGTGGCTGGCAGACACAGACGGGACCTTGGGGCACATCGTCTGAATATCCCTACATCAAGACCAACTGGACGGGCAACAACACCGACCGCTACATCCGCCGCCACGTCACCCTCACGGCCGAAGACCTGAGGAGCGACCTGTGGGTCATCTATTCCCACGACGACAAGTGCGAGGTCTATGTCAACGGCATACAGATTGCAGCAACTGATGTCTCTTGGAAACAGAATGTCAAGGTGCATCTGACGGGGGCTGCCCGTGCTTCCCTCGTGGAGGGCGATAACGTGATTGCCTTTCATGTGCACAACACCAGTGGCGGTGCACAGGCGGACATCGGTCTCTACAAGAACACGCTTGGCTTCCATCCCGGCTTCCGTGCTATTGCCGGTGCAGGCATGGCCGACGAAGGTGCGTGGGAGGCAAAGGTCAAGACGACCAGCACCAGCGGCACGACATGGACGACAGAAACCTTCGACGACGAGTCGTGGGAGACAAAGCCAGGTGCATTCGGCTCGCAGAGCGAGTACCCCAACGTCAATACCAACTGGACGGCGACGAACAGCGACTACTACATCCGCCGCTACATCACCCTCACCGCAGAAGACTTGCAGCAGAAGCTCACCCTCATCTATTCCCACGACGATGTCTGCCAGGCATACATCAACGGCCGCCGCTTGGTTTCTACCGGCAACACTTGGGTGCAGAACGTCGTTTATCAGCTCACCGACGACGACAAGGCCGTGCTCCACGAGGGTCAGAACGTCATAGCCTATCATGTGCACAACACCACGGGCGGTGCCTTGGCCGACATCGGCCTCTACGTCGATGTCACAGGCGAGCAGCCGGCCACACAGACAGCCTGTCACGTTCTGCCCACCAGCACCTACTATACCTTCCAGTGCGGTCCGGCTACCCTCGATGTGGTCTTCACCGCCCCCTTCCTTATGGACGACATAGAGAAGATGTCCACCCCCGTCAACTACATCTCCTATCAGGTTCGTGCGAACGACGAGCAAGAGCACAACGTACAGTTCTACTTCGGTACGACGCCAGAGTTGACCGTCGATAACAACAGTCAGGCCACCACGACCACCATCGTCAGCAATGATGGGCGCCGCTACATCAAGAGCGGCAGCAAGGACCAGAAAGTGCTCGGCAAGGCAGGCGACCTCATCACCATCGACTGGGGCTACCTCTACCTGCCCGACGTGAACGGCACCGTCTCCGTAGCCGACCAGGACCTCACCGCCTCCACCTTCCTCGCCACGGGACAGCTGCCCGAGAGCACCACGCCCTTCGCCAGCACCGAGGAGGGCGAGATGCCGCAGCTCTCATACATGCACGACTTCGGCACCGTAAGTCAGGCCAGCAGCTACATGATGTTCGGCTATGATGAGGTCTATGACATGCGCTATATGGACAGGGACTACAAGGGCTACTGGGCACGCAACGGCAAGACCATCCAGCAGGCTTTCGTGGAGTTCCAAGAGAACTACGACGACATCATGACGCGCTGCAAGCAGCAGGACAAAATTATCTACGACGACGGCCTCGCCTCTGGCAACGACAAGTATGCCGAGCTGCTCTGCGCCTCCTACCGCCACTGTATCGCCGCGCACAAGATATTCGAGGACAACAAGGGCAACCTGCTCTTCTTCTCGAAGGAGAACAACTCCAACGGCTGCGTCAACACCGTGGACCTCACCTATCCCTCCGCACCGCTCTTCCTCCTCTACAACACCGACCTGATGAAGGGCATGTGCACCTCCATCCTCGACTACTGCCAGAGCGACCGTTGGGGCTTCGACTTCGCGGCGCACGACCTCGGCACCTATCCCCATGCCAACAACCAGGTCTATGCCCAACGCTTCCCAGGTGCCAACGGCGAGTTCGGCGGCAACATGCCCATCGAGGAGAGCGCGAACATCGTCATTCTGGCCGCCGCCATCTCCATCATCGACGGCAATACCGAATGGGCAGACCGCTACTGGCAGACGCTCACCACATGGACAAACTACCTCGTGGAGAACGGACAGGATCCCGAGAACCAGCTCTGCACCGACGACTTCGCCGGACACCTCGCACACAATGCCAACCTCGCCGTCAAGGCCATCATGGGCGTGGCAGGCTATGCTCTGCTCTGCGACCTGCACGGCGACGACACCGCATACGGCACCTATCTGGCAAAGGCACGGGAAATGGCTGCCGCGTGGGTGAAACTGGCCAAGGAAGACACCCACTACAAGCTCGCCTACGACCGCAGCGGCACATGGAGCCAGAAGTACAACATGGTGTGGGACAAGGCTTGGGGACTCGGCCTCTTCACCGACCAGGTCAAGACGCAGGAGTTCAACTATTACTTGGGCAAGCTCAAGACCTACGGCCTGCCCCTCGACAGCCGCTCCACCTATACCAAAAGCGACTGGGAGATGTGGACGGCAGCCTTGGCACGCACAGACAACTACTTCCTCCGCATCTCGAACCTCGTCTGGAAGTACGTCAACGAGACACCGTCCCGCGTACCCCTTTCCGACTGGTACTATACCGACGGCAACGGCAGTATGTGTGCCTTCCGCGCCCGCAGCGTCGTGGGCGGCCACTGGATGAAGGTCTATGTGGATAAGATGCTTCGTGGCGAGATAGGCACCGCCATCGCCCCCATCCAAGTCCAGGAACCCGACAACGAAATTGTAAATAGTAAATCGTCAAATAGTAAATGTTACGATCTCTATGGCCGCCAAATCGTAAATAGTAAATTGTCAAATGGTAAATGGCACGGCATTTACATCAAGGACGGAAAGAAAATCTGTAGATGAGCTTGCTAAGTAGGCAGCCTACCTCCGCCAGTACCCAGCATCTTAACATCATTTAACATGCTGGTGTGCCTATATGAGCGCAAATAATAGTATATTTGTGCACGAATAGTTATAAATAAGCTAAGAGATAACCATAAAGTAAGATACTATGGAAGCCACAGGAACGATAGCCGCTCCACAGAAGCGGATTTCAAAAACAGCAAAAGGATTATTCGCCATGAGGCTGATGCTTGATACAAATAATTAACCTTTTTATTAACAAACAAAACAACAACATGAAAAAGAAATTACTATCTCTGTTTGCTGCTTTGGCTATGGCAGCAACAGTTTCCGCTCAGGTGACTTACACCTGTACGAAGGGAACCAATTTCGATGGTGGCGAAGGCGTTGCCAAGTTGTTCGACAACAATGTGGAGACCAAGTATTGTGGTAGTCCCGGCGATGGTGTCTATGCACTCTTTACTGCCTCTGAGCCAGTTTATGTGTGGGGCTATGACATAACCACAGCCAACGACAATGAGGCGTACGGTCGCCTCATCGGTAAATGGACGCTCTATGGAACCAACGACGCTACTGTTGGTGACGATGTCTCTTCTGATGGTTGGGTCGCTCTCTCCGACCTCGGTCGCAACAACATGATTCAGAGGAAGAACTTCTACACCCAGCGCTTCTTCTGCGAAAAGAATGTTTTGAAGCCATTCAAGTACTTCAAGCTTGTCCTGAATGAAAGTCAGGGTTACAAGAAAGAGAATGACAACAATACCTATTATGATGGCATGATTCAGCTCTCAGAGTTCAAGCTCCTTGGTGAGCCAAATCGCGTGGTTAGCTACAAGTGGAAGGCTTCTTCTCAGGACAACTCCAAGAAGGCTGTTGACCTGCTGCTCGGTCAGAAGTGGGAAGGCAGCAATCTCGCAGGCAACTGGGTGACAATTGAATCTGGTGACGGTCAGGCATACGCCGTGAAGAGCTATTCTTTCTCCACCCATGATGATGGCGCTTGGCACGACCGTGCTCCCAAGAGCTGGAAGATTGAAGGCTCTAACGACAACAGCAACTGGACGCTGATTGATGAAAGAACTGACGATGACGAAATCCAGAACGAAAACTACACGACGTTCGAGTACATTCCCGCCAATACAACCGACAAGTTCCGCTACATCAAGCTGACGCTGAATGCCATGAAGAGCACAGGCTGGACTCAAGTAGGCGAGTTCCATGTTTTAAGCACTTCTGATGTTTCCGATGCACAGTACTATACCAATTTGGTGAACACTGCAAAGGCTACCAAGGCTGAATACGAGGCTCTTCTTGGAGAGAATGACCCCTGGTGTCAGGAGTATGCTACTTTCTTCGCAGGTCTGGACTTGGATGACGTATTGGCAACAGCTATCAGCACTGGCGAATATGCGACACTTGAAGCTAAGTTGGCTGAAGCAGAGAACAATGCAATTGCTCAGGCAATGAATCAGTTTGTCAACGGTGCGAATTATGCAGCTTTCGCTGGCTCTGCCGACCAGTGCTGGGGCGACGGCCACTATTCACAGCTGGTTGACGGTAAAGACGGTTGTGATGGCAGATCTGCTACCAAGTGGGGCGGCAATAACTTCCCGCAGTATGTTATCTTCCGCGTGAAGGCAGCCTTCAAGCCTTTCTTCTACAAGCTTGTTACTGGTAACGACACCGCAACCCAAAATGGTCGTAACTGGAAGAATTGGAGTGTCTATGGCGGCAACTTCACTTCCTTCGCCGCTGCTGCAGACGCTGCTGCTACAGGTTGGACTCTGATTGACGAGAGAACTAATGTCACAGAGGCGTATCTGCCCATGAAGAACTTCTATCCCGCAACATTCGACTTCAATCAGGGTGTTACAGAAGATTATCTTTATTATATGGTGAAGGTAACTGCGTCGTTTGGTGGTTCTCAGCAGCAGATGGAGGAGATGTATCTCTGCACTCAGGCAGAGTTCGAGGCAATGCGTCAGCCGTTGGTAGATGAGCTGGCACCTTTTGCTGCTACTTTAGAAAGCTTGGTGGTTGAGGCAAGCAAGGAAAGCAAGAAGACCGAGTTCGCAGAGAAGTATGCTGAGTTGCAGACAACTGCCGATGCTGTGCAGATGACTTTGCTCTACAATGAATTGATGGCTTTGAAGGCAGAGCTTGAGGATTCTTCTGCATTCGCAACAGGCGGCTTCCGCTTTATTGCTGGCAACGCAGGAAATAGTGGTGAAGATGCATCGAAGCTTCTCGACGGAAGCCAGAACACCAAGTGGTGTGGCGGTATCCCCGATGGCGGTGCATACGTTATCTTCAAGACATATGCTGCTAATGCGTTCGGTCAATACATGCTGATTACTGGCAATGACACTGGTAATGGCGGTGGTGCCCGTAACTGGAAGAGCTGGAAGATTTATGGCGCTAACGAGGAACTTTCTCGCGATGCAGAAGGATGGACTTTGATTGATGAGAAGGCCGACATCGGTCAGGATCGTCTGCCTGCAGTCAACAATGCTCCTGCTTACTTCAACTTCAGCACGGCTTGGCCTGGTTATACCTACTTCAAGATCGAACTTGAGTCCGTCTATAGCGGTACGCTTCAGCAGATGGCAGAGTTCAAGTTCCTGTCTGATGATGAGTTCGCTGCAATTCGTCAGGGATATGTTACTGAACTGACCAACATGGTAATGCCTCTTGCAGGACAATTCGCATCATTGGATATTTCTGATGAACTGAAGACTCAGATAATGAATGATGCACAGACTAAGCTGAATGCGGTTGCAACTGCGACAGCAGACGATTTGCTCCCGCTTTATAATGATGCTCTGAATTACGTCACTGTTGAGGTACCTGCCCTTGTTGCTATTGCCCAACTGCCCGTAGTTGAAGGCGTATATCAGATTGGCACAAGCTCTCAATTGGCAAGCTTCGCCACTTTGGTTAACACTGGCGAGAACACAGTTAATGCAGTCCTCACTGCCGACATCGACCTTTCTCAGGTAATCAGCGATGCTGCTTGGACGTCTATCGGTAATAACGATATTCCTTATAAGGGTACTTTCGATGGTCAGGGATATACCATCAGCGGTATTACCTACACGGCTACAGGTCAGTACAATGGTCTGTTCGGTAAGCTCTCCGAAGGTGCAGTAGTGAAGAACTTCACCGCAGAGGGAACAATGACAATTTCTTCAAGTGTTACAGGCAGAGCAGTCGCTTTGATTGCCGCTGCAGCTGATGCCAATGTTCTTATCAGCAACATTAACAGCAAGATGAACTACAACAACCAGTTGGCTGGTGCTCAGGTAGGTGGCATCTTGGGTGGTTCTCTCAACGGTACCATCACTGTTGACCGTTGCACCTATTCTGGTACACTCGACGGTAACGATGCTGGTGGTAGTGGTAACTATGGCGGTATCGTTGGTTATGTCAACAACAATTCCGCTGCAAATCTCAATGTTACCAACTGCTTGTTCGACGGTAAGCTCATTAACACCGCAGCAACTCCTGGCAACTGCACCTTCGGCGGTATTGTAGGTTATGTTGGTGCAAGTCCTAAGGCAACAATTAAGAACTGCTTGTCTATCGGTAGCGTACAGTCTGCTATTACTGGTCAGTTCTTCGGCGCTGTCAAGAGCAACAAGTGTTCTATCCTCAACAGCTACTATCAGGGAGCTAATGTAAACGGTTCTGCAAGCACAGTTACTCTGAATCCTCAGGAAGCTACACAGGTTACTGACGAGCAGCTCGCAAGCAGCGAGGTTGTTCTTAACCTTGGTATCGCCTTCCGTCAGGACCTCGGAGCAGATGCTTATCCTACACTTAATACTACTAAGCCTGTTGTTGTCCAGATTACCGATGCTGGCTATGCAACGCTGTTCGTTGACAATGCCGACGTTACCGTTCCCGCAGGCGTTACTGCATACATCGCCGAGTTTGAGGAAAAATGGTTGAAGCTGAGTGAGGTCGGTGGTACAATTCCCGCAGCTACTCCTGTTATCCTGAAGGGTGCTCCTGCTATCTACGAGTTTGTAGTTCCCGAAACCGAGATACCAGTACCTGATGATGCTCTTGTAATCTTTGATGACGAAGTCAATGGCAGCGAAGCCCTCGTCAAGGCAGAAACGCAGGATGCCTCTTTCGAGAATAACGTCTTGAAGGGTGCTGCTGAGGACATCGCCGCTGCTGGCAAGTATGTGCTGGCTAAGGTTGATCCCGAGGAGGAAGGTAGTGGTTATCCTGTTGCCTTCTATGAGGCAGATAAAGGCACCATCAAGGCTGGTAAGGCTTACCTGGAGCTTTCTTCTGATATTAAGGCATTCTACTTCTGGTTCCCGGGCGAAGACCCAACTGGCATCCGTACAATTGAAAATGCACAATTGACAGTTGACGGCGTAATCTACAACATTGCCGGTCAGCGTATCCAGAAGATGCAGAAGGGCGTGAACATCGTCAATGGCAAGAAGGTAATGGTTAAATAAGAAATATAGAAATTAAGAAAATAAGAGAGGGTGCATCCTTTTCTTATTTTCTTATTCTCTAAATCTTAAATTATGAAGAAGACATATTTGAATCCTGCCATGCAGGTTGAAGAGGCTCAGGCAGCACAGATGCTGGCAGAGAGCCTGGCAATCAACAGTAACACCACCGTTGACGGCGGTCAGGCACTGACCAAAGAAGACGACGCTTGGGAAATCTGGGACGAAGAGTAATAATGCCTCTTTGCTTCACAGATAGTTAAACGAAAGAAGCCCCGGAGACACTTGCTCAAAAAAGCAAGACTCCGGGGCTTCTTGTATAATACGCGAATCAATGCGTCAGCCTTATGCCAAGCTCCGTGATGCCTGAGAGGGTTTCGTGCCTCATAAGGTGGTGGATGCGGACGCTTGTGCTTTTGCCTTTTCGCAAAAGGAGGGGCAGGCGCTGCGTCTCGTACTGGTGGATGTTGACACCGCCTGTCAGGGCATTGCCTTCGGCATCCGCCAGAGGGTAGCGGACGGTGTCACATCGGCAAACGGCTCCCGTCCCGTCGCATTGTTCCACGGCAAGCACAACATCCAGAATGCCGACATGCGCCGTCGTGCGCAGCCCGATGGTGAGTGTGCCGCTAAAGTCATCTTCAACCCGTGGCAGGTCGAAGCACACAGTGTCGCTCCGCTCCCAACCCTCTTTGGGCAACGGCTTGTAACTGTGATATAATGTGTTGCTTGTACAGGAAGACAAGAACAGACCAATCAAAGGGAGGAACAACGAACGGCACATGATATTTCAGAACAACGGATTACACGGATTACACGGAAAGATGATTGTCGTATTTAACCACGAATTACACGAATTGCACGAATTGATGATTGTTTATTTAACAACGGATTGCACGGATTACATGGATTGGTTGCGCCTTTATGTCGGGAACATGCTGTGCCGTGTCTGGATGCAATAATTCGTGTAATTCGTGTAATTCGTGGTTTCAATATAATAATCCGTATAATCCGTGCAATCCGTTGTTTCTATTATATGTTAGTTATTCGTTGTTGCGGGGCGGTTTGTTCTTGTGCTTCTTTTTGCGCTTCTTCTTGTTGTCGAAGCGGTTGAGGTCTTCCTGTGTGGCGAGGTCGATAGGACGTTCCGGCATCTTGTGTCCGCCCTCCTCAAGCGACAGGGGTTTCTCGCCGCGTTTGTTCATCTCGATGACGGCGTGTGCACGTTCTGCGCTGATGGTGACAAGGTTGGCGGCGTTGCGGCGGTCGGTGGAGTAGGTGACACGCTGTGACAGGATGTCCGCCTTGAAGTGGTAGTAGTCGGTGTCCTGCGTGTAGAGCATCACGTCGCGCGGTGGCAGTTTGCGGAAGCATTCGACGTACTGGTCAACTTCATAGTTCATGCAGCACTTGAGCTTGGCGCACTGTCCGGCAAGCTTCTGCGGATTGAGGCTGAGGTCCTGGAAGCGTGCCGCTCCCGTGCCGACGCTCTGGAAGTTCTTGAGCCAGCCGGCGCAGCACAGCTCGCGTCCGCAAGGGCCGAAGCCGCCGATGCGCCCTGCCTCCTGGCGTGCGCCAATCTGCTTCATCTCGATGCGCACATGGAAGGTGTCGGCCAGCACCTTGATGAGCTGACGGAAATCGACGCGCCCGTCGGCGATGTAGTAGAAGATGGCCTTGTTGCCGTCGCCCTGATACTCCACGTCGCCTATCTTCATCTCCAGCCCGAGGTCTTTGGCTATCTGCCGGCTTTGTATCATCGTGTCGTGCTCGCGAGCCTTGGCCTCGGCATAGCGTTCCATGTCATTCTCCCGTGCCAAGCGGTATATCTTGCGAATCTCCTCGTTTGCCTTCAAGTTGGCGTGCTTCATCTGCAGCGGCACAAGCTTGCCTGTCAGCGACACCACGCCGATATCGTGTCCGGGATTGGACTCCACAGCCACGATGTCGCCCTTCTTCAGGGGCAGGTTCTCTGTGTTGTGGAAGTAGGCCTTGCGCGTGTTCTTGAACTGCACCTCGACAAGGTCTGTGACCTCGTTGTTGCCAGGCACGTCGGCCAGATAGTCGTATGTGTTGAGTTGGGCGTAGTGCCCGGTGTTGGCACTCTGGGCAGAGAATCCATGCCCGCGTTCGCCGCTTAAAAAGTTATTTTCCATAATCTCTTTAGACCCCTCTAAATCTCCCCTTAAAGGGGAGACTTCCTTCCTCCCTTTAAGGGAGGGGCGGGGGTGGGTCTTTTTTATTCTTTTAATAACACTATCATTTTCAGTGCGAGGTCGAAGAACACCATGCGTGCACTGACGTTCTGTGCGATGTCGCGCTGGGCATCGCTCAGTTCGTTCATAATGCCCACGACGTTGCGCTCATTGATGAACGGGGCGAAGCGTGTGCTGAAGTTCTCCTCCTCGCGACCGAGGAAGTTCATTTGTGGCTGGTGGAAGTTGTAGATGTAGTTCTCGCGCAACTGCTGCTGGAAGTACTCGAGCATACGCTTCTGCCGCTCGCGGCCAAGCTCTGCCACGGCGAGCGACCATTGGTGCATCTCTTTGATGCGGCGTGCGTAGCTGTGACGCATCAGCTGCACGAAGAGGTCGAAGAAGAGCTGCTGCTCCGAGTCGCGCTGCATACGCTTCAAGGCTTCGGTATAGCTGCCTTGCGCAATGTGTGCCAGGAGGTCTGCATCGTCCTTCGGCATGTTGTGCCGTTTTTGCAGAGCTTCGCTGATGACCTCCTCGGGGAGAGCAGGGACGTTGATGCGCTGCACACGGCTTTGTATGGTGCCGAGCACGAGGTCAGGCTCTTGGCTGACGAGCAGGAAGTGTGTGCCGAGGGGTGGCTCTTCGATGAGCTTCAGGAGTTTGTTGCCTGTCTGCTCGTTCATTCGTTCCGGCAACCAGATGATAACGACCTTGCGTCCCCCTTGGCTCGACTTGAGGGCAAGTTTCTTCTGCAGGTTGTCGCTCTCCTGCACATAGATGACAATCTGCTGGTTCTCCGCTCCAATGGCTTCGAGCCAATCCTCCGTGTCGAAGTAGGGGGAGCTGCTTATCAGTTCGCGCCATTGCTGCAGGTAGTCGTCGGAGACAGGATGGTCGGTGCTCTTGGCCTTATAGACGGGGAAGGAGAAGTGCAAGTCGGGATGCGCCCAAAGGGAAGTCATGTGGCAGTCGGAGCAAGAGCCGCAGGCACCATCGTCGGTGGGATGCTGGCAGAGGAGCATCTGTGCGAAGGCAAGGGCGAGCGGCAGCTTGCCGGCACCCTTCGGCCCGCAGAACATGAGGGCGTGCGGCAGCTTGTTCTCAAAGAGAAGCCGCACGAGATGCTGCTTCACCTCTTCCTGTCCTATGATGTCAGCAAAGGTCACCTTTTATTATACCATTTAATCATTTACCATTTACCATTTATTTGCAAAGGTACAAAAATTATTTGGATTAGAGATTAGGTATTAAAGATTATTTCGTATCTTTGCACAATAAAATAGTAAATGGTAAATCATTAAATGGTAAATGATACGATGAGAGACTTCAAAGACCTTAAAATAGCGGTGGCAGGCACGGGTTATGTCGGCTTGTCCATTGCCACGCTGCTCAGTCAGCACCACGAGGTGACGGCAGTGGATGTCATCCCCGAAAAAGTGGAGAAGATAAACAACCGTATTTCACCCATTCAGGACGAATACATCGAGAAATACCTGACAGAGAAGGAACTGCATCTGAAAGCCACGCTCGACGGTGCTGCAGCTTACCGTGATGCCGACTTCATCGTGATTGCCGCACCCACCAACTACGACCCGGTGAAGAACTTCTTCGACACGCACCATATCGAGGACGTCATCAATCTGGTCATCAGCGTCAACCCCGATGCCGTGATGGTCATCAAGAGTACCATCCCCGTGGGCTATTGCCGCAGCCTCTATGCCAAGTATGCCCTGAAGTTCCTCTACAAGCCGGAGCTGAAGGGGAAGAAGTTCAACCTGCTCTTCTCGCCCGAGTTCCTGCGCGAGAGCAAGGCACTCTACGACAACCTCTATCCCTCGCGCATCATCGTCGGTTATCCCAAGACCATCGAGATAAGCGACAATAATTTCACCGAAGAGAATGCTGCCATTACAGCTATTGGCAATCCCGATGCCAAGGCATACGCTGAGATATTTGCCAAGCTCTTGCAGGAAGGTGCTGAGAAGGAGAATATCGACACGCTCTTCATGGGCATGAAGGAAGCAGAGGCTGTCAAGCTCTTTGCTAACACCTATCTGGCTCTGCGCGTCAGCTACTTCAACGAGCTTGACACCTATGCCGAGGTGAAGGGTCTCGACCCGAAGGCCATCATCCGTGGCGTCGGTCTCGACCCGCGTATCGGCACGCACTACAACAATCCTTCGTTCGGCTACGGCGGCTACTGCCTGCCCAAGGACACCAAGCAGCTCTTGGCCAACTATCAGGATGTGCCGCAGCAGATGATGACGGCCATCGTGGAGAGCAACCGCACGCGCAAGGACTACATTGCCGATGCTGTGCTCCGCATGGCGGGCTATTATAGCGAGAATGCCCAGTGGAGCAGCCAGAACGAACAGCATTGCGTCATCGGTGTCTTCCGCCTGACCATGAAGTCGGGCAGCGACAATTTCCGCCAGTCGGCCATCCAGGGCATCATGAAGCGCATCAAGGCAAAAGGTGCCGAGGTTATCGTTTATGAACCGACGCTACAGGACGGCGAGAGCTTCTTTGGCTCGCGTGTCGTGAACGACCTCGAAGCCTTCAAGCAGCAGTCGCAGGCCATTGTCGCCAACCGCTACGAAGCCTGCTTAGATGACGTGAAGGACAAGGTCTATACTCGCGACATCTTCGGCTGCGACTAAGCAGTTTCTGTATTGTTCTTCTTGCTTCGTCTTCCCCGTCCACCGCGCCGTGAGCGGGGCTTCTTTTCTTCGGGAGTTGCTGTCTCTTCGGCAGTAGGTTCAATGGTCACAGGCTCTGCTGCGGGAGCGGTTTCTTCCGTTGGTTGAGCTTCTGCCTGTTGCTTCCGTTCCTGTTCTGCTGCCTTTTGCTCTGCGGCTTCTTGTTCCGCTTTGCGCCGCGCTTCGGCTGCACGTTCACGGTCGGCACGACGCTGCTGCTCGCGGCGTTCCAGCTCCTTCCGCTCTTGCTCTTTCCTTTCCTGCTCTTTGCGCTCTTGCTCTTTCCTTTCCTGTTCCTTCCGCTCCTGCTCCTTTCGTTCTTTGCGTTCGTTGCGGTTGCCAGGGCGGAAGCCTTCGAGCCAGAGTTCCAGCGGTGTGTCAAGTATCACGGTCTCGCGCGGTTGTGCGTCCTGCATCCATGTGCGCCCTGCGGCGGTGCAGAGGTAGTAGTACTGGCGCATATAGGTGTCGAGGGTTTTCAGGTCGTCCATCGTGAGCACCATGGGGCGTTGCGGCTCATAGACCGTGCGCCATGTCTTGTCGTCAATCTCGTTGACACGCTGCAGGTCGTCGCACATGCCTAAGGAGCGGATGCCTACGGAGGTGTCGTTGGTGAGCAGCAGCACCTTCTTGCCAATGGCGAAGAACTCAACGGTTCGGCGGATGATGGCAGGGTCGGCGAATGAGGCGTGATGGCTTTCGCTGCCGATGCCTTCAATGCGCAGACGGTTCTCCTTCTGCTGGGCAAGCATCAGACGTTTTGCCAGACGTGCCGCCACGTTGCGGCAGAGGGCATCGTCGCTCCAATCAGCATCCTTGTAGTTGACAGGCTCGCTGGATGTGGCAAAGCGGTCGATTTCCTCGTATGTCTCGCTCATCACCATGAACCGTCCGCCGATGCGCTTCATCATCTTGCTGAGGCTCTCGAGCTGGCGCTCAAACTGGAGGCGTGCGTTGACGCGCGGGTCGCTGTGGCTGGAGCTGTGTCCCACGAGAAGCTCAAGCCAGATGTTTGTGTCCGAGAGTACGATGTCGTAGTCGAGGACGGCGCAGAGCACACGCTCGAGCTTTTCGCAGCGGCGTTGAGCCTCTTCCCAGGTAAGCATCTGTATCTGCTGGTCGTTCAGGATAGGAATCTTGGCTCCTTGGTTTGCGAGGTCGCAGAAGTCGCGCACCTTGACATCCGGCATGGAGGGGATGGTAATGGGCTTTGTGGGCTCGGTGGGCTTGATGGGTTCTGTGGGCTTAATAGGCTCAGTGGGCTTTATAGGCTCGGCGGGTTCTGCCGGTGGTGTCGCTTTCTTTGTGCGTTTCTTGCTGACAGGTTTCTCCGCAGGTTTCTCTTCTGGAACTTCTGCCGGAGTTTCTTTGGGAGCTTCTGCTTGTTGTGGCTGTTCTTCTGCGGGCTTCGGCTCTGCTTTCTTGCGTGTCCGTGTGGCTCGCTTGGTTTTGAGTGTCTCTTCTGTTTGGGTGGTTTCTGTTTTTGTTTCTTTTTTCTTCATTACTGTGTTTGTCGTTAATGTGTGATAATGGGCAGCCTCTTATCTTACCAGAACCTTGCAGGCCTGCCCATTGATACTGATGATGTGGATGCCCGGGCTGAGCAGCGGCCCTTCTTCGCCGCTGGTGCCTTGGGCTTCAAGTGCGCCCTGAGTGGAGAACACGTTGTAGGGCGTGCCGCCGGCTATGCCGCCGATGAAGACACGTCGTCCCCAGATGTGTATCTCGGGCTGCGGGCCGATGTCGTCTTCAAACTCTTGGACGTTGTACTTGAGCTTGTTGTCCATCCAGACGATGCGCCGCGACAGGTAGTCCCTGACGTTCTTCACCTCTGCCTCATAGCTGCCCCATAGCTTCGGGTTCTGGTGTACCTTGGTGTTCATAATGGGCCAGCGGATGAAGTTGAGGCGCTGCGACTCCATCAGCTCGTCTGCCACGCTGTCAACGTATGCCTGCAGCTCCTCGGTGTTGATGCCGTTGAAGTAGCGCACGTTCGCCCACATCTCGCGCAAATTGGCACCGGACTCGGTGTCGGTGATGATGATGCGGTCAACGATGGACTTGAAGCTGCCGGCAGACGACCCTTTGGTGCGGTAGATGTAGTCCGTCTGGTTGCAGATGGGATAGGTGCGGTTGTCGTTCTCGAAGGCGAGGTCAAAGTCCCAAACGGGTTCCACATAGAACTGTGTGTCGTAGCGGTCCTTGTACATATAGGTGCTCCAGTAGGTGTCGGTATTGCCCGACAGCTCTCCCACGAGGAAGTGCCGCTGGAAGCTGGGCAGGTTGAGGTACTGGCGGTAGCCCTGCTCAAAATCCTTCCAGTTTGTCTTGTAGAGGGAGGTCTCGAAGGTGTTGTAGTACGAGCGGATGTAGTTGAACTGTTCCGTCGTGATTTCGTCATCGTCGGGGTATTTGACGGTGACGGGGGTGGAGCGTGTGGAGTTGAAGTACTTCGGCTCCTTCGAGGCGTAGGCATCAATCTCGATGAGATAGCCGCCCGTCAGGAGGTCGCCTTCCGTGCACGTGCTGTCCATCTCGTGGATGTCGATGCGATGCTTGCGGATGTCTATGGCGTCGCAGAACTGGTAGCAGCCCTTGTACTCTCCGTTCATAATGACATCCACCGGTCGGCACCAGGGCGTGTAGCCGATGCCCATGCGTCGGCTTATCTCGAAGGCCAGACAGTTGCGCAGGAGGGTTTTGTCGCCGTAGTTGTTGATGAGCGTCCATTTCTTTGCCTTGGCAGGGGCATCCAAGGGGCGTTGCTTCTCGCTGAACTTGATGCGATAAGGCTTTTTCGGGTGCGTCATCGAGTTGTTGCCGCGCAGACGCGAAGTGCCGTCGTGCTGCAGGATGGTCTTGCCGCCGTCGGAGATAACGCTGATGTGCGATTCCAGTTCGTTGACCTTATCAACGGGGTCGCTTCCAGAGGCAGTATGAATGACCACCGTCGGCAGGTTTGTCACCTGATAGAACTGGTTGTCGCTGCCCTCCGAAGTATAGCCCCAGAACTCCAGCTCCGCCATTGTGCTGCGGGACCCATTGATGCCTTTGTAGCGGACATAGCGGAAGGCACGCGACACACCCACATTGGCGTATGTTATCTCGCCCGAAGGCGCAGCCTCCTTAATCAGGAAGAGGGGCAGGGCATCGGAGAAGTCCGACTGATTGGCACCCTCGAAAAGACCAAGCTGTGTGCGCTCCGGGCCGTTGCTACGTGTGCCTGCGGCAAAGCCTACCTTCGTGATGACATACGGCTTCTTCAAGTCAAGGCCTACCCAACTGTTTGAGGTGGAGGAACCAGCAAAGTAGGTCGAGAGGTCGCCGTCGAAAGCCCAGTCGCGAATGTTGACGGTGGAGGAATTTGCGCCTCTGTCGTAGTCATAGCCTTTGGACGTGCCTATGACGGTTCCCGTCAGCTTGCGGCCTTGCGGCAAAGCAGACAGACTGACAAATATAAAAAGGAGAAGCAGCCTCCCCCGACCCCTCCAAAGGAGGGGAGAATCAATGAAATGGAATGGATTGTTCATTTAGCTTTATTTCCCCCCTCCTTTGGAGAGGGTTAGGGTGAGGCTTTTAGGTTCGGTTGTCGGGCCATCAACGGTGAGGATGCCGTCTTCGCTGATGTTAAGCTTGTCTATCAGGACGACACGCTCGTCGGGATTGCTTGTCATGCGGCCATGATAGACGCAGTAGCGGTTGCCGTCGGGCATGGTCAGCACCATGTTATGGCCTGTGCCCATGACATTCCCGCCACGGCTCACGTTCTCCTGCAAGACGGGATTGTTCTCTGCCTTCGTGAAGGGACCGAGGGGATTCGTGGTCGTCGCATAACCGACGGCATAGTACTGCCCGCCGTAGTGGTTCGCACTATACATTATATAATATGTGTCGCCTTCGCGGAAGAGGAAGCTGCCCTCCGTCCAGCGGCGGTTCACCTCACCATGCGTGGCGCTGCGGCTCTCCCATTCGCTCTGGCGGTCGTTGAGCTTGGTGGGCGGGCAGAGCAGCAACACGGGTTCGCCAATGACACCGCTGAAGTCAGGCTTCAGCTCCACGCCATACACCCAGCTCTCCTCAATCTCCTGGAAGCTGCCTGCCTCGCGCAGGCTGTCGGCAATCTCGCTCTCCACAGCGTGCTTGTAGCAGCAGCGGCTGAAGTAGAGATAGCACTTGCCCTGCTCGTCGTCGAAATAGACGTTGGCATCGATGATGGGGTATTCGGGGTTGAAGATGGGGCGGTCGTAGAGGTCTGTGAAGGGACCTGCCGGCGACTCGCTCACAGCAACACCTATCTTGAAGTTCTCGCCCTCGTTTGTCGGGTTCTCGCGGTAGTTGGAACTGAAGAAGAGGTAGTACTTGCCGTCGCGCTCATAGACTTCAGGTGCCCAGAAGCAGTCGAGGTTCCACTGCGTGGAGTCGCCGCCTTTATAGACCTGCCCACAGGAATCCCACTGGACGAGGTCGTCGCTGACGAAAGCCTCGAAACCGTCGCCCAGCGATGTGCCGTACATGTAGTAGCGTCCGTCGCTGGCGTGCAGCAGGAAGGGGTCGCCGAACTTCAATGGAATGGGGTTCGTCACGGTGCTTGTCTTTGTCTCAGCCTCCTTCTGCGTGTTGCAAGCCACGAGGCACAGGCACAATAGTGCCGCAGGGAAGAAATACTTCATTTTTATCTCAAAAGCTAATAAATACGGCTGCAAAGGTACAACAAAAAGTGAAAAGTAGAAAGTGAATAGTGAAAAATATACAAAAGAGATAAGAATGAGGCCTCTGCTACTACGGTCTATCTGTACGATCCGTTTGCCCGTAGCTCAGAATTTGAGTGCATCCTCCAAAGAAGCTCAGAACAAACAGGAAACATGTAAGAGACCAAAACAGGCTTTATTATCCAATGGTCTCCGACATTGCTTGACGGTTCCAGACGGCAGCATTCTCAACCGTTACACCCATCGTGTAAAAAATATACATCCTATAAGTAAAAGCCGTGTAATGCAGGTTCGGTGACAATTAGTTCGTGTTCTTAGGACCCGTCTTGTGCTGTCGCTTTGGTCTGGGGGGCAGTGTCGTTTCGCCGACCAGGTGCAAATCGCGTTGCGGGAAGGCAACGGGGATGCCTGCTTTTTTGAGCGCATCGTAAATGACTTCCTTCGAGCTATCCACGTATGCGATTTGCTCGGCCACAAGGACGTACTGCTTAACAGCGATTTCCACAGCACTGTCGCCCATGTTTTTGACTACCACATAGATGCCATACTTCGGATCTACGATTTCCCTGCCATAGTGGTCTTTCGTCCGCATCTTCTGCATGGCTTCTACGAGCACCTTGCGAACCGTGTTGACCTCTGTTCCGTAAGTCAGCCCGACGCTGATTATGGTCAGTTCGTAGGAGTTGCTGCGGGTGAGGTTGTTGAAGTTCTTGCCGAAGAGAGAGGAATTGAGAAGAGAGACTTCTGTCCCCTCGATGGTCTCTACCTGCACACATTGGTAGTTGACGGAAGTCACTTTGCCGCGCACGCCATCGCACTCAATCCAGTCTCCCACCCTGAGCTTTCCGCCCATGAGCTGGAGGCCATAGATGAAGTTGTTGATGGTGTCCTTGAGCGCGAGACCGATACCCGCCGACAGACCTCCTGCCACGAGACCCATCGAACCTGTGGGAATCTTCCATACCGTGACAACCACTACGGCATACGTCATCCATATCAAGGCCGTGATGATGCTGTTTCCCAAAGAGAGGTTGATTTCATTGACGCGGATGGTGGTGCGTTTGTGCTTGCGCATGTAGGATGTGTAGCGGATATAGCGCCAAAGGGCATGGACGGCTCGGCTAACATATCTCAGGATACAGAAGAGGATGAGGAGGTGCACGATGCTCCGGCCTGAGATGCAAAGGGTGTCGAATCCATCCTTATCCAATAGGTGGACGAAGGGATTGTGATAGATTATGATGTATAGGTCGTCGAAGTCGAAGATGTCCAAAGCCAAGCGCAAACATAAAGGCAAGGAGGTAAGCAGCAGGGTTGGGATGACGACCTGCCGAATTAAATCGTAGAACCAAGTAGCGCCGAAGAGCAGCGGTTCGCGGTCTTCGCCTGTCACGTATGTAATGCGTCTCCGCATGGCAGCCACTTTCTTGTCGAGCCAACGTGTCTTGTATCGGTCGAGCAGGTCGGAAATGCAAACAAAAGTAAGCCAGACAGCCAGCAGGAAGTACCAGCCGACCAGGATGAGCAGGGCAACAAAGGTGTAGCCAGCGAAAGAAAAGACGAAGGCGATGAAGTAGATGGCCAGGGAAATCCATCCAAGCAAGCTGTCGATAGGTGTGGCCTTGCCGCTTTTCTTGATGCAGAAGAACAGTTGCCTCAACGTAATCAGGAGCAGGATGGGCGGGAACAAGAGAACCAGCAGCCTGTCCGGGATGAAAGTGATGCGGCAGACGATGATAATCAGCGTGATGAAGATGGTCGGCATGTAGAGCTTGATGCTGTGCTTAATCTGCTCTGTCTTTACCCTCAGAAGCAGGGAGCCGAAGATGACCATGAGCAACCAGAGGAAAGTGTTGATGTGCTCGACACTAAGTTGGATGTATTCGTCGCCTCCCCAGACGAATGCAAAGACCAGGAAGTAGAAAGTGGTGCCTGTAAGTATTGCGACAGTTGACCTTCTCTTCTCCGTGACTAACCGCTTAATCTTCTTAAAACGACATAGTATCCAGATAACGATGTAGGCCAAAAGCCAGGTAAGCGCCAGACATGCAAGCTGAAGGAAGCAGATAAAAACCAACAAGGTGTTCTCGGCCTTGCTGTTATAGATTGATAGTAACCAGGCTTCATCGTCTCCGTTGGTATCCACGGCTGTGGAATCCGTTGGCTCTGATTTCTGAATAGCCAAACTCAATTCTTTTAAGCTATACTGCTTGCGCAGGTCTGTCTTGGTTTTACTCCAATAGTGATTGCGATGCGCCAATATCTCCGTGAAGGGTGTCTGTCCTTCAACAAAGACATATCTCTCAAGCTCATGATAGCGTGTTTTTGCGTATGCATGAGCTTCCGTTATGTACTGATAGACATCCTGATAGTGTGCGCTATCTGCCAATGCGACAGATAGGTTGTTGATGTTCATCATCAGGAGTTCTGAGGCATAGATGATGCAGGAGTCCCTGTAGGCTTCTCCTTCTTCTTCCAAGACAAAAGGAGCAGGCAGGGTGTCTCGGGCAGCAATCCGAATCACTTCGTTCTCCAAAGAAGATGCTGTGCCGGGGATGGGCATAGCCAGCGAGTCGCTATGGCTCATCAGGCTGTCAGTCAGATGCTCGGTCTCGATTTCCTGTATCACGGGAGGGAATCGGCGAAGCGCTTCAATGAGGCGGGCATAGCGGTCTATTTCTATGTTCAGGCTGTTTACGACTTGGTCGTAGAGCTTTCTGTTGCTGCCGAAGTTGTTGTATTCCTCTGTGACCTTCTTCAAGGCGTATGCGAGGTCGAAAGTCATGTCCTGCTCTTGCGTGTAGAGCAGGATGGAGAGTTTGTCGGACTTCTTGATGGCATCAACCAGACATTGATGCTGGCGCTCGTTGTCGTCGTTGAAACGCTGCTGCGCTTCCGACTGCGTAAGGCATACCTCACGCAACTCTGTGTATAGCTCCTTGAGCGTAGTGGTCAAGGAACGCCCATTCACAAGCGCATGAACCGGAATGGAAATGGCAATAAGCGCGAGGGCAATCGTCAGGATTCTTGTCTTCATTTGTAGTCTTCGCTGCGTGTCACGTTCTGTGTGTTTTTCGGGTCGCTATCCGCTTCGCGGAACCAGTCGCTGTACTCGATGTAATGGCGGGCGTAGGTCTTGTTGAGGGCCTGTGCCTGTTCGGGGTCAACCTTTTTGATGAACTTGGCTGGCACGCCACCCCATAGTTCGCCGTCGCCTATCTGTGTGTTGCTCAAGACGAGTGCGCCTGCTGCCACGATGGCACCTTTTCCCACCACAGCGTGGTCGAGTACCGTTGCGCCCATGCCGACCAAAGCGCCGTCGCGGACTTCGCAGCCGTGCAGCGTGACGCAATGCCCGATGGTCACGTCGTCGCCCAGGATGCAGGGTGCTTTGCCGTTGAGCGTATGGATGCAGGAGTTGTCCTGTATGTTTGTGCGGTTGCCTATCTTGACGAAATGCACGTCACCACGGACAACGGCGTTGAACCAGACGGTGCAGTCGTCGCCCATCTCTACGTCGCCCACTATCACTGCCCCTTCGCTGAAGTAGCAGTGCTTGCCGAATCGGGGAGCGGGCATCCCCTTGAGAGTCTTTATGATTGCCATCTTTGTTATTTACTATTTGACGATTTACGATTTACTATTTATTTATTATTTAACTATTTTGTTCTCCCCTCCTTTGGAGGGGCAGGGGGAGGCTTTTTGGAGGGGTTGGGGGAGGCTCATTCTTTCTTCTTCATTTAAGTATGGCGCAAGTGCATCATACACTTTCTTGTGATATGCGTTGATGTAGTCCACTTCCTCTTGCGTCATCATGTCCCAGATGACGGGCGTGAGGTCGATGGGGCAGAGCGTGAGGGGTTCGAGGCGGAGGAACTTGCCGAACTCAGTTTCGCCATCCTCTACGATGAGCATTGTGTTCTCGATGCGGACACCATGCTTGCCAGCGCGATAGATGCCAGGCTCGTTCGTGACGGTCATGCCGGCATGGAGCGGCGCGGGCTTCCATGTGTGGCGTATCTGATGCGGCCCTTCGTGGACGCAGAGGTAAGAGCCGACACCATGTCCTGTGCCGTGTCCGTAGTTGATGCCGTGCTGCCACATGGCGTAGCGTGCCAGCGCATCAATCTGTGTGCCGCTGATGCCGTCGGGGAAGCGCGTCAGTGCCAAGCGGATGTGTCCTTTGAGGACAAGCGTGTAGTCAAGGCGTTCCTCATCGGTAAGCGGGCCGAGCGCGATGGTTCGTGTGATGTCGGTCGTGCCGTCCTGATACTGTGCGCCGCTGTCGAGCAGCAGCAGTCCTTTGGGTTCGAGGGGGACATCTGTCTCGGGCGTTGCCTCGTAATGGACAATCGCCCCATGCGGGCCGTATGCAGCTATGGTGTCGAAAGAAAGCCCTCGATAAAGAGGCTGCTCTGCCCTCAAAGCCGTTAGCTTGCGGTCGATGCTGAGTTCCGTCTCGCCACCCATTTCTACGGCAGGCTTCAACCAACGCAGGAACTTCACCATCGCCACGCCGTCCCTTATCATTGCCCTGCGGAAGCCCTCAATCTCGGCAGCGTTCTTGATGGATTTCAAAGAAGAGATTAAAGACCCACCCGAACCCTCCCTTAAAGGGAGGACTTTTGGAGTCTCCCCTTTAAGGGGAGATTTAGAAGGGTCTTTGTATGGCTTCACCTTCACTCCAATTTCTTTAAGGTAGTTCCTTACACTGTCGTCCAGTTTCTCTTCGTCAATGAAGAGTGTCACTTCATCGAGCGTGAGCAGGACATAGCTCACAAACACAGGATTGCAATGCACGTCCGAGCCACGAAGGTTGAGGAGCCAGGCGATTTCGTCAAGCTGGGAAATGAGGATGCTGTCTGCCCCTTTCTCCCTCAAAGCTTGGCGGACGCGCTCTATCTTGCTTTGGGCAGTTTCTCCGGCAAACTCCAGCGGCTGAATCTCCACCTTGTTCTTTGGGATGGGTGGACGGTCAGTCCACAGCTCCTCCGCAGGGTCTAAGTCCGTGCGAAGCTTGATGCCAGCCTTGCCAAAAGCTGCTTCCATCTGCTCAATGTCTTCTGGGGTATAGACCTCGCCGTCAATTCCCACTACAAGGTTTTTCACCTTTTCACTTTTTAACCTTTTCACCTTTTCACAGAGCCACTCTTCGATGCTCGGTGTTTCTGGCAGTCCGTCTTTCATCAGTTGGAATGGCGTGCCTTTGAGTTGCGCTTCGGCAGCAATAAAGTAGCGGCTGTCCGTCCAAAGAGCAGCATCGGAAAGCGTGACGACCGCTGTTCCTGCGCTGCCGTCGAAACCGCTTATCCATTGCCGCGTCATCCAATGCTCCGGCACATATTCGCCCTGATGCGGGTCAGTGCTGGGGAAAATGAAAGCACAAAGCCCATTCCTCAGCAAATAATTCCGCAGCAGCCTGACTCTATCGTTAATACTTGACATACTTCTTTCCATTCATTATATATATATGAGGCCATTTGCCAACATCTGTTTTGCGGCCGCTGAGGTCGTATATGTCTCCCTCTCCTTGTGAGAAGGCTGGGGTGAGGCTCCTGATTCCTGTCACTTCTTCAATGGCAGCTTGCGCAACATTCATGCGTTCGTTGCTGACCAATGCCCATTGCTGGTTCGTTTGTGCACCGAGGATGATGCCGTTGTCGCTGTCTTCCATTTCGATAGGTTCAGGCGTGTCTGTCAGGTCAAGGCGGTTGCCGTTTCTCTTGACATACTTCTTCGCACCTATATTATAAAGGTAATGTGTTCCATCTGCCTCAATCATCTGCCAACTATGATTAGGGTTGTCTTCAATGATGCCGCTGAAAGAGTTAATAGTGCCGATGCAATCATTCACTGGGTCATAGACGGAATAGGTAAACGTGTTGGCATCCATCAACGTGTAAGCTTGCTGCTCCGAAACGTCTTCCTCTGTCAATGCTGTTTCGCGTATGTTGTCGAACCCGTACCAGATGTTTGCATATTGATAATCGTCGAGTGTACCGGTGGGAACGTAAAGCATCGTTCGCTCGAAAGTAAACGAGGAGAAGGTGTACCTGTAGATGGTAGGCGGCGTAGTGGCTCTTACGAGCATGTTTCGAGGCTGGTTGACATCGAATGCGCCGTTGTCAATGCGCTGTATTCCGCTTCCGAGGACGTAGCTCTTTAGGCCGTAGCACTCGCGGAAGGCAGAGTTGCCGATGGTGGTCACGTTGTCGGGGATGAGGATGGAGGTCAAACCTTCGCAGAAGCAGAAGGAATATCTGCCTATTGACCTTAATCCTTTGGGAAAGCTGACTGATGTCAGGCCGGTGCAATTGGTGAAGGCATAGTTGCCGATTTCTGCCACGTCGTCGGGGATGAACGTATTCATGCAGCCGGAAACAAGCTTGTTTGTCGCTGTCTCAATAATTGCGTTGCAGCCACCTCGCGAATCGTATGTGATGTTCTCCGCATCCACCGTGATGGTGGACAGGCTGCCGCAAGTCCAGAAGGCTCCTTCGTCGATGGCAGTCACGCCTTTCGGAATGCTGATGGATGTCAGTCCCTTGCAGCCATAGAAAGCTTCCTTACCGATGGTCTTCAGATTGTCAGGCAAGGTGACAGACGTCATCATGCTACATTGAAAGAAAGCTTGCTCGCCTATTTTCTTCACGGTTTTTGGAATGGTGACAGATGTCAGCTCTGCGCAATCATAGAATGCGTGGTCGGTGATACCCGTCACAGAATAGGTCTTGCCACCCCAGTTGAGAGTCTCAGGGATGACGATGTCGCCGTAATAGTTGGAGGAATATATAGAACCAGCCGTTGTTGTTTGCTTACTCAGGTATGTCACCTCTGCCTCATCTCCAGAAATGTTGTAATAGATACCATCAATATATGCGTTATAAGCAAAAGCATTAATGCCTGCGAACTGGCAAAAACACAAAAGAGTGTGTTTCATGTTAAGATGGTTCATAGGTATATTGTTTGTTTGGTTTGGCTTAATCTGTTTTGTTAGTTATCTTATTCCTGCCAACAAGTCTGTCGCGCTTGTTTCTTGCATCCGAATATAGGCGAAAAGACGTTTGCCAGCATCCTTCAGGCTTGCACCAAAGACATACACTTCATCGTCGATAATAAGGAAGCGGTCGTGGTTGCATTGGCAGATGTTGATAGCAATATGAGGATATTGTTGGTTGTGACGCAGGACATTCAATTGCTGCTGAGTGTTCAACGGACGGGTGTAGATGGTTGCCGTGACACCTGCTCCTCGACGGCTAAGCATTGTCAACGTGTTTTCGTCGATGTAATTGTCCACCAATACTACAGATGTCTTGGCTTGCCTGATAAGGCTTACAATATGTGTGTATGCGTCGAATATCTGTCCGTCATAAAAGATGCCTTCCACCGGCGGTAGTGAAGTGCGCACGAAAAAATCGACCTTGTTTTTCAATGCCTGAATCTCAACATCTTGTTTGGCGACGTGCTGTTCCAATGTTGCAATTCGCGAATTAACGACATAGCCACGCAACAAGTATTCCTTCAACACCTTATTTGCCCACTGACGGAACTTGGTGCCACGCTTGGACTTCACGCGATAGCCAACAGAGATGATAACGTCCAGATTATAGGCCGTATACTCATACTGCTGATCGCCTTCAGTACCCATATGTGCAAATTTTGCACATGTGATGTCCTGTTCTAATTCTTCCTCTTTATATATATTGCGAATATGACGACTAATGACTGTTCTGTCCTTGTTGAACAACTCTGCCATCTGCTGCTGTGTAAGCCAAACAGAATCTTCTCCCATTCTGACTTCAAGCCGTATTGTCTCATCTGGCTGATACAGTACGATTTCATTCTTTTCGTCTGAGGTGTTCTTTGAAAGTACGTCGTTTGCGTTTATCATTTCGTTTATCTGTCTATATATTGCGCACTAATTTCAATATCACTTCAACAAGTTCCTGCCGTTGCTTGCATGAGGACTTGCATTTGCTGAATGGCTATCTGATTAAGTTTTATGTCCGTTATGCTCATTTAATTATAATCTTCTTGCCGTCCTTGATGTAAATGCCATGCCATTTACCATTTAACCATTTGCCATTTACCATTTTGCGGCCGCTGAGGTCGTAGATGGCCGATACGTCGTTATGAATTATGAATTGTGAATTATGAATTGCTTCGATGCCGTCGGGGTCTTCGTTGATGTAGGAGCCTTCATGGCTCCAGACGGGCAGATGTCTGTTGTCGGGTATGGGGAAGTGGTCTTCGCTGAGTGTCTGATACCACGCTTGCTTGTCGCCTGTCCTGCCTGCGTTGAGCAGAAGGCACAGCCGTCCGCTCGTCATGTCGTAGCTGTCGGCGCAGATGGCAGCAGATGGAACAGAGACATTCCAATCGGTGTAATAATATGTGTCTTGGATGACGGCTTTGCCGCTGTTGCGGCAGATGACATCGCCGCCAGTGGTGCCGATGTTCATGTCGCCTGCCATGAGGCAGTTCGAGATGATTCCCATTGCGGTAGCCCATCCTACGAGACCGCCGCAACAGTTGAGATTGTCGCCACTGATGCTACCTGCAAAGATGCAGTCCTGCACCTGGCTGATGCCCGCTGCGTCGCTGAAGAGGCCGACCAGTCCGCCGTGCGTGCCGTCGCCATTGATGGTGCCGTGGATGTCGATGTAGCTTTGGCAGCGGAGCAATGAGCCGCCCAAAAGGTTGGCTGCAAGGCCGGCGAACTTGCGGCTTGTGGTAATCGTGCCGCGCACGGTGAGGTCTTTCACGATGCCCGACAGGTGGCAGAATAGCCCGGCATAGTCCGCACTTCGGTTCAGGGCGATGGTGATGGTGTGTCCGTTGCCGTCGAAGGTGCCGTTGAAGGTCTTGCTTGCTCCAATCATCGTGGTGGGGTAGGCCGTGAAGTCGATGTCTTCTGTCAGCACACCACAAAGAGTTCCCCCTGCCTCTGTTAGGGGGAGCGTTCCTTTTTCAACCATTTGAGCGAACGCGAGGAGCGCTTCTGGCGAACCGATGCAGTAGTAGCCGCGTTCGTCGCGAGGCATACTTTCCATATCGACGTAACCGCAGTACTGACATACGCTGCCGAGGAAGTCGTGTTCATCCTGACCGTTGTGTGAGGCATCGTTGGAGTAGCCGCTTATGGTGGAGTAGGGGGTGCCGTCGCAATGCACATGCGAGGAGCAATAGACGGTGTCGTGCGTGGCGTCCGGCACAGGTGTCGTGTCTGTTCCAAGTGTCTGCCGCCAGCAAGTGCTGCCCGGTTGCTTGCCTTCGAGCATGTAGCAAGCCTCGCCGATTGTCAGCTGGGTATTGGTCAGCAAGCTGACATCACCGCAGGCATTCGCGGCATCCCAGTCGCCTTGGTAGAAGTTATTGGAAGAGGTGACCTTGCCGCTGTTGCGAGACAACAAATCACTTCCTGTTGTGCCGACAGAGAATTGGCTCGTGATGAGGCAGTTGGAGATGCTGGTCGGACCGTCTGCCCAGCCCGACACACCGCCGCAGCAGTTCGTCTGGCTGCCCAGCATGTCGCCGCAAATCAGGCAGTCGCGGACAATTGTGCCGTTGTATGACACCCCGACAATGCCGCCGTGTGTGCCGTCGCCATTGACTGTGCTGATGATGTTGACTCGGCTCTGGCATCGCTCTATCGTGGCATCTTCCGCCTTTGCTGTAATGCCTCCGGCAAACTTCCCGGAGGTTGTGATGGTGCCCTCTGTCGTAAGGTCGTGAACGTAGCCCGACAGCTGGCAGAAGAGACCTGCATCCGAGGTGGTGCGCTGCATGGCGAGCTTGACGGAATGCCCAGCCCCGTCGAACTCCCCTTTGTAGGGTTCGTTGGTGCCAATCATCGTGTTGGGATAGGCGGTGAAGTCGATGTTGGCCTTCAGCACGGCGCAAAGCTTTGTCTCGCCTGCGTTGACACGGCCGGCGAAGCCTGCCAGCTCCTTTGCCGAGGCAATCTCCATGACCTCCGGCTCCTCGTCTTCCTCGTTTTTGGTTCGCTGGTCGAGGAACGGAATGCGTTCGCGGATATATTCGCGCAGGTATTCCACTTCCCCCTCGTATGTTCCTGCCACACGCGGATTCAGATGTTGCACGCTGTTGAGTATAGGCCAGCGCATGAAGTTGAGGCGTTGGCTCTGTTGCAGCTCCTGGGCTGTGGAATCGATGTATGCGATGAGGCTCTCCTCGGTAATGCCCCATTCCTGCCGTGCTGTTTCCCACATGGCGCGGAGCGAGTCGCAAAAGGCTTGGTCTGTGAAGATACGCTTGAGCAGGGAACGCGAATTGCCTGCACCGCCTCGCGCCAGGGAGAGGTAGTCGCCATAGTCCCTGTTGGGATAGAAGCGGCTATCGTTGTCGAAGGCCAGGTCAAAGTCCCAGACGGTCTCCACCCTTAACTTGTCCACACCCCTGTCCTTGCTGATGTAACAGCTGTGGAAAGCATCGGGATTGCCTGTCAGCTCCTCCACCAGCCAATAGCTTTGGAGGCTCTTCTCGTCGAGCTTGGAGCGGTAGCCCAAGACAGGGTCGTCGAAGTTGGAAGCCAGTATCTTTGCCTCCATCAGGTTGAACTCGCGACGTATGTATTCAGCCTGCTCTGGCACGATGTCGTTTTCATCGGGGCTCTTGATGGTGACAGGACTGCCTGCTGCACTGGTGAACATCGATGCTTCCTGATAGGCATAGCCATCGAGCTCCAGCAGGTAGCCGCCTGTCAATGCTTCGCCTTCAATGTCTGTCGGCTCCATCTCTGTGATGTTCACGCGCTCCTTGTCGATGGTTATCTGGTCTGTCAACTGATAGCAGCCTTTGTATTCTCCGTTGACGATGACATCCACAGGTTTGCACCAAGGGGTGTAGGGCATCTTCAATCTGCGGGACACCTCGAAGCTGACCAGGTTGCGCATCAATGACTTGTCGCCGTAGTTGTTGATGAGTGTCCACTTCCTGGCTTTGGCGGGAGAACGCATGTCGCTGTTCTTGAACATGTGCTTCTTGCTGTCCAGCTTGATGCGGTAGGGCTTCTTGGGAAAGGACATGCTGGCGTTGCCGCGCAGCCGCGAGGTGCCTGTCTCTTCCTGAATCATCGTGCCATCGGCATAGATGATGGTGAAGGAAGAGGTGATTTCGTTCACCTTGTCGTAGGGGTCGATGTTATCGGCAGTGTGAAAGGAAACGGTTGGCAGGTTGGTGAGCTGATAGAATTGCGTGTCGTCGCCTTCGCCGGCATGACCATAGAATGCCACCTCCGCTATGTTACATCGCGCGTCGGCCGGGCCGATGTAGCGGACGTATCGGAACGCTCTTGACACATTCACGTCGGCATAGCTCATCGTGCCGACGGTGCCTTCCTTGTCTATTAGGTAAAGGGGTACGCCGTCCATGAAGTCCGGGCTGTTTGCGCCCTCGAAGAGCGCCAGCAGGACGCGCTTCGGCCCTAAGCTGCCCTCGCGCGGCGACCATCCAACGCGGGTGATGACGTGTGGCTCGCCGAGGTCAAGCCCCACCCACGTCTTGCTCCGCTCGTAGGAGGCAAAGAATGTGGAGAGGTCGCCGTCGAAAGCGTCGGCAGCGGTGTTGACAGTCGTGCTTGCCTCGCCAGTCTCATAATCGACGCTCTCTTCCGTGCCTATCACCGAGCCTGTGAGCAAAGTGTCCTGAGCTGTTCCATTCAGGGAGAGACAGGGCATCAGCAGAAGCAATATCAATGTCAGTGTGGCCTTCCCCAGACCCCTTCCCTTTGCCTCCTGCTTCAATCCGCAGAAAGGACAGAAGTGTGCGTCGGGGGGTAGGGGAGAGCCGCATTCGGGGCAGAGCACCGTCTTGCGCCGTCCCTTGTGGTCGTGCACCATCTGTGCGCTGACGATACCCGTGGGGACAGCCATGATGGTGTAGCCCATGAGCATGACAATGGCACTGAGCACACGGCCGATGAGGGTGGTGGGGGCGATGTCGCCGTAGCCTACAGTGGTCATCGTCACCACAGCCCAGTAGATGCTTGTCGGAATATCGACGAATGGTGTGCCGGGGACGTTCCCCTCTACAATATACATGAGTGTGCCCATGCTGATGACCATGATGACCATGAAGAGGAAGAATACGCCGATTTTTGGCGCGCTGATGAGTATGGAGCGCATCAGCAGGTCGCCCTCCTGCAGGAAGCTGAAGAGCTTGAACACGCGGAAGACGCGAATGAGGCGGAACGTGCGCACCACCATCAGGTAGCGCACAGGGCCGAACACCCATCCGATGTAGAGCGGCAACGTACTCAGCAGGTCGATGATGCCGAAGAAGCTCAGGGCATAGTCGCGCGGCTTGTCGGAGCAGTAGAGGCGGCAGAGGTACTCCACCGTGAAGAAGAACGTGAAGACGTACTCCAGCACGGTGAACACCAGCTTGGCCGTTGGCGGGATGGATTGCATACTTTCCAGCACGACAATCAGGATGCTGGTCACGATGCACCACAGCAGGGCTACATCGAAGGCTTTCCCCGCAGGTGTGTCACTCTGGAAAATGATGATGCGCAACTTCTCACGAAGAGCCGTGTTGCGCATCGCTTTTAGCCATAACCTTCTAAAAAGGTTCATTTGTCAGAACAGGGTGTTCTCTATTATCTTACCCATCTGCCATACGCAGCGCACCTTGAGCTTGTCGTCGAGGATGACGACATCGGCATCCTTGCCGCGTGCCAATGCGCCCTTGCGGTCGAAGACACCCATGATGTGTGCGGGCGTTTCGCTTGCCATGCGCACGGCATCCTCCAGAGGCACTTCGGCCTGCTGCACCATCGTGCGGACAAGGCGGTCGGTGGTGGCGATGGAGCCAGCAAGGGCGGTACGGTCGGCGAGCTTGCAAACGCCGTCCTCGATGATGACGCGGTCGTCGAATGCCTTTGCGTCGGGTGGCGCAGCAGCGACGGCCAGGGCATCGGTGATGAGTGCCATGCGCTCCACACCCTTAATCTTGTAGGCCATGCGCAGAATGGTGGGCGGCACATGGATGCCGTCGGCGATGCACTCGATGGTCATGTCGTCGATAAGATAGACGCTCTCCACGGTGCCTTCGTACTTGTAGCCCATCTTGTTGTGGAAGCCAGGCATGGCGTTGTAGAAGTGTGTGACGTGGGTGAAGCCAGCCTCGAAAGCGGCCTTCACGTCGTCGTATTCCGCATTGGTGTGGGCTATGCTGGGCAGGACACCCTTCTCTGCACAGTATCTGCCGAACTGCAATGCTCCGGGAAGCTCCGGTGCAGCATCCCAGCGGGTCAGGCAGTCGGAGTGCTCCACGATGGGGATGTACTCGTTGGGGTCGGGATTCTTAATCCATTCGGGCATCTGTGCGCCAGCCTTGTTGGGGCTGAGGTAGTGGCCTTCGAGGTGCAGACCGAGGATGGGAGAGTTCTTCTCCTGCATCAGCTCGGAGCAGGTCTTGACGGCCTTCTCTATCATGGGCACTGTGCTGCTGCTGAGGGTCGGGAAGATGCTGGTCGTGCCGTATTTGGCATGGACTGCAACGGCCGTGCGGAAAGCTTCGGGTGTGCCTTCCTGGAAGTCCCTGCCGCCGCCGCCGTGGACGTGCATGTCGATGAAGCCAGGCACGACGCACATGCCCTTGGCATCGATGAGGTTTGCGCCGATGACGGCGAGGTCGCAGTTCGTCACTTCCAGTATCTTGCTGTCTCGCAGGATGATGCTGCCGTTCTTGAGCCAGCCCTGCGGGGTCAGAATCTTGGCGTTGATGATTTGTGTTAACATAGTTGTTAGGTTATAAGGTTATGCCATACTATATACTACATCCATTATCTCCTTGCCGATGGCGTCGGCTGCCTCCATTGTGCTGGCCTCGCTATAGACGCGGATGATGGGCTCGGTGTTCGACTTGCGCAGGTGCACCCACTTGTCGGGGAAGTCAATCTTCACGCCGTCGATGTCGTTCACCTCTTCGTTCTTGTAGAGTTCCTTGACCTTGGCGAGGATGGCATCCACGTCTGTGTCGGGCGTGAGGTCGATGCGGTTCTTGGCAATGAAGTAGGGAGGATAGGTGGCACGCAGCTCGCTTGCCTTCATGCCCTTCTTTGCCATATAGGTGAGGATGAGGGCGATGCCTACGAGTGCGTCGCGGCCGTAGTGGGCAGCGGGATAGATGACACCGCCGTTGCCTTCGCCGCCGATGACGGCATTCGTGGCCTTCATCTTCGTCACGACGTTCACTTCGCCCACGGCAGCTGCGTTGTACTCGCAGCCGTACTTGCGGGTCACGTCGCGCAGGGCGCGGGTGGAGCTGAGGTTGCTGACGGTGTTGCCCGGCGTGTGCTGCAGGATGTAGTCGGCCACGGTAACGAGCGTGTATTCCTCGCCATACATCGTGCCGTCCTCGCAGAAGAGTGCCAGACGGTCAACGTCGGGATCAACCACAAAGGCGATGTCGTGTCCGCCCTTCTGCATGAGAGCCTTGATGTCGGCAAGGTTCTTCTCGAGAGGTTCGGGGTTGTGCTGGAAGTCACCTGTCGGTTCTGTGAAGAGACCTGTGACGGTCTTCACGCCGAGCTGTTCCAAGAGCTTGGGCAGGATGACACCGCCCACGCTGTTCACGCTGTCGAACGCTACGCGGAAGTTCGCTTTCTTGACAGCTTCCACATCCACGAGGTCGAGACCCAGCACCATGTCGATGTGCTTCTGGTCGTAGGTGTTGTCCTCGCGATAGGAGCCGAGGTGATCCACGTCGGCATACTCGAAGTCTTCTGCTTCGGCGATGCGAAGCACCTCGTTGCCCTCCTCCTTGTTGAGGAACTCGCCCTGTGAGTTGAGCAGCTTCAGTGCGTTCCACATGCGGGGGTTGTGGCTGGCTGTGATGATGATGCCGCCGCAAGCGCCTTCCATGGTGACGGCAATCTCCGTGGTGGGTGTTGTGGCAAGGCCGATGTTGACCACGTCGAAGCCCATGCCCATGAGGGTGCCGCAGACAACATTCTTGACCATGGGGCCAGAGATGCGTGCGTCGCGGCCGACAACGATTTTGTTGCTCTTCACCGTCGTGGTGCGGCGGATGAGTGTGGCGTAAGCAGATGTGAACTTCACAATGTCAAGAGGGTTGAGCGTATCGCCTGCCCGTCCTCCAATGGTGCCTCGGATGCCCGAGATGGATTTGATGAGTGTCATGGTCATTTAAGATTTGAAGCCTCCCCCTGCCCCTCCAAAGGAGAGGTGAAAGTTGGCTTGGTTTATATTACATTAACTTATTTCATTCTTTTTCTTCCTCTTCGAAGCGGGTTGGGTAGAGTTGCGGCTTTCCTGCCTCTCCTCTGGAGAGGGTCGGGGAGAGGCTCGGCCAGTCCTCCTTGTCCCACTGGATGCGGGAGATGAAGAGCGGGCGGTTGCCTTGTCTGCGGTTGCCTGCCACATGGCAGTGGTAGAAGATGTATTCGTTGCCGTCCTTTGCCTTGAAGATTTCTCCGCAGTGTCCGGGGCCAAAGAAGCGGTCGCCCTTGTCGCTACGGAGTACCGTCGTGGCAAAGCCCTCGTCCATGCGGTTGCCGTCGCGGTCGAGGAAGGGGTCGGTGAGCTTCTTTGCTCTGCCCACCTTCAGCTGATAAGTGTGGTCGCCAAAGAAGCCGGAACTTACGAACAGATACCAGTATTTGCCGTGCCAGTGCAGGTACGAGCCTTCGAAGACTTTCGAGCGGTCGGGGCAGTCCTCCACTTTCAGCCCTGCCACATGTTCGTACTTGGCACCTTCCTTCAGGGAGAGCCCGTCCTTGTTCAGCTCCACGCGGTGAATGCCGCCCACGGAGCCGAAGAAGAGCCACACCTTGCCTGTCTTGGGGTCGGTCACTACTTCGGGGTCGATGGTGTCGTGTATGCCGGTCTCGCGACTGCTTGTGATGATGCCGACGTAGCGGAACTGGCAGGGCGCATACTCTTGCAGGACGGCGATATTGCTGTCCTCTGCGCTGTTGTAGAGCGTGAGGTACATGTTCCGCTTCCCATCGACTGTCGCCACATCGGGTGCCCAGAAGCGTTGGGCAACGGCGCTCATCGCCCCCCATGAATTGATGTCAACCGGAGCCACCTCGCTCATTTCCCAGTGGAAGAGGTCGTCGCTCACTATGGAGCGTGTGGGGTTGGTGGCAATGCAATGGTAGCGTCCGTCGTCGCCCACCCATACCGTCGGGTCGGGCCAGTTTCCTCGCCAAATGGGATTCGTGACATCTTGTGCCACGGCTGTGCCAGACCAAAGCAATGCCGACAGAAGCAAAATAAGGGGAAACATACAGCTGTACCTTATTATATTATAGTTCCACGCTGCAAAGATAAGAATTTTCCGCGAGATAAACAAGGAAAAAGCGGAAAATATACACGATAAACCGTAAAACTGTCCCTCGACACAAAATCGGCATTCCACGGCACATAGTCTCTTGTGCCACGCCACAAAACCCTGTGCAGCGAGCCTACAAACTATTTTCAAGCCTTGAAAATATATTATCAAGCTTTGAAAATATATTATCACGCCTTGAAAATATATTTCCAAGCCTTGAAAATAATTATGTAACGTGCTGCGAGGACTTTTATAACGCGCTGCGAAGGATTATACAGCGTGTCTAAGGGAGGTTTGTTCCCTTTTCCTGTGTCTTTTGAGCCAAGTATTAGGCGGACAGATACCTGAAAGCGAGTGAGGCAAGGAGCTGCGTGGCGAGGTGAAGAGACGTTGTTTTTGAAAAAACGAAGCGAAGAATTATGATTTATGAATTAAATGTCGTATCTTTGTGGGCGAAAACGCAATAAACGACAAGCCTATGTTTTCTGGAATCGTAGAGAGTATGGCGCGAGTGGTCGCCATAGAGCACGAACAGGACAACGTGCATCTGACACTGACCTGCCCCTTCGTCGATGAACTGAGCATCGACCAGAGCATTGCCCACAACGGCGTTTGCCTCACCGTCGTACGCCTTTCTCCCCCTAAAGAGGGACAGGCGGTCGCAACCTACACCGTCACCGCTATGCGCGAGACTTTGGAGCGCAGCAACCTCGGGCTGCTCAAGGTGGGCGACGAGGTGAATGTGGAACGCTCGATGCTGATGAACGGCAGGCTGGACGGCCACATTGTGCAAGGGCATGTTGACCAGACAGCTACCTGCATCGCCGTCGAAGACCAGCAGGGCAGCCACCAGTACACCTTCAAGTACGAGAGCACGAAGGAGATGGTCCGGCACGGCTACTTCACCGTCGATAAGGGCAGCGTGACGGTCAACGGCGTCAGCCTCACCGTGTGCCGCCCCACAGCCGACACGTTCCAAGTCTGCATCATCCCCTACACCTTCGAGAACACCAACTTCCATGCCATCAAACCCGGCTCGGTCGTCAACATCGAGTTTGACATCATCGGGAAATACCTCGCGCGAATGCACGAAATTCAAAATCAATAAATTCAAAATATGAAGAGGCTTTCTTATTTCCTTATTCTCTTATTTTCTACATTCCTGAGTGTTCAGGCAGGCAAGCACGTTGCCCTGTGGCCGAAGGGCAAGATGCCCGACACGCAGCCCCAGCAGATTGCGGCAATGACAGCAGAGGTCAATGCCGAGGGCTTCAACCCCGACAAGAGCCGTATGCCCTATCTTGAGTGGATGGAGAAGCCCGCCACGCCCAACGGCGGCTGCATGATTCTCATCTCTGGCGGCGGCTATAACAACACCTGCGACAACAGACTCATCAGTCTCTGGACGGAGCGTTTCACGGAGCTTGGCTTCCAGTGCGTCAACTTCGTCTATCGCACACCCCGTCCCGAGGGGCTGCCCATCTATAAGACGGCTTGGGAGGACGGTCAGCGGGCTGTCCGTATGGTAAGAAGCGAGGCAGGGAAGCGCGGCTTCGATGCCGAGAAGATAGGCACCATCAGCATGTCGGCAGGCTCGCATCTGGCTCTGCTGCTTGCCACCAGTTCGCAGACACCGGCCTACGCCCCTGTCGATAAGCTCGATGACGTGCCTTGCCACATCAACTTCGCCATCGTCAATGCCCCTGCCTACGCTCTCAGCGACAGCGAGGGCGGCACACCGAACGTGCGCCTCGGCTATGGGCCTGATGTCAAGCTCGACACCATCTTCCACTTCGACGAGAAGACCTGTCCCATGAGTCTGCACCACGGTGGCAACGACCCCTACAGCCCCAATGCCTCCACGATGGTGTTCCGCCAGCTGCGCAAGCGGAAGATACCCGCAGAGCTGCACCTCTATCCTGGCAAGGGACACGGTGCCTTCGGCCTGGAGCGCGGCATCGAGTTCCTGCAGCAGATGGGATTGCTTGGCCCCATTCAGCCCGAAGTGGAGATAATGAAGCGTTACGACAACGACAACGACCGCGCGAAGTACGTCAAGGAGAACATCTGGCCCGACGGCAAGATGCCATACGTCCAGGAGAACCAAGGCACGCCCTATATCGAGTGGCACATCCCGGCCAACCTCAAGACAAAAGCCATACAGATTATCTATTCGGGCGGCAGCTACAACGGCAACGGCCCGGACGGTTTCGAGGTGGCTCCCGCCCGCCGCTATCTCAACAGCCTCGGTATGGCGGTGGTGACGATGCGCTACCGCACACCGCGTCCCGCTGCCGAGACAGGTTTGAAGAAGCACATCTCGGCCTGGCAGGACTTGCAGCGAGCCATCCGCCTCGTGAAGAGCAAAGCCGCCGACTACGGCCTCGACCCGAACAACATCGGCATCATGGGTAGCAGTGCCGGTGGACACCTCACGCTTATGGGCGTGACCTCCTCCGTGCAGCAAGCCTACCTGCCCATCGATAACCTCGACAAGCAGCCCTGTAACGTGCAGTGGGGCATCGGCATCTATCCCGCCTATGCCCTCACCGACGGCACAGAGGAGCACAACACGTCGAGCGGCACGGACGACAGCGCTGTCCTTGTCCCGGAGTTCAACTTCGACCTCAAGACCGCCCCGATGCTCTTCGTTCATGGTGACGAAGATGTGTGGGCAGCCATGAACTCCGTCAAGACATGGGAGAAGATGCGGGCGATGGGCATCCAGAGCGAACTGCACATCCTGGCGAAGCGCAACCACTGCTTCCAAAGAAGTGCTTCCCCAGGTACAGGCAGCTACACGTATTTAGAGAGAATAAGCGAGTTCCTAAGGACCCTCTCTAACTCTCCCTTAAAGGGAGAGAACAAATAGCAAACGCAATGAATCGTCATCATCAATCAGCAAATAGTTCCTCCCCTTTAAGGGGAGGTCAGGAGGGGTCTGTTACCATCATCTCCGCCATAGCCGAGAACAATGCCATCGGACTAAAGGGCAAGCTGCTCTACTGGCTGCCTGCCGACTTGCGCCGTTTCAAGGCACTCACCACAGGCCACACCATCATCATGGGACGCAAGACCTTCGAGAGCCTGCCAAAGGGCGCCCTGCCCAACCGCAGGAACATCGTCCTGTCTCGCTCCAAGCAAGACTTCCCTGATGCAGAACGCTTTGCCTCCCTCGAAGAAGCCCTCGCAAGCTGCTCCCCGAAGGAGGATGTCTATATCATCGGCGGCGCAAGCGTCTATGCCGAAGCATTGCCCTTAACCGACCGCCTCTGCCTGACAGAAGTACACGACATGCCGGCAGAGGCAGATGCCTTCTTTCCTGCCTTCGACCGCAGCGAATGGGAAGTTGCCTTCCGCGAGGCACACGAAAAGGACGAGAAACACGACCAAAACTTTGACTTTGTTGACTATATAAGGAAATGAAACAATACATAGACTTGCTGCACCGCATCCTCGACGAAGGAGTAAAGAAGGAAGACCGCACCGGCACAGGCACCATCAGCATCTTCGGCCATCAGATGCGCTTCGACCTGAGCCAGGGCTTCCCTCTGCTCACCACAAAGAAGGTGCACCTGAAGAGCATCATCTACGAACTGCTCTGGTTCCTGCAAGGCAACACAAACGCCCATTGGCTGCAGGAGCGGGGCGTGCGCATCTGGAACGAATGGGCAGACCCTGAGACAGGCGACCTCGGACACATCTACGGCTATCAGTGGCGCTCTTGGCCCGACTACGACGGCGGCTTCATCGACCAGATACAGCAGGCTGTCGATACCATCAAGCACGACCCCGACTGCCGCCGCATCATCGTCTCGGCTTGGAACGTGGCAGACCTGAAGAACATGAACCTGCCGCCCTGCCACGCCTTCTTCCAGTTCTATGTCACTCCTCCTCGGGAGGGGACGGGGGAGGCTGGCCGGCTCTCCCTGCAGCTCTACCAGCGCAGTGCCGACTGCTTCCTTGGCGTGCCTTTCAACATCGCCTCGTATGCCCTGCTCTGCATGATGATGGCACAGGTGTGCGGACTCCAGCCGGGCGACTTCATCCACACGACAGGCGACACACACATCTACCTCAACCACCTCGACCAAGTGCATCTGCAACTCAGCCGCGAACCTCGCAAGCTGCCGCGTATGCGCATCAACCCGGAAGTGAAAGACATCTTCCAATTCCAGTACGAAGACTTTACCCTCGAAGACTATAATCCTTGGCCCGCCATCAAAGGCGTTGTCAGCGTATAAAAACATCAATTTATGAACAGACGCATCCTTATCATCCTTTGCCTATGTCTGCCGTTGAGCATCTGGGCAGCCAACAGGAAGACCTCCGTTGCGAGAGTCACCACACAAGTAACCATCACCGACAACCTGGATTACCAGATTACGGGCATCACACCTTTTACGGACGAAGGACTTGTGAACATCGTCAACACCGAACATGCTGTGGTTATCATGACGAAAATAAAGCCTTCTGTCGCCATCAGCAACTGGCTCACCCATGTGCAGATAGAGGGCGAAGAAGCCGTGAATGGCAGCAACTGCCAAGTGAAGCTCTGGGACAAGGGCTGCATCATCCTGCCCTACAAAAGCGGCTTCAAGCCGCTGACCGTCTATTCAGAGCAGAAGTATGAGGGCGAGTCGTGCAACACCTTTGGCACCGAGAACAGCGGCGGCTACATGAACACGCTGACCGATGCGAAGCTGAACAACCGCATCCGCTCCTTCAAGCTGAAACGCGGCTACATGGTCACATTCTCCACACAGGCCAAAGGGCGTGGCTACAGCCGTTGCTTCATCGCTGCCGACAAAGACCTCGAAGTGCCGACCCTGCCTCCCGTACTCGACAAGAAGATTACCTCATACCGCATCTTCAAATGGTATGACACGGGCAAACCGCAGCTTGCCGCAGCCGGAGGAGATGCCGCCGCCTGCTCTGCCCTCAATGTCACCAGCACCTACACTTGGGGCACGACCACCAGCATGGCACCCGATGTGGAGAATGTCCCCCATCACATCTACGAGAACCAACCCTCGCCATCTGCTTTGGGCGCTTGCACCACTTCCCCGCACATGAAGACCAACAACGAGCCGATGAATACCGCCGACGACCCCAAGGGGAAGACGGAAGATGTGGATGCTGTGCTTGCCAACTGGGAAGACCTCATGGCAACGGGTATGCGCCTCTGCTCGCCTTCGTCGTGGGACGGCAGCGACTACACCAACGGCACTGGCTACATCAAGCGCTTCATAGACAGCATTGATGCCCGTGGCTGGCGTTGTGACATCATCGACCTGCACTGCTACTGGCCTGAAAGCAACTTCGGCACCATCGGCAACTGGACGAACACGACAGGCCGTCCCGTCTGGATTTCCGAATGGGTATGGGGCGCTTCGTGGAACAGCAACGGTGCCTTTGCCAGCGGCGTCACCGAAAGTCAGAATGCCGAGGTGCTGAGGCGCATCTGCCCTGTGCTTAACAGCAACGACTGCATCGAGCGCTACTACTACTGGAACTCCGAACGCGATCCGTCTAGGCTTTATAAGAACGGCAGCCTGACCGAGGCCGGGCAATACTATGCAGGCATCAGTTCGGGCTTGGGCTATAATGGCAAATACGACTTCATACCCACCACACCGCCCCAGTACCCGCCATCCAAGTTCGCGCAGCGCGTGCTCTCGACCGGCAAGACACGCCTGTCGTGGTACGATGCCAATGGCGAATACAATCAGCTGATGGAAGTACAGATGAAGGACGACTCCGGCGGTTGGGTCGTTCTCGACACGATTCGGCAGAAAGAGACAGCCTCGAACTATACCTATACGATTGACAATGATGACGAGAACATCCTGTACCGCGTTCACCTCATTGACCTGTTCGGCAAGGAATACTACACCATCGACGAACTGTGCTTGGGCGATGCCTTCGAGATTGATGGAGAGAAATACTATGCCGGCGGCAATGTGTTCCCGAATGGAGGCTTCGACCTCGGCTTCACCACATGGACGAGCGGCACAGGCCAGATGCTTGCCGAGCCTCAATTCCAGGTCGTAGGCGACGGTGGCTTTGGCGGAGGACCTTACCTACAGTCCCATCTCACTGGCAGCACCAACACAAGTGCCGCCATAAAGACCGCCATTGACCTTGTTCCGGGAGAGAACTATGTCTATCGCATCGCATCGAGGAACGGCAGCAACTACATGTTCTTCTATTTCTCCAATAATGGAACGTCCCTGACCAAACAGGTTTGCAGAGCCACGACCGATGCCAACTGGCACGCCGACACCTATACCTTCAACAGCGGCGAATACGCTTACGGCATCCTTTCCTGTCGCGCACTGGATGCAAAGGCGCAGATAGATGACCTGCAGCTGCGCAGGCTCTTCCCAACTCGCGAAGAGGCTGTGGCGGACGGCATCGAGAAGGCAAGGCTTAGAGCCGAGGCGCAGAAGGCCTACAACACGGCCTATCCGTTCCTCAACGACGACCTCGATGCCCGCATGAATGCCATTACTGGCACAGACATGGCAGCAATGGCAGAGGTGGAGACCATACTGGACGAGCATCTTTCCGCTATCAGAAACAAAGGGAAGACCGGCATCATCACCACCACTTTGCAGGCCATTGCCGAACGTCCCTGCCCAGAGTATCAGGAGATGCTCGGCCTCTTGAACGACATGAACGAGGCACAAACTGCACAACGGCTGAATGCGACGTACAACTTGCTTAATGATATGTTGACGAGTAACCTTCCTTTCTCCAAGGCCACCGTACAACCCAAGAACCCTTCCTTCGCTGGCGAGAAATCTACCGGATGGGAGGTGAAGGTGGGAACATACAAGGATGGCGACCAAAAGGCTGCCACCAAGTTTGGAAAGACGTGCTGGAACGCTTGGTGGAGCACCACTCGGCAAGATGCCACAATGGAGATAAGGCAGACGCTCTCCAACCTCAACGAGGGATACTACCAACTTGAATGCAAGGCGATGACAGAGCATTTCTGCATCTCCGACCAGCACGGCTATCTCAGAAGCAACGGTGCAGAGGTTGTCACACCTGTCATAACGAAAGCATATTACGACATGCCTGTGGAGAACCATTGGGACACCTTGACCACTACGCCCATTTATGTGGAGCCTAACGGCTCGCTGACGCTGGGGTTTGTCGGCTCCAAGCAAGGTGCCGAGGAAGGCAAGTGGCACTCCTTCGGCAAAGCCGACGGCACGAGCGACAACCGCGAGGGCTGGTGGTGCGCCACAGACTTCGTGCTCAAATATCACGCTATCGACGACCTGACAGCAATCGAGGCAATCCCCCAAAGGGAAAACGAAGAGAGGGCGTTCTATGACCTAAGCGGCCGCAAACTTCCCATAAAGGGAGATGAGAGTGGCAACTTGCCAAAAGGCATATATATTAAGGTAGAAGGTGGCAAGGCCGTCCTTCGGGCTTACTAAAGAGGTGGTGTCATAATAAGAACAACGGATTGCACGGATTATACGGATTATCTTAGTTGCTGATTATCAGCATTGCTAAAATCCGTTTAATCCGTGCAATCCGTTGTGTTATATCTTCAGAAGCGGAAGTCCAGCTGTGCGTCGAAGAAATTGTAGTTGTGCTTGCCGGGGATGGTAATAGTGCGGTCGTTGACGCGGGCGTACTCCACATTCAGTTGTATGTTCTTCGTGAAATAGTAGTTCACACCCACCTCATACATCGTCTTGGCACTGTTCCAGCTCTTTTTGCTACGATAGGTTTGGTAGCGGGCCTTGGCATGGAGCTTGCTTTTGATGACCGGCACAATGCCGAGGACATACCAGCCGTCTGCCTTGTCGCCCTTCGTGTAATCAACGGTGGTGCTCCCCGAACCTTCTGCACCCCATCCCTGGCTATGCAGATACTCGGCGCGGAAAGTGTACTCGTTTTTGTCGTACTCAACAGAGAGCGCATATCGGTTCTTCCTGATGCTGATTGTCTCGCCTGTTATCGGGTCGGTCATCCCTCCGCGACTTCCCGTCCATCCGAAAGCACCTATGCGAAGCCCCTGGATGGGCATCACCCACAGGCCGCCAATGAAGTCCTTGCCTTGATTCTTATCCCACATGTTGATGCCCTCGCCGTTGAAGACACCTCCCTGATAATGCAGCAGGCGACCTCCCGATGCATTCTTAAACAGGTCGCCCTGAATCTGAATGCCAATGTCGCGTCCTGCGGAATTCTTCTCGCCCGTACGGTCGCCGAAAGCGGAGAGGGCGTTGATGACCAAGGCGTATGCATACCATCCCTGTGTGATGGGATGCGCAGGATTCTCGAAGGTGAAAGGCCGTTTGAACTGACCGACCTTGATGCGAAACGCATCGAACTTCACCCACTCCGTATAGAGATCGACGAGCATCACCGTGGGTTCACCAGGCCCTTTGGCACTGGTACCCTGCATCTGAACGCGCCAGTCGAAGTTGCTGATTTTACCGTCTAAGCTCAGACGCATCAGACGAAGGTTGAAATAGTTGTGCTTGTTGTTTTCCTTGTCCTCAAACTGATACTGCAGCATCCCGTAGCCACTGAGCTTGATTTTATCGTACCATTTGACGGGACGACTTGCGCTGTCCGCTGTCTTCTCTCGTGCATTGACCGACAGCGTAAAGACTGCCATGAATGCAGCAAAAATGTAAAAAGAAAAGTTTCTTATCATAGTTCTCATAGTATTTGTTATTTGCATTGCTCTGCGCTTACTGCTCCATCACTTCAATGTAGAAGCTGAACGGACGGAAACCGTCGTTGCAGCTAATCATTGCGCTCATCGGGTTCTGCATCCATCCGTCGAAGAAGTTGCCTTCGCCCCTTGCTAAAGACTCCACAAACGGCCTCATCGATTCCCATGCAGACGGACATAAACCTTTGGGCTGTTGCCCATCGACGGAAACCCACTGCTGACCCTCTCTGACATCGCAAGTGTGTTCAATGGGATTCTCATACTTTGCCATCAGGTCAGGATAGACCGTCTGGCGAATAGCTGTGATTCGTACCTTGTTCATAAAATTACCTCCGACTATTTACGTACTCCCAGAAGTCCTCGATGAAACTTTGCTCGTCCTCCAAGTCGTATTCGTCGGGGTCGAAGTATGGAGCTTCCATCGCGTACCAATCCAGACGTTCTTTTTCTTCGCGAGACTTGCGCTTCTTGCTTCTCAGCATCAGTAAGTCCTCGTATCCCCATACGCCGCCACAGTCTTCGGGCGGACAGGCTCCCTGCCCTTTGACCAGCTGCACCTCCCGTGGCTCGTCTGGACCATATTCGCGGATGCCCTTAACCCACACGTCGTGCATCCAACTGTCGCCGAAGTCATACTCAAAGACCATTCGGTCGCCTTTCGCGGGCAAAACCTCGGCCAAAGTATAGTCTTCCTCATTGAGATTCCTGTACCTGTTACCAAAGTCTCCGTACATTCCCTTCATTTCCTCAAGGTCGTTGGAGCTTTTATAAAAGATGTCCTTCTTGCGGAACTGATGCAGATGACAGTCGCCCCATCCCATCGCATGGATGAGGAACTTGGCCAGCAGAGCCAGGGAGATATTGGAAGGTACCTTCAGCTCACGCCAAATCTTCACGGGTGCATCGTTGAGCTTGATGCGGAGATGGTATTCCTGCACATCGTCCGTATTGAGGAACAAATGACTGGGCAAATTGTCCGCCTCCTCGTCTTTCATTTCGCTGAGCAGGCGGAAAGCCTCGCCACGCGGGTCATCCTCATCAAAGGCGAGGTCTCGCTGTTGGAACTCCTCAATGCAGTCCGTGTCTAATGCATGTTTCACCACCTTGTCGGGGTCGAGACCACCCAAAGCAAGCAAGTCGAATATCTGGTCAATGGACTTGATGCCCAGACTTTCTATCAGTTCCTTGTCTTTTTGGGGCAGCCCTTTCATGATTTCCTCGAAGGGGACGCTCTTCATTCCTTCCACCACACCCTTTTCGCGGCTCTGCGGCTTCATCTTGATTATCTTTGCCATCGTGAAATGTTGCTATTTAATGATTTATTTCTTTTATTACGCGGCACGGATTGCCGACGGCTACGACGTTTGCCGGTATGTCTTTGGCCACGACAGACCCTGCGCCAATGACTGTGCCGTCGCCAGTCGTCACTCCTGGCAGCACAACAACATTCGCACCAATCCAGCAGCCGTTGCCGATGGTGATGGGCTTCGTGTATGTCCGCCAGCGGTACTCTCCGCTCTCTGGGTTCCATACCACTCGCCAGCCATGCATTTCTCTAATTCCGTCATTACACTTCCTCTGTTTTTTTCAGTTCGTTTTCAAGGAAACTATAGACATAGCCAGAGCTTTGGAAGTAGAGACCGGTCTTGGGGTCGCTGAGTTTCTCGAAAAGGCGCGAGGTATAGACGGCATCGAAAGCCTCCTGCATCGTGAGACCACGCTCGTCCATCAGACGGGCAATGAGATCTTTCACAATCTCCTCCTTCATGTTCTGAAATTCTGCCTGCGATACGTTCATAAGACTTTTTGGAGTTTGTCAATAGCCCGCTGGGTGCAGAAGGCGTATTGAAAGGTGATGCCTTTGATGTGCTGGATGCGGCGCAGGAACTCGTCAAAAGTGATATAGCCCTGCTTGTAGCGGGTAATCTGCGCGCCGACGCGGTCGTTGGCAATGGGGCCATAGACGATGTCGTAGTCGTGGAGCGTCTGTCCGTGCGGCTCTGTGCGGTGGTCGTAAACGAAGTGCGCCCATTCTTCGGTAGATGCCTCGATGCGCTTGTTGCGGAACTCTTGGAAGAGTGCCTCGTCAAACTCATAGACGTTGACCACAGGCTCTGTATCCTCGAACTCGGCACGGAACTGAGCCATCTCCAGCGCCTGTTGACGGTCGTCGGAGAGGTAGAAGGCACGACCGAAGTCCTTGTTGGGCTTCGACAGGGCAAGGTCGATTTTCGCAATATCAATGGTTGAGCCATGATAAAGCCTCATAGTGTGCCTCCTTTCCGTTGGCAATACTCCTGTAGTGTCTGGAGATTCTCTTCGAGCGAGAGAGTATGCATGATGCCATAGTGCTTCTCGCAGAGAGCTAGTGCGCCGTAGCGGTTGAGGTAACAGTAAGCCTCTGCTTCGCTAATCTTCCTCTGCGCAGCAAAGGCCGCCACGAGCAGGACGAGGTATTCTATCTTATTGAGAATGGATGCAGCCATAAACGTCGTTTATTTCTTTTTCGCCACAAAGTTACAAAAAAAATCCCAAAGCAAGATTGTTTTGCTTTGGGATTTATGACATATTGGGGGAGGTTGCTCGCTACATGGTCGTTTAACCCAAATCTCTAATGACCGATTTGGGTTTATAAAGCACAACATGAAGTGGAAGTGCTACCTAACGAAACGATTGTAATACAAAGATAGGAGAATACATAAAACTTCGGGAGCCCGTCGCTGAATCACCAGCGTTGGCCTCCCGAAGCTTTTTTCTATAAAAACACCCGACAGCTTGGAATCCAGAGGCTACCGGGAATGAACCCTGCAAAGATAGACTTTATTTCTGATACTTGCAAATTTTCCGCAATGTTTTTGCTTATGCTGGGCGTTTTTGATGAATAATTAACACTTCGCGACTAAATCGACATGATTTTGTAGCTGCATGTGCCCACGTGGTCAAGGCCGTATAGCAGTGAGCCGCTGTCGATTCCCATCCACAGAAAGAGCGTCATGATGTGGGCGTAGATGGTTAGGCAATATGAGGTGTCGATGGCTCCTGTCATCTTGTTGAAACAGATAGGCTCGTGGTGGGCAATACGGTTGCGGAGCGTCACCTCGAAGCAGCTGACGAGGGTAAACATCTCCTGCGACAGCCGCAGGTTGCAGCGGTAGAGCATCATGGCACGGCGGGTGTCGCCATTGCAAGCCGCGACGTACTTGCCCAGTCTTTCGGCAGAGAAAGCGTCCTCGAAGTTTACGTATGTCATAATATGATGGCGCTCGGTTTGCTCAAAGCTTCATCACCCGCTTCAACTCCAGGTTCTCGTAACCCTCGGGGCAGTGGGTGGAGAGATAGACGGTGGGATTCTGCTGGATGAACTCGCGGACGCGGTCGAGGGTTTCGCGGGCTGCATCCTTGTCCTCGAAGATGATTGAGAGCTTGTTGGCTTTCAGGGCTGCGTCGCAGTAGGTCACATCGCCGTGCATCATGTAATAGAGGCCATCCAGTTCGGCGATGACGATGCTGTTGCCCTTGGTGTGACCTTTGGCTTCGATGAACCAAACGCCATCGGCAACCTTCTCGGCACGGGGGAAGTTCTTGTATGATTCCTTGTACTCGGAACGGACGATGTTTTCGCCTTCCAGCTTCATTGCGTCGGCTTCTTCGGGCGAGATATAAATCTTGGCGTTGGGGAAGTTCCCGATAACTCCTGTGTGGTCGGGATGCTTGTGGGTAATGAGAATCTTCGTCACCTGCTCGGGTTTGTAGCCCAGCTCGGCGAGGCCGTCCATGTAGTCCTTCACCTTCTCGCCCATGTAGAGCGGACTGCCGAGCTTCTTGGCTGGTGCGGCAAACTCCTTTGGCAGTCCCGTATCGACCAGTATCACCTCGTCGCCCATGTCGATGAGGAAGTTCTGGAGCGAGCTGCGGTAGATGATTTGTTCGTCTGTACCTTCCTTTGATTCACCGCCGAAGGCAAACGGCTGGTTCATAAAACCGCCTTCGAACAAGCGGATAGCTTTGATTTCCATATACATGATAGTTTTTAGGGTTGGTTCAATGTTATAATCGTATTCTTAACCACGCTCGGCGTATCCATCATGTTGACAGCGATGCCAGTTGTCGATGAACTTGCAATGCGTGATTTTCAAGAAATCAGCAGAACTCTTGTAAGGACTTTTCTTTGATGACTTGCTTCGTGCGTTCCGTGTCGGACGTGCGGAACACGAGGATGCCCTTGCCTGAAAGGAGGAAGGAATACATGTAGGCAATGCTGATGTCGGCCTCTGCGAAGAGAGCCAGCACACGGGCTGCTTCTCCAGGTTTGTCTTCGAGCTGGATGGCAAAGACATCGGTGATGGTCGCGGTGATACCCTGCTCCTTCAACACGATGAAAGCACGCTCGGGGTCGTCGCAGATGATGCGATAGATGCCGAAGTCCTGCGTGTCGGAAATGGTGGAGGCGATTATCTGGATGCCTGCCCCTTTGAGTGCGTTCAGCACGGTCAACAGTGTGCCACGCTTGTTCTCGATGAATATAGATAGCTGTTTCATGTTTTTAATTGGGAGTTAAAATGGAAGTTATATTAGGAAGTTAAAGATGGAGTTAACTCGCTTCGCTCGTGGACAATAGTTTGTTCGCCCAAAATGGTATCGTCCAGTGCATAGCGCTTAACTTCCATGAGCGAAGCGAATTAACTTCCACTTTAACTTCCATTATTACTTCATATTTATTAAGAATAGACTTTTCTCTTGTCAACCACTCTGACGGCTTTGCCTTCGCTGACGGGCAGACTACCCCTCGGCACGAGCTTCACGATAGGCTTGAGCAGAATCTCGTCCTTCAGGGCGTGGGTGATGTTTTGGGTCAACGACTGCAGACGTGCGTAGTCGTCGGTGAACATCTCTGCCAACTCGACTTCCACGGTCATGTTATCGTTGTCGTCGTCTGTGGTGAGTGTGATGAGGTAGTTGCTTGCCAGTTCGGGGAACGTCATCAGAATCTTCTCAATCTGTATGGGGAAGATATTCACGCCGCGCAGCACCATCATGTCGTCGCTGCGGCCCTTCATGCGGTCGAGGCGTACATGATTGCGTCCACAGGGACAAGTGCGGCCAAGCACACGGGTGAGGTCGCGCGTGCGATACCTTATTAAAGGCATAGCTTCGCGGCGGAGCGTGGTCAGCACAAGCTCGCCAATCTCGCCGTCGGGCACAGGTTCAAGCGTCTCTGGGTCAACAATCTCCACGATGTAATAGTCTTCCCAGAAGTGGAGACCGTTCTGTTCCTTGCACTCAAAGCCGACGCCGGGACCGCACATCTCCGACATACCGAAGCTGTTGTAAGCCTTCACACCGAACATATTCTCAATCCTCTGCCGTTGCTCCTCTGAATGAGGCTCTGCGCCGATGGCAAAGACTTTGAGCTTCGTGTCCTTGCGTGGGTCAACGCCCTGCTCCTGCATCACCTCGTAGAGGCGCGTCAGATAGGACGGCACGGCATGGATGGCTGTCGTGCCAAAGTCCTTAATGAACTTAATCTGGCGAAGCGAGTTACCTGCGGCAGCAGGCACGGTCAGCATCCCAAGCTTCTCGGCTCCGTACTGGAAGCCGAGTCCGCCGGTGAACATGCCATAGCCCGATGAGTTTTGGAACACGTCGTCGGGACGAAGACCAACCATCCAGAGGTTACGCGCCACTTGGTTTGCCCATTCGTCGAGGTCGTTCTTTGTGTGCAGGATAACCGTCGGATTGCCCGTCGTGCCGCTGCTGGAGTGCAGTCGCACGCAGTCAGTCAAAGGTACTGCGGCAAGGCCGAAGGGATAGGTGTCGCGCAAATCCTGCTTCGTGGTGAAGGGCAGTTTGCGCACGTCCTCTGGTGATTTGATGTCCTCTGCCTTGATGCCCATCTCTTTGAACTTCTGGGCATAGAAAGGCACGCCAGCACATCTCTTGATTGTCTCTTGCAGGCGTTCTGTCTGCAGCTTGCTGATTTCCTCCCGAGACAGCGTCTCGTACTCGGGATGAAAGAAGGGGGATTTAACATCCATGGTCTTTATGAAATTGTTTGATTCTTTCTGTGAATAGTTGTTCTTGTTCGCGGCGGAAGAAGGAAGTGCAGATGCGAACGCCTTGCTGCGTGCTGCCCATCGTGTCAAGCGGATAGACAGCAATGCCGCAAGTCATCAGTTCGCGCGTCAGCTGCAGGTCGTTCATGCCCGGGTACTGCACGGTGAAGTAGAAGCCGTCTGCCAAAGGCGCGCCCATGTCGTTGTCATAGACGAGGTAGAAGCCGTTGGCAAGCAGCACGTCCTTCATAAACTTGGCACGCCTGCCATACTCCTTCACATCGTCAAGGAAGTTGTATTCTCCCCTGACGGCTGCCTCCATCAGAGCCGACATTGCATGCTGCACAGAATGTGTCGTGCCGCTGGAAAGCGTGTACATCAGCCTGCCGACAAAGAAGTCGCCGAAGGTAGGCACGCCGAACTTCTCCTTCAACGGAGCGAAGTTGCGGTGGAAGAGTTTGTTGGAGATGCAGGTCACACCGATGCGCTGACCGGCATACGAGAATGCTTTCGATGCCGACACCCACAGCACATAGTTGTCTGTGTAGCGGGCAACCGTAGCTTGGAAGGGGGCCTCGAAAGGATGCGAGAGGTCGCGGCGGAAGTCCATCGCGAAGTAGGCCAAGTCCTCCAGCACGAGGATGTCGTACTTCGTGGCAATCTCGCCTATGCCTTGCAGCTCCTCCTCCGTAAAGCAAACCCACGAAGGGTTATTGGGATTGGAATAAACCACAGCACAGATGTTGCCCTTAGCCACAATCTCTTCAAGCTTGGCGGTCAACGCCGAGCCACGATAGTTGTAAATATCGAGGGCTTCGTGCTTGAGGCCAATCACGTCGCATTGGGTTGTCTGTACAGGGAAACCCGGCTGAATAAGCAACACGGTATCCTTCTGGCTGCCTGCAAAAGCATGATGAAGAGCAGTGAAGGTCGCGAAGGTTCCCTGCATACTGCCCGTCGTCGGCACACAGCCTTCAGGTGCGACATCCACGCCTATGAAAGCCTTCACGAAGTCCGAAGCCGCTTTCTTGATGCGTGGGATGCCACCATTTGGCGGATAAATCGTGGCGCAACCGTTTTTCAAGGCTTCCGCCTCAGCCTTCAAAGCAATCTCCGAAGGCTGCAGACCCGGCACACCCATCTCCAAATGAATCACTTCTTCGCCTGTCTTTTCTTCAATGACACGCGAAAGGGCTTGTATGTCGCGAATGGTGGCCTGCGAAAAATCCCCAAGCCCCATTGCATCAATAATGCTTATAACTTGTTCTTTATCTAACACAACAATGATTTAATTAATATATAATGTATAATGTATAATGAGTTGCAATTATGCCTCGTTCTCTTCTTGCAGGATTTCATCAACAATATATCGGTCGCTCATCGCTTGAAGTCCACAAAACAGAGTAATCATTGCTGTGCCTCCCAGTTTTGGAGAGTTTCGGCGATGTCTTCAGCCACATAGTCAAGACTCTGCGTATGCAACAGGTCATAATGGCGAAGTAGGCGTTGGCGGATGAGGTCTTGACGCTTCAACCTGCGGTACATGGCCTGTGGTGTAATGCCAAGACGCTTGGCACCGCTCTCCAACGCCATTGTAGCGAAATGAATACGGTCGTAGGCGATATTTCTGCTATTTGCTGTCGTTTTCTCCATCTTTCACGTTATTCGCATCACAAAAGTACAAATACTTCTTGAATTTCACAAGTAACCCTGGCCTAAATTCTTTCTCTTCGCACATTATGTCCCGATTATACACCATTATGTCTTATGTGTTGCTATTATGGCCTTCATCCTGGTATATCAGGAAAGCCTCTTTGCTTTTCTCTTTCCCGTTTGCCATTTCACCATGTTTCGTTTGCAAAGGGACGACTTTTATATGTCATTTGCCATATGCACAAGTGTTTGTCGTCAAATCCACACGAGGGTTTTATAACAACATTTTAGGCAGTTTTCGATTTATTCATAAGTCTGTTACTCTGTATGCCATGTCTGTCGTCGTGTTTAGTCTTTCTTTCTTCCGAAATGTTTACCGACCGCGTGTATGGTAAACATCCAGCTTGCCAGCAAGCTTGCTCCCCTTTGCTTTTGGCTTTTCTGAGGCTGATTATCTATTGCCTCTGAACGTGGACTGCTATTATTAAATTTATACATGATAGTCGCGATAGCTTGCGAATCGAGAATAAAGATCTGTATGCCTCGTGTGGTATGTTTCTATCTATCATGCAGACAAGTATCCATATTAAGGAAAACTGCAATGATTGTCTTTTTATTCTTTTTGTAATCGGGTTTATATGAAATGTTTCATTGCACGCCTAAAACCTTTATTTGTCGCTTCTTTTACCGTCATTGCATAAAATTCTCCATCTTTTTTAATTTCTGTTCTATGGTATTGTTGGTCAAATGGCAAGTGATATATTTTCTCACCACTGTTTATGTTGCATTTAATCATTGGATATTCTCCCATTGGTATTTTCAAAACAGCAACTCCTAATTGTTTTGCAAATTCAACTGCCATTTCTGACAAATCTGTTGTTGTCACAAATATGGGTACAAATTTATAATTTGCATAATAACGATGTCGAATTTTATATTCTATGGTAGTGCCATATAACTGACAAATTGCATTTTCATGAACTGATTTTGTTTCAGACCATCTTTTGCATTGTATAATACAAATTGTTTTGCTTCCATCTAAATTTGTCTTTTCTGCAATAATATCTCTCCCTAAATCATTTAACCCATTTATTTCACCAAATTGAATGACATTAAATCTTTCATTAAACGGGGTTTTAGCCTCTCTAAGTAAATAGCCAATATATAACTCATATTCTATGCCAATTGGGAAAATGAAATAGTCCCGTGTCTCCCCAAGGAGGAACACGGGACAATGGTAGCGTTTAGTGCCAGTTAGAGAAGTCGCGCTTGTCGTTGACGTGCTTGGCTTTTCCTGTGGAACGTTGGATGGTCCCTGGCGGCTGGATGTGGATGTTGGGTTTGATGCCGGTGAGGGACACGAGACGGTCGTAAAGAGGCTTGATGAAAGGCATCTGCTTGCCGGGGTTGGGCGAGAAGAACTCTTCGCGAAGCTCTACATCGAGGTCGAATGTGTCCTCGTTGCCCTTGCGGTCCACCGTGATGAAGTACTGCGGCGTGAAGGCGGGGAACTCGGTGAGGACGGTCTCGATTTGACTTGGGAAGACGTTCACGCCACGGATGATGAGCATGTCGTCGCTTCGGCCAAGCACCTTGCCGAGACGAACTGCCGTGCGTCCGCACTTGCAAGGCTCGTAGTTGAGGCTGGAAAGGTCGCGGGTGCGGTAGCGAAGGATGGGCATTGCCTCCTTGCAGAGCGAGGTGATGACGAGTTCGCCCACTTCGCCCGGAGCAACCGGCTCGAGCGTCTCGGGGTTGACAATCTCGGGCAGGAAATAGTCTTCCCAGATGTGTGTGCCGTCCTGATACTGACATTCGCCACCCACACCAGGGCCGCACATCTCGGTCAGGCCATAGATGTCGATAGCTTTGATATGGAGCTTTGCCTCCAGCTCACGACGTATGCCCCAAGTCCAAGGCTCTGCGCCGAAGAAGCCGACGCGCAGCTTGAGTTTGTCGGCTGGCACTCTGTTTTGCTCAATCACTTCTGCCAGATGCAGCGCATACGACGGCGTACAGCAGATGGCTGTTGTGCCCATGTCTTGCATGAGCATGATTTGCTTTTCGGAATTGCCAGCAGAGGTGGGGAGCTGTATCGCGCCAAGTTTGGCCACGCCGTCGTGCGCACCAAGTCCACCAGTAAAGAGGCCGTAGCCGTAGCTCACCTGCACCACGTCGCCCGGGCCGATGTCGCCCACAGCAAACACGCGGGCCACGCACTCAGCCCACATATCAAGGTCGGCCTGCGTGTAGGTGCCTACAACGGGCTTGCCTGTCGTACCGCTCGAAGCGTGGATGCGACGAATCTTGTCCATAGGCACTGCCTGAAGGCCGAAGGGATATTCGTCGCGCAGGTCATACTTCGTGGTGAAGGGCAGCTTGGTGACGTCCTTGATGGACTTGATGTCCTCGGGTTTCACGCCACGCTCGTCCATCTTCCTTTTATAGAAGGGAACAGTCTCGTAGCACCGCTTCACAGTTGCCGCGAGCCTTTCGCTCTGCAGCTTAGTCATGTCCTCACGGGACATGCACTCCATTTGGGGATTGTGAATCATAGTTATCCTGAATTATTTTGGATTAGGGATTAGAGATTAGGGATTAGAGGCTTGGATGCCAGCGTCGAAGGCTTTGAGGTTGGCTTCGACGATTTGCTCACCCTTGCGGGCAAACACGGTAGCAATGGCTTCGCGCAGGTTCTCTACAGAAAGGATGCCGATATAGGGGGCAGCCATACCGAGCAGCACCATGTTGGCACCTCGGGGATTGCCACAGTCCTTGGCGACGGTGTCGATGTCGAGCTTTACGCTGGGCAGGGTGTCGAGTTCCTGCTGAAGGGCTGCCTCGTCGGGATAGTTGGGGATGTTGACGAAAGGCTTTGAGCTGGTCACTATCTTACCGTCCTTGCTGAGGTAAGCCAAGTAGCGCATAGCTTCCATCGGCTCCATAGAAATGATGAGGTCTGCTCCGGCTTCGGCAATGAGGTCGCTCCAGATGGGTTCCGTAGAGAGGCGCAGGTTGGACTGCACGTCGCCGCCTCGCTGACTCATGCCGTGTACTTCGGCCTGCTTCAAGTAAAGCCCAGCCTTAGTTGCTGCCTCGCCTATGATGGTCGCGATGGAGAGGATGCCTTGTCCGCCCACACCGCAGAGGATGATGTCTTTCTTCATACTTCTATTGCTTTTTGGCTCTTGCGTGACGAGCGAAGGTCTGGATGCATTCCCTGCGGGGGATGATGACAGAGACGCCCTTGTATTCTATCTCTTCCTTGATGACGCGGGTTATCTCGGGCATGTTCTTGGGCAGAGGCACAACGACACGCACATGCTCAGGCTCTACACCAAGGCCGAGGCAGATGGCTTCGTACTTGTTGGTGCCGGCGGAGTCCTGTCCGCCAGTCATGCCGGTTGTGAGGTTGTCAGAGATGATGACGGTGATGTTGGCTTTGTCGTTGACAGCATCAAGGAGTCCAGTCATGCCGCTATGGGTGAAGGTTGAGTCGCCGATGATAGCCACGGCAGGGAAGAGTCCTGCATCGGCAGCGCCCTTTGCCATCGTGATGCTTGCGCCCATATCGACACAAGACGAAAGGCTCTGGAAGGGAGGCAAGGCACCAAGCGTATAGCAGCCGATGTCACCGAAGACGCGATGGTCGGGATAGTCGGCAAGGACTTGATTCAAGGCAGCATAAACATCTCTGTGACCGCAGCCTTGACAGAGCTGGGGAGGACGTGCAGCCATGTTCTTGGCGGGAGCAAAGACTGCACCTGTCTCTTTACCAAGGGCTTTTGCCACACAGTCGGGCGTAAGTTCGCCTGTGCGAGGCAGGTCGCCTGTCAAGCGTCCTTTAACGGGATAGCCTGCGCCGAGCAAGCCCTTGACGAGTTCCTCAACAACGGGCTGGCCGTCTTCGATGACGAGAAGCTCATCGCAGTTGGCAGCCAGGGCCTTTATCTTCTCTTCGGGGAGAGGGTATTGGGAAATCTTCACGAGGTTGGCATCGCCAGCAAGGGCTTCCCTTACATAGTTGTAGGCGATGCCGCAAGCAAGGATGCCAGTGGCGGGGGAATTGCCCTTCCGGGTGAACCGGAAGGCACAGTTGTAGGGGCTTGCTGCAGAAGCCTGCTTCATGGCTTCCTGTTTTTCGAGGAGCTTTACATACTTCTTTCTGGCAATGCCGGGGAGGAGCACCCATTGGTCGGTGGCAGGAAAGAGGGACTTCTCGGCCATTGGTTCTGTTACTTCCACGGCGGCACGGGAGTGGGCAAGACGTGTCACGACACGCAGCACGATGGGTTCGCCAAGCTTCTCCGAGAGGTCGAAGCCGTAGGCCATCATGTCGTAGGCTTCCTGCTGGTTGGAGGGTTCAAGGCAGGGGACGAGGGCGAACTTCGCATAGAAACGCGAGTCCTGCTCGTTCTGCGAGGAGTGCATGGAGGGGTCGTCGGCAGCGAGGACAATCAAGCCGCCCTTCACGCCAGTAATGGCACTGTTGACGAAAGCATCGGCACAGACATTCATGCCGACGTGCTTCATGCACACCAAAGCCCGCTTGCCGGCATACGACATACCGAGCGCAGCTTCCATAGCCGTCTTCTCGTTGGTGCACCAGCGGGAATGTACGCCGCGTTCCTTGGCAAGAGGATTGTTTTGAATGTATTCGGTGATTTCGGTGCTTGGCGTGCCTGGGTAAGCATACACGCCGCTCAGTCCGGCGTTGATGGCACCAAGGGCAATTGCCTCGTCACCTAAAAGGAGTTTCTTCATGTTTTATGTTTTATTTGTTTGCTCTGATGAGTTGCAGGAACTCTTCGCGGGTCTTGGCTTGGTTGAAGGCGCCGCAGAAGTCGCTGGTCGTGGTGATGCTACCTTGCTTCTGCACGCCGCGCATCTGCATACACATGTGCTGGGCCTCGACGACCACCATCACGCCCAGCGGCTGCAGGGCTTCCTGAATGCAATCGCGAATCTGCTTTGTCATGCGCTCCTGAATCTGGAGGCGATGCGAGAAGCAGTCCACCACGCGGGCTATCTTGCTCAAGCCTGTCACCTGCCCGTTTGGGATGTACGCCACATGCACCTTGCCGTAGAAGGGGAGCATGTGGTGCTCGCAAAGGGAATAGAAATTGATGTCGCGCACGATGACCATCTGACGATAGTCCTCGTTGAACTTGGCCGAGTTGAGGATTGCCACAGGGTCTTGTTCATAGCCTTGGGTCATGAAGCTCATGGCCCTTGCCACGCGCTTGGGTGTCTTGACGAGTCCTTCGCGCTGTGCGTCCTCGCCCAGGAGTTCGAGTATGGCGCGGATGTGTTCCGAGATTTGTTGCTGTGCGGGTGTCAGTTCGTGCTTGTATTGTTCTTCCATTTCTACAATCTGACGTTTATCTTACTTTTCACAATGACGGCTTCACGGAAGATGCCCATCTCTCGAATCTGCCTGAGCACTTCGCTTGCTTCTTCCATTGTGCGGAAGTCACCGGCTCTGCAAAGCCAGTGAGGTGAGTTGAAGCTCACATAGACGGGCAGCTCGGGGAAGGAGTTCCTGAAGCGCAGGCCGGCAGCCCGCGCTTCAGTCTTTCCCTGACGGGAGTTGTCGCCGAAGTACACCTGTATGCGGAATCCGTTTATCTTCACCTTTGGCCCGAGCGAGAGGCTGTCCACAGCCATTGAGTCGGGAGCCTGCAACATGGTTCCGTCAATTTGTCTTTTCTGCACAGGTGTCGCCGCAGGCTTCTTCGTGTTGTTGACGAGGTCTGTGATGCTTTTATCCTGATGCAGGACGATTCTGCCCGCCGATTCCACGACTTGCTGCAGCCTATCGGTGAAGGTCTGCTGGGCGCACACGTTCAGGACGCCCAAGCAGCAGATAAGGGACAAAGTGTACTTCATTTACAATTTAACAATTTGAGGACCCCTCTAAATCTCCCCTTAAAGGGGAGACTTTCTATCCGAGGTTCTCTCCCTTTGAGGGAGAGTTAGAGAGGGTCTGTGTTTGTGTTTATTTCCAAGCGTCGATGATGCCCTTGAAGTCGGGAGCCTTGAGGCTTGCGCCACCGATGAGGCCGCCGTCGATGTCGGGCTTGCCGAAGAGTTCGGGAGCGTTGCTTGCCTTGCAGGAGCCGCCATAGAGGATGCTGGTCTCGTCGGCTGCCTGTGCGCCATAGACGTCGGCCACGCACTTGCGGATGTAGGCATGGATTTCCTCAGCCTGCTCTGCGGTAGCGGTCTTGCCTGTGCCGATGGCCCAGATGGGTTCGTAGGCAATCACGATGTTCTTCCACTGTTCGGGAGTGAGGTGGAAGACGCTGCCCTCCAGCTCTGCCTTGCAGACAGCTTCCTGCTGGTTTGCCTCGCGCTCTGCCAGGCTTTCGCCGATGCAGAAGATGACCTTCAGACCGTTGGCAAGAGCGAGGTCAACCTTATCCTTCAGGATTTCGGGAGTCTCGTTGTAGTATTCGCGGCGTTCGCTGTGGCCGAGGATGACGTACTCTGCGCCAGTGCTCTTCACCATGGCTGCGCTCACTTCGCCCGTGTAGGCACCGCTTTCCTTGTTAGCACAGTTCTCTGCGCTGACGGCGATGACGCTGTCCTTCAGCAGCTCGCTCAGGGTTGCGAGGTGGATGAAGGGAGTGCCGATGATGACTTCACAATTGGGCTTCTCAGCAGCCAGGATGTTCTTCAACTCAGTAGCCAGTGCTACACCTTCTTGCAGGGTCTTGTTCATTTTCCAGTTGCCTGCTACGATTTTCTTTCTCATTTGTTTTTTTGTTTATTGATTAGGGTTTGGTTATGTTTGTGTTTCACTTTCATTATGGCGAGTCCCACTGCATCGATGAGGAGGAAGAGGAGCAGTGGCAGGATGTACCAGCACAGTATGCCGGCTATGCGTTCTCCCAGGCTGCTGACCTTCTGCTCCATTTGTTTCTCCAACTGCGGAGGCCAGGGCAGTGCCGATGCGGGCCATTTCGACACCACCTTGCCGTCGTGCAGGAGCATCAGGCCGGGGTTGGAGCGTATCATCGTCTTGAGCACCACAGCGTCTGCCAGGCAGAAGGGGTATTCGGCGCCGGTCATCTCCTTCCAAGTCGCGATGGCCTTGTCGCCACTTGCTGTGAGGCAGTAGAAGCTGTAGCCAGCCTCCAGGCAGTAGTCGTAGAGCGTCAGCACTTCGCCCATCACACCGTCATCGGCCTGCTCCAGATACGGAGCCACGAGGAGGAAGGTGTAGCCTTCGTCGGCGAGAATCGCCTCTGTGATGTCCTCGCCGCTTTCGGCATCCTGTATGATGAGGTCGCCCACGCCTGTGCGTTTGGCCGCCTCGATTTCTGTGGTGCGCGTATCGACGAAGGTCCAGGTGCTGTCGGGATAATCCTCGAGCGTGAACTCCTGCTGCACGCCGTCCTTCTCCATGATGAAGGTCGTGAGGTACTGCCCGAAGCCCTGCTGGTCGTCGTGCCAAGCCTGGCGGATGTCGGCTCCCAAGTGGTAGGGACGGAAGTCGATGATGGGCAGCCTCCACAGGTTGTAGCTCATGAAGAGGCAGGCGAAGACGAACGAATAGAGCGCCACCATCCACTGGCTCTTCATCGTGATGAGGCGCGGCATCAGCTTGTAGTAGCGCAGGGCAAGCACCGAACAGACGAGCAGCACCACGTTCTTGCCGAAGGTCTGCCAGTTGGTGAGCACCAGCGCGTCGCCGAAGCAGCCGCAGTCGGCTACGGGGTTCTTGATGGCAAGCCAGAGCGTCAGCGGTGTCATGAGGAGCATGAAGCAGAGCGACACCGATGATACCAGCCTGCGGCGGATGCCCAGGAGCAGGTAGATGCCAAGCTCGAATTCCATCATGGCCAGCGCACAGGCCAATGCCAGCGACATACCTTCGGGCAGGTGTCCGCCGATGCCCAATGCGGCACCGTAGTCCTCGAGCTTGTACTGAGTGCCGCGAGGGTCAATCAGCTTCACCACTCCGGAGAACAGGAACGTCAGGCTCAGCACCAGACGGACTACTAACATCGCTACATGCTTAATCATTTGCCTGTATCCTTGTTGAGAGTTAAGAATTAAGAGTTAAGAGTTAAGAAAGATAGTTTTGGATGCTTGGATACTAATCGTTTTTGTATTTTTCTTAACTCTTAATTCTTAACTCTTAACTGTCCATTTTCCTCATACGTCAGTTTGATGAGCCCGAACACGGCGTAGTTCAACATGTCCATATAGTTTGCGTCGATGCCCTCTGACACCAACGTGTCCCCTTCGAGGGACTCAATCTGCTTTGTGCGGAACACCTTCATCAGGATGAGGTCGGTGTAGCTGCTGATGCGCATCATGCGCCAGGCCTCGTCGTAGTCGTGATTCTTGCGGAGCATCAGCTGCAAGGCTTCCCCGGCGTGCTTGTCGTAAGCTTCGATGGCCTCTTCCTTCGTCATGTCGTCGGGCTTCTCCGAGTAGCCTTTCTCCAATTGGATGAGGCCGATGATGGCGTAGTTCACGATGCCGATGAACTCGGGGCGTATGCCCTCATCGACCATCGAAACGCCCTTCGTCTCGATGCTGCGGATGCGGTTGGCCTTGATGTATATCTGGTCGGTGAGCGACGAGGGCCGCAGGATGCGCCACGCTGCCCCGTAGTCGTGCAGCTTGTTGACGAACAGTGCCCGGCACTCCGCCATCACCTTCTCGAATTGTTCTTTAGTTTCCATTGAACATTGGACATTGATGATTCAACATTCGCACACTCGCGCGTAAACGCTGCAAAGTTACTACTTTATTTTTAATTATAGGGCAAGTCAGCAAGAAAAATGTGTCTGATTGCTCGTTTTCGCACTTTGAAGCCTTCTGTTGGCCGATGCAGAGACGGCCTTGCTACAAGCCTAGCTGACCTACCCGAATGTCACCTCCGTTCCTTTTCGGAGATTCAAAAACGACAAGTTTATCAAGATTTTTCGCAGACACATCGCTTCTAAGCGCGTTTCTTACGTCCAGCGGCACTTTCCTGCTCCAAAGACAAAATAGGTGCTTAAATCGAATCATGTTTGATTATCAATAGGTTGCAAAACCTGAAGTTTAGGTGAACTATTATAATAGTATCACAGAAGAATGTTTCAAAGCAAAACAACGCAACAAATGATGCCAAAAACGACGTGCCTTGATAGTGAACAGAGCGTGCTTAGTTGGCCAACGCTCCCCGCCTAGTTGGTCAACTAGGCACGTTGCGTTGACCAACTAGGCTGGGAGGGTTGAACGACGAGGCCTTTTAATCTGCAATTTTTTGTCAGGATTTTTCGGGCGTTTCATGCACCCCTTTCTGAAGAAAAACATGGGCCGGTGGCTCCCGTTGCAGAGGAAAGATGTGCGGATTCGCAGAAATAATGCATAAGACAACACGACTTTTCTTGTCTATTTGAAGAATTTGAACTACTTTTGCACACGATTTGCGACAAAAACAGAAGGATAACAAGCAAAACAACACCATCATGAGCGCACCATATACCACAGCCATCCTCCTTTTGCACTGCCCCGACCAGCAGGGCATCATCTCGGAGGTGACGAAGTTTATCACCGACAACAAAGGCAACATCGTCTATCTGGACCAGTACGTCGATAAGATAGAAGGGATGTTCTTCATGCGCATAGAATGGGAACTGGAAGGGTTCCTGATTCCGCGCGACAAGATATACGACTACATCACCACCCTCTATTCGCAGCGCTACCAAATGAAGTTCAGCCTCTACTACAGCGACAAGCGCCCGCGCATGGCAATCTTCGTCAGCAAGATGAGCCATTGCCTCTACGACATGCTGGCGCGCTGGAAGGCAGGCGAGTTCGACTGCGAGATACCGTGCATCATATCCAACCACGAGGATTTACGCTATGTTGCCGAGCAATTCGGCATACCATATTACGTCTGGAGCATCAACAAAGACCACTCCAACAAAGCCGAAGTGGAGGCAGCCGAAATGGAGCTGCTGAGGAAGGAGGACATCTCGTTCATCGTGCTGGCACGCTACATGCAAATCATCAGCGACGAGATGATAGCGGCCTATCCGCACCACATCATCAACATACACCACTCGTTCCTGCCCGCATTCATCGGCGCAAAACCCTATCATCAGGCCTACGAGCGAGGCGTCAAAATCATCGGAGCCACCAGCCACTATGTCACCGCCGAACTCGATGCCGGCCCCATCATCGAACAGGACGTGGCAAGAATCACCCACAAGGACACGCCGGAAAGCCTTGTCCTGAAGGGAAAAGACCTGGAAAAGATTGTCCTCTCGCGTGCAGTCTCAAAGCATATCCAGCGTAAGATACTGACCTACAAGAACAAGACCGTCATCTTCAGCTGAAGAAAAGGCTGTGTCATAATTGACAACAACGGATTTCACAGATTTTACGGATTATCTTATTTGCTAATTATCAATAGCACTTAAATCCGTATAATCCGTGAAATCCGTTGTTTTATAATAATAATAACTGTATTTTCACACAGCCCCTTGCTCCTGAATTTAGTACGCGAAGATGGGATAGTCGGCCATGATGGCGTTCACTTCGCTGCGCACCTGTGCGATGACCGTTTCGTCTTCGGGGGCGTTGAGGACGCGCTCGATGAACTCGGCAATCTTCACCATGAGGTCCTCCTTGGCGCCGCGCGTGGTGATGGCGGGGGTGCCGAGGCGGATGCCGGAGGTCTGGAAGGCGCTGCGGCTGTCGAAAGGTACCATGTTCTTGTTCACCGTGAGGTCGGCTGCCACAAGGGCCTTCTCGGCCACCTTGCCAGTGAGGTCGGGGTACTTCGAGCGCAGGTCAACGAGCATCGAGTGGTTGTCTGTGCCGCCGCTCACGATGTCGAAGCCGCGCTTCACGAGTTCCTCGGCCAGCACTGCGGCATTCTTTTTCACCTGCTTTGCCCACTCCTTGAACTCGGGCTGCAATGCCTCGCCGAAGGCAACGGCCTTGGCTGCGATGACGTGCTCCAGCGGACCGCCCTGGATGCCGGGGAAGACGGCACTGTTCAGCAAGGCAGACATCTTCTTGATTTCTCCCTTTGGAGTCGTCTTGCCCCAGGGGTTGTCGAAATCCTTGCCCATGAGGATGATGCCGCCACGGGGACCGCGCAGGGTCTTGTGGGTCGTGCTGGTCACGATGTGTGCGTACTTCACGGGGTTTTCGAGCAGACCGGCAGCGATGAGGCCGGCGGGATGTGCCATGTCAATCATCAGCAAGGCGCCCACCTTGTCGGCAATCGCACGCATACGGGCATAGTCCCACTCGCGGCTATAGGCCGAGCCGCCACCGATGATGAGCTTGGGCTTGTGCTGGAGGGCAAGTTGCTCCATCTCGTCGTAATCCACGCGCCCTGTCTCCTTCTTCAGGTTGTAGCCGACAGGCTTGTAGATGATGCCGCTGGTGTTGACCAAGGAGCCGTGGCTAAGGTGCCCGCCGTGGTCGAGGTTGAGACCCATGAAGGTGTCGCCCGGGTTGAGGCAGGCGAGGAATACGGCAGCATTGGCCTGAGCACCCGAGTGCGGCTGCACGTTGGCATACTCCGCACCGAAGAGCTTGCAGACACGGTCGATGGCCAGCTGCTCCACTTCATCCACCACCTGGCAGCCGCCGTAGTAGCGCTTGCCGGGATAGCCTTCGGCGTATTTGTTGGTCAGGCAGGAGCCCATAGCCGCCATCACCTGGTTGCTGACGTAGTTCTCTGATGCGATGAGCTCGATGCCCATGCGCTGTCGCTGGTTCTCCTTCTCGATGAGGGAGAAGATGGTTGAATCCTGAATCATTTACAATTTAACAATTTACGATTTACAATTTATGTGCAATTTAACTATTTAGCTATTTATTCTTCCCATAGAGGGCAATTGCCCGTTGGGAGCGGAGCAATTGGGGAGAGCTTTGCTCGACGGAGGGCAAAAGTTAGAGGGGGTCTATACTAGTTTTACTTCTGCCAGACTGATTTCCCTGTTGCAGTAGTGGCATTGCAGCGTGCCGCGCTCTTTGCCAAGGTAGTGGAAGCGGGTGCGCATCGGCTCGTTGTTGGTGATGCACTTGTGGTTGTCGCAGCGCACGATGCCGATGAGTTCCTCGGGCATCTTGACCTCCTTCTTCTCCACCACCTCATAGTCGCGTATGATGCTGAGCGTCACGTTTGGAGCCACGACGCTGAGCTGGTTGATTTCGTCGTCGGAGAAGAAGCGGTCGGCCACCTTGATGATGCTCTTGTTCCCCATCTTCTCGCTTTTGAGGTTGTAGCCGATGGTGACAGCGGAACGCTCTTCCTGCAGATGGAGCAGGCTGATGACCTGAAAGAGCTTGGCCGATGGTATGTGGTCGATGACGGTGCCGTTCCGAAGGGCAGCTACCTGAAGTTCCTGGCGTTTCATGTTTGTTTAGTTAAGAGTTAAGAGTTAAGAATTAAGAAAATTAGCAAGGATGTTAAAGGTTAGAGAAGTATCTTTCTTAACTCTTAACTCTTAATTCTTAACTCAATAATTGCTTTGTCATTGATGATGTCTTCGAGCGTGATGCCGAGGGTGTCGCAGAGGATGGCCTGACGTGCATAGAGGCCGTTGCGTGCCTGCTGGAAGTAGTAGGCGTAGGGCGTGTCGTCGATGCTGTACTCTATCTCGTTGACGCGGGGCAGCGGATGCAGTATCTTCATGTTCGGCTTGGCCTTTGAGAGCATGGCACGGCTCAGGAGGTAGCGGTCCTTGACACGCTCGTACTCGTCGAGGTCGGTGAAACGCTCCCTTTGCACGCGCGTCATATATAATATGTCTGCGCCTGCAATGGTGTCGGCATCGAAGTCCTGGTGCTCCACGAAGCGTATGCCTTTCTCGCGGCAATACATCTTGTAGTATTCGGGCATGGCAAGCTCGTCGGGCGCGATGAAGTGGAAGGTGGGGTTGAAGTGGCGCATGGCCGTCAGGAGGCTATGCACCGTGCGGCCGTACTTGAGGTCGCCCACAAGATAAATGTTCAAGCCTTCGAGCGTGCCTTGCGTCTGATAGATGGTATAGAGGTCGAGCATCGTCTGGCTGGGGTGCTGGTTGGCACCGTCGCCAGCATTGACGATGGGTACAGGCGACACCTCGCTGGCATACTGGGCAGCACCTTCCAAGTGGTGGCGCATCACGATGATGTCGGCATAGTTGGACACCATCATAATCGTGTCCTTCAGCGTCTCGCCCTTCGTGCCGCTCGTCACCTTCGGGTCGGCAAAGCCGATGACGCGGGCACCGAGGCGGTTGGCTGCCGTCTCGAAGCTGAGGCGCGTGCGTGTGCTGGGTTCAAAGAACAATGTGGCGACGACGCGCCCTGCAAGCAGGCAGCGGTTGGGATGCTTCTCAAACTCCTGCGCCATGCGGATGAGATACTCTAACTTCTCGCGGGAATGATGGGCGATGGTGACAAGACTCCTATTTTCCATTGCTTCACGTTTTTCTGTTGCAAAGGTAAGAAAAAGATTAGAGATTAGAGATATTTTCATTATTCCTACATTTTGAATTTAATAATTTTGAATTTTGAATTAAATGCCGTACCTTTGTAGTCTTAAAACCTTATTTCCCATGAGAAAGAAGTTTTTCCTGTTCCTTTGGACGTGCTACATACTGGTTGTTGTCGGCATCGGCTTCACCTTCTACGGTATCTTCACGGGTGCCATCGGCTACATGCCGAAAATCGAGCAGCTGCAGAACCCCGTCAACAAGTTTGCCACACAGGTCTTCTCGGCCGACGGCAAACAGCTTGGCACTTGGAGCTACAGCAGCGCCAACCGCGTCTTCGCCGACTATGATGAGCTGCCCCGAGCCCTCGTGCAGGCACTTGTCGCCACCGAGGATGTCCGATTCTACGAACACAACGGCATCGACTTTTTTGCCCTGCTGCGAGCCATTGTCAAGCGCGGCGTGCTGCAACAGAAGAGCGCCGGCGGCGGCAGCACCATTACCCAGCAGCTTGCCAAGCAGCTCTACTCCGAGAAAGCAGCCAACACACAGGAGCGCCTCTTGCAAAAGCCCATCGAATGGGTCATCGCCCTCAAGCTGGAACGCTTCTATACGAAGGAGGAAATCATCGGCATGTACTTCAACTACTTCGACTTCCTGCATAATGCCGTCGGCATCAAGACAGCCGCACAGACCTATTTCAGCAAGCCTCCGATGGAACTCGACACTTGCCAGTGCGCCCTGCTCGTGGGCATGTGCAAGAACCCCAGCCTCTACAATCCTGTGCGTTACCCGGAACGCTGCATCGAGCGCCGCAACGTCGTGCTCATGCAGATGGAGAAAGCAGGCTTTCTGACCTCAGAGCAGCGCGAGGAGCTCAGGCAGCGTCCCCTCGGCCTCAACTTCCATCGTGCCAGCCATAAGGAAGGACACGCCACCTATTTGCGCGACCACTTGCGCCTCATGCTCATGGCAAAGAAGCCTGTCCGCAGCGACTATCCTGCATGGCAGAAGCAGAAATTCTACGAAGACTCGCTGGCTTGGGAGGAGGACCCCCTCTACGGCTGGTGCAACAAGAACACGAACCGCGAAGGACGTCCCTACAACATCTACACCGACGGCCTCAAAGTTTATACCACCCTCGACAGCCGTATGCAGGAATATGCCGAGGAAGCCGTCGCCCAACACGTCACAGGCGAATTGCAACCCCTCTTCGACAAGGAGCAGTCCAGGAACCGAAACGCGCCATACGCCTCTGCCATCCCCGCAGACAGAGCGCGTGCAGACCTCGCCCGCGCCAAGCGTCAGTGCAGCCGCTACATAGAGATGAAAAGGGCTGGCTACTCGGAAGCGGAGATAGACGATGCCTTCTCGAAACCCATTGAGATGACGGTGTATTCGCTGCACGGCGACAAGGACACCGTCATGTCGCCCATCGACAGCATCCGCTATTATAAATCCTTCCTTCGGACAGGCTTCATGTGCATGGATTCCGAGACGGGACATGTGAAGGCATACATCGGCGGTGTCGATTACAGCCACTTCCAGTATGACATGTGCACACAGGGCAAACGTCAGGTGGGCTCCACCATCAAGCCCTACCTCTACTCGCTGGCAATGGAGAGCGGCTGGACACCTTGCGATGTGGCACCCAACGTGCAGCAGACCTATACCGTGGCTGGCAACCAACTATGGACACCTCGCAACGGCAGCAAAGCACGGTATGGCGAAATGGTGACGCTCAAATGGGGACTGGCTATGAGTAACAACTGGATATCGGCGTGGCTGCTCAATCAGCTTAGTCCCGATCTTTTTGTCAAGCTGCTCCACGATTTTGGCATCCAGAACCAGGATATCGTCCCCTCGCTGGCACTTTGCCTTGGCCCCTGCGACATCTCTGTGGCCGAAATGGTGGGAGCCTACACCGCTTTCCCGCAGAAAGGCGTGCGCCGCAATCCGCTCTTTGTCACCCGCATTGAGGACAGCGACGGCAATGTGCTGGCGCAGTTCCAGTCGAGAGTGAAGGAGGTTATCTCCGAGGAAGCGGCCTACAAGATGATTGTCATGATGCGCGGTGTCATCGACGGTGGCACAGGCGGCCGTATGCGTGGACGATACAAGATAACCGCTCCTATGGGCGGCAAGACCGGCACCACGAACGACAACAGCGACGGCTGGTTCGTGGGCTACACCCCGCGCCTTGTCTTCGGTGCATGGGTGGGCGGCGATGAGCGCGATGTCCACTTCGCCAGCATGGCAATCGGTCAGGGTGCAAACTCCGCTCTGCCCATTGCCGCATATTTCCTCCAGAAGGTTTATGCCGACGAACGCCTCGGCTACAGCCAGTCGGAAAACTTCGACATCCCTGCCGAATTCGACCCCTGCAAGAGCGTCATAGACGAGGACGAGGGACTTTCCGACGGCGAGGAACTTATAGGTTTCGACATTGAGGAAACCGAATAATCCTACATGTAAACTCCCTTTTGTTTGAGATATGCTTTCGTGCTAAATCGGCAAAGAAAGTGTTTCTTTGTGTTAAGATAGTGTAACCACCTTGACATAAATCAACAAAACTGGCATTTCGCTTATATTTTTTGCCATTCTCTTTTCTGTTGTCAGATAATGTCGTACCTTTGCAGTGCAAAAAGAAAAAAGAAAGTAATAGTACAAAGATATAAGTTAGTTTTAGTGTTTAGGTAAAAAGATTTGTTTGAAGGTTAATAATAGTTGTTAGTTTTAGTTTTTGGAGAAGCCATCCGTGAGGACGCTTCTTTTTTTTGTCTCTATATTTGGAGGTTAAGAATCAGTTTAACATCGAAAGACTCGAAAAGCACTAAAATGTCTTTGTCCTTTTCGTGTTTTTGATGTGATGAAAATAAAAAGAGGGTGTGCCGTTTGTTGACACACCCTCTCATGTTAGTTATGCTTTATTAAGCCAGTTTACTTGATTGTAACGTAAACGATACGCTGGGACTCTGGACCTGCTGCGCCGTGTGCATTCACGTCAGCAACATTCACGCCGCGCTCCTGGAGGTAAGCCTTGACTGCATCGCAACGACGCAGTGACAGCTTCTGGTTGTAGGTCTTGTTGCCTTCGGGAGAAGCGTAGCCGTCCAAAACAACGGTGGTGCCCTTCTCGATGGTGTTCAGCTTAGCCTTGGCTGTGTTGGTCAGAGTGGCCTTGTTCTGTGCGAACTCGATGGTCAAGTTGCCGATGCCCTTGTTGACAACCTTCTCGACAACCTTCTCGACAACCTTCTCAACGGGCTTCTCGACAATCTTCTCAACAACCTTAGTAACCTCTTCGGGCTTAACCTCGGTGAAGTGGTGAGTGCCGTTGCTGGTCTTGAAGTGGTAGGTCACGCCTGCGGTAATCTGTGCGATGGCGTTGTGGCCATAGCCCAGACAGTCGGGTCTGTGGTCGCAGATGGTGCGACGGTAGCCTGTTACAACGGCAGCGGGGTCGTTGTCGCGTGTCATCTTGAGAATGACTGCGGGACGCAGACTGATAGTCCACTCCTTGTCTTGACCGAGGTTGAAGTCGAAGTCCAAACCGAACTTGAAGACACCACGGTTCAGGTCGTTGCCAGTGTCGGTGCCGCCGTCCCAACCGTCGGAGGGGAAGAATACGCGCATAAAACCGATACCGCCACGAGCCTGCATTTCAAATGTGCGGGGAGCACCTTTGTAGCCGCAGAACAGGTTCATAAGGTTGATTTTGGTGTTACCCATGACAGTTGCATTGTCAATCACGTTGGAAGAGCCTCTCCACCAGTTCCAGTTAGCATCGTCGTTGATGCCAGCCTGCAGCTGGAATTCCAAGCTCAAGACGGGGGTGATACCCTTGGTCAGATTGATGCCCACAACGCCACCTTTTGGAGTATCCCAATCATGCAGGTTGGTGCTTGTGCCACCTTCCAGACCAATTGACCAATTGTCGAAGAATTTGTGGCCAGCGTATTGTGCGCTGGCTGCCATTGCCATGCCAAACATGCAGGCAAGCACGAGTGTAAACTTTTTCATGTTCATTACAATTGTTTAACTTTATTTTATGTTCTTTTCTCCTTCAAATTGTATGTTTAACACACATTAAGTCGATGCAAAGTTATACATTTATTTTCTTATGCGCAAGAAAAAGTTTGTTTTTTAGGCGTTTTATGCGTCTTTCAGGTGATTTTTGCTCATTGTTCATGCCAAAAAGGGCAAGAAAACGTATGAAATTGCAGTCAGTCTGCGTCTTTGTCCTCATTTTTTTTCTTGTCCCTGACCACGAGTATTGACAGCTCATAGAGCACATACAGCGGGACAAAGACAAGCATAAGGGTGAAGGGATCGCCACTGGGTGTAATGATTGCTGCTGAAATAAGGAGCACAACGACGGCGTGCCGTTTGTACTTGCGCAGGAAACTCTTCTGCAGGATGCCAAGCAGGCTGAGCAGCCACGCAAGCAACGGCATCTCGAAAACTATACCCATGACAAGGATGAGCATGGTGAAGTTGTCGATGTAACTCTGCAGATTGATTTGGTTGGTGATGTGTGGGCTCAGGTCATATTCTACAAGAAACCTGAACGTGAAGGGGAAGACAAGTGTGTAGCCAATGGCGCATCCGATGTAGAACATCACCGTGCCGCCAAGGAAGGCAGGGCGCAGATGCTTTATCTCATCCTCGAAGAGTGCTGGCTCGATGAACTTCCATACCTCCCAAATGAAATAGGGGAAAGCTATGACGGCTGCCAGTGAGATGGATGTCGAGATGTGCGTCATAAACTGGCTGGCGACGTTGATGTTGATAATCTGCACATCAAAGTCCTGCGATAGCTTTACTATGCCGCCGCCAATACTGTTAATCCAACGATAGATGAAGAAGTTGTTGCTCGTGGGGGCGAGGATGAAACTGTCGAAGATGTGGGGCATGGCGATGAAAGTCCCCACCATGATGACAGCCAGCACACAGGCACTGCGGAACAACGCCCAGCGCAGTACCTCAAGATGATCCCAGAAGGACATCGTGCCTTCGCCGGCCTCTTCCTCTTCTATCTGTTCTGCCTTGCTTTTGTCTTCTAATTCCATGGGTGAAACAGTTAAGAGTTAAGAATTAAGAGTTAAGAAAAAATGTATCTGGAAAATGGTGTCATAGAAATAGAATGTATCTTTCTTAACTCTTAACTCTTAATTCTTAACTTTCTAATTGATTACTTGTCGTAGCTTGCCTTGACGAACTTGGCGGCTTTCAGGTAGTCGGCGCAGACCTTCATTCCATCCAGGATGTTGGGGCGGTTGCTGCCTTCCAACTCGACAACCAGGTGCTTCAGGCCTGCAACATCGGCATTGTTGAAGATGGCATCAAATCCAACCATTCCGCTTTCGCCGAATTCCTTGTGGTCCTTGATGTGGAGCAGGGTGAAGCGACCAGGATACTTCTTGAAGTACTCTACTGGGCTTACTTGTCCGCGAACTGCCCAATAAACGTCCATCTCAAAGAACACCTTGTCGGCATCTGTGTGTTCCACCATATAGTCGTACCACACCTTGCCTTCTACCTTGCCGAACTCGTGGGAGTGGTTGTGGTAGCCGAACTTCATGCCGGCAGCATTCACCATTTCGCCCACCTTGTCCAGATAACGGCAGATAACGTCGGCTTCTGCCAAGGTCTTGGGGTAGTTGACACCTGGATTCACAATGTACTGCATTCCTGCACGCTTGTGGGCATCAATGCATTGTTCCCACCACTTCAGGGCACCGTCGAAGTTGCCGGATTTCAGCTCGTCGCCATTCAAGTTGTGCCCGACATGACTGGAGAGCACCTTCAGGCCGGCAGCCTCAATCTCTGCCTTGTATTCTTCAGGTGAAAGGCCATAGAGCTTACCGTTATCGTAGTTGGCAGCTTCGGTGGCGGTGTAACCCATGGCTGCAAGCTTTGCGAGCACATCCTTATGGTTCTGTGCAAACTTCTCGGGGTTTCCGATAAGCTCGCGCACGCTGTACATCTGGAAGGCTATGTCTTTCTTCTTTGCCTCTGCCCTCATGCCATATCCCAGAAAGGTGGCTGCAAGGCAAACCATCATAAGAATCTTTTTCATTGTTGGATGCTATTATACATTATATATTATATATAGTTACTTGAGCACCTTGATGCGGATGTTGCGATACCAAACCTCGTCGCCGTGGTCCTGCATACCGAAGTAGCCGGCATCCTTGCCGCAGTCCTTCATAATCTGGAAGGCAAGAGGCCAGTTCTTTTCGCTGAACTTGGAGGTCTGAACGAGGTCAACCCAAGACTTGTCGCCCAATGTGTAGCTCAGCACCTTCACACCGTTCTGGAAGTGTGTCACCTTGCCGTTCTTCACGACAATCTTCACCTTGTTCCACTGACCAGCGGGATTAGCGTTCTGGGGCTTTGCAACAATCATGTCGTAGAGGCTTGTGCTCTGGCGAATGCCGAGGGTTGCACCGAGCTTTGCGTCGGGGTGACGCTCGTTGTCAAGCACCTGGCACTCGGGACAGCTGATGTAGATGGGCTGATAGTTAAGCTTGCCACGGTTGTCGATGGTCTGTGTGATGGTCACGTTGCCAGCCTTGGTCTCTTCGGTCTTCGGGGCATCGGTGTTGATGGTAGCGGTCTCTTTGCCGAGATAGAAGATGCCTGAGTTGCCGCCTTCGGAGATTTTCCATTCAATCTCGAACTCGAAGTTCTTGAACTTGTGTGCGAAGATGATGTCGCCGCCTTCGCCCTTGGAGGTGCGGCCGTCGAAGTGCAGGGCACCGTCCTTGATGTTCCATTTGCTGGGGATGTGGTCTTTGCAGTAGCCGCGCCATCCGTTGAGGCTTGAACCGTCGAAGAGGATATAGTAACCGTCCTTGTCAACCTTCAGCGTGCTGAGGTCAACCTGCGGGTTCTCGATGACGACGTACTGAGGCTGAGCCTGTACGCCAGCCGCAGCAGCCAGAGCTGCTGCGGCAAGAATGTTTCTAAGTTTCATTTCGTGTAAACTGTTGATTGTTTAAGCTGGCATCTCGGGCAGAACATAGCCGTTCTGATACTTGGGCTTGATGAGTTCTGCTGCAAACTCGCGAGCGTTGACGGGATCGGTCCACACCTTGTTGAATGTGGGGTGTCCGTCGTGGATGGAGAAGCCGTCCTTGAGCATGGAGCGAACGGTCGCGTTCTCAGGAATGTTGGTGAACTTCATGTTCTCACCGTCCCATTCCAAAACTTGATTCAAGCCTTGCAGACGTGTGGCAACAACGCCCATAGCAACCATTTCGTTGAAAGGACCTGCCTCGCTGAAGTCGGAAGCTGTTCTTGTCCAGTCCTGCTTGCCTTCGCGGATTTCCTTGATGGCACGGATCCAGTCGCGCTGGTGGCTCTCTGTGACACGGCGGCAAACCTTCGGTGCATTGGGCACGCGACCGCTTACCAGGTAAGGTTTTTCACCGTAGCAACCTACTACGAGGATGTCCTTCGTGCCATAGAAGATTGCACCGCCACCGCTGACGTTAAGGTTCTTGCCGACAGCCAGACCTTCGGGACGGAAGGGAACAATGCCGCCGTCGCTCCAAGTCACAACTACCTCAGGCATAGCCACCTTCGGACGGTTGGGACGAGCGGGATAAGTCAGCTTAACAACCTGTGCGCTGGGGCAGCAGTCGGACATAAGAGGAGTGGAGCTGCCTTCAGCTTTGATGGGATAGCCGAGGTCGAGAGCCTTGAAGACGGGGTGCAGAATGTGGCAAGCCATATCACCGAGAGCACCTGTACCGAAGTCCCACCATCCACGGAAGTTCCAGGGGTGATAAATGGAGTTGTAGGGACGCTTGGGAGCCGGGCCGATGAAGGCATCCCAGTTCAAGGTGCTGGGAATCTCGTGTACTTCTGTGGGACGTTCCAAGCCCTGAGGCCAAATGGGACGGTCGGTGAAGGCATCCACGCGGGTTACCTCGCCAATCTCGCCGTTCCAAATCCATTCGCAGGTCAGGTTAACGCCTTCGCCACTTGAACCCTGATTACCCATCTGGGTGGCAACACCAGCCTTTGCTGCCAGTTTGGTGAGCAGACGAGATTCATAAACGGTACGGGTGAGGGGCTTCTCACAATAGACATGCTTGCCTGCTGCCAGAGCCTCGGCACAGATGATAGCGTGTGTGTGGTCGGCTGTACCGCAGATAACGGCATCGGCCTGGTCCAGCAGTTCGGCATACATCTTCTTGTAGTCGTTATAGACCTTCATGTTGGGGAAGAGCTTCTTGTACTCATCGATAACGCCTTTCGCATACTTCTGGTCAACGTCGCAGAGGCCGATGAACTCGATGTCATCGTAAACCTCGCCCTTGCCTTTGTAGGTGACGCCATTGATGTCAGCGTGTCCGCGACCGCCGACACCTACGCCGAGGAGCTTGATTTTGCCTGCCGGCACGTTTTTCTTTGATGCCTTAACCTTACCGAGGACATCGGTGGGAGCCATTGCAAGGGCAGCGGTTGCTGCGGTTCCTGCCTTGAGGAACGATCTTCTTGACATGTCTTTCATAAGAGTTGTTTGTTTTGTTTAAGGATTAAACCAGTGATTATTTGTTCTGTATTTGTTCTTTCTGTTCGGGCTCGGCATTGATTTCCTGTTCTATTTCGTTCATGCCTTTTTTGAACTGCGACACGCCCTTTCCGAGGCCGCGCATGAGTTCAGGGATTTTTTTGCCTCCGAAGAGGAGCAGGATGACGAGGGCAATGACGGTGATTTCTGGCATACCCAGAGGACCGATAAATAAGAGTTGGCTTACCATTATAGTTATTTATTAAAGTTAAGAATTATAAATCTTGGTTGTTATCCGTTATCTGTCGCTGTATGTGCCTGTTTATGGCTTTCAGCTTGTAAAGTTACTAAAATTCTTTGTGTTGGCAAAGCCTTTGCGTACGTTTTTAACCTTTTTTTGCTTTTCTTTGCCCACATCGGCTTTTACTTCATGCCTACAGACGGCAAAAGCCCGCTGTGCAAGGCTGCACAGCGGGCTTTTGTTCAAGTCTTTCAACTTTCAAATTCCAATTTACTTCTTAGCACCTTTGCTCCAGAATTCTTCCTCAGCCTTCTGGCGCTTGATGAAGTCTTCGTATTCCTTGCGAGCCTTGTCGTTGGCATCTTGGTTAGCCTTTGCCTTCTGGATGTTCTCTTTGAGGCGGTTGGCGGGACCGCTGACGGTGATGTCTGCTTCGCTGGCCTTGTCGCAATAGTTGGTAGCCTCTCCGTACTGTCCGAGCAGGGCGTAGATGTTAGCCATCTTCAGGTAGGCTTTTCCGGTCAGGTCTGCGTTGTAGGCAATACCCTTTTCTGCGTATGTCAGGGCGCCGGTGAACTGCTTGCCTTTGGTCAGGGCGTTGCAGATGTTCAGGCAGATGACGCCACGGTTGGCATCGCTGGAGCAGAGTTCGAGAGCCTTGTTGTAGTACTCGAGCATCTTCTCGTGTTCGCCGTCCTTCTGTGCCTTCTGTGCCAGACCGATGGCACTGGTGTAGGTAGGCTCGATGGCGTAAGCAGCCTCGGCATACTGGTAATAGATGTCGGCGTCGTCGCAATCGTTCACGGCCATCAGGTTGATAGCGCTGTTCAACTTGGTGATGTCTTCCTTGTAGGCGTCGAACTTCTTGGTATAGATGGCGATTATCTGTGCGCTGTCTGCTGCGCCGCTGGCAGAGAAGGTTTGCTCGATGGCAGCCAAGGGAGCGTCGTAGGTGGCAACGAGCTTTTGGGCTGTTGCCGTGTCGCCGTTAGCCTGGGCTTCCTTGGCCAGCTGGAGCATCTTCTCGCAAGCATCCTTGCTGTCCAGGTAGTCCTGCAGGTACTGTTCGCGCTTGGTGTTGGGCATTGCCTTATATACAGCGTCGCTGACCAGGAAGAAGGTCTGGAGGAATGAGCCGGTGATTTCGCGACCGCCCTGTTCGTTGACCATCTTGATGGCTTCGGCGAAGTTCTTGTATGATTCGCGAAGGTCGAAGCTCTGTCCCAGGACGGAGGGAGCCGTCCAGTTGTAGTACTCTGCCTTCACGCTCAGCACGTCGCCCAATGTGCTCTTCGTCTTGGCGAAGGAGTTAAGGGCATCGAGGTTCTTCTGACGGAGGTCGAAGAGTTCCATCATTTCGTCGAAGTACTTCTTCTTCTTGACCGCATCTTGCTCGGTGTTGATGAGGTTGTAGAACATGAAGGGACCCTGCGTGTAGATGCCGTTGACAGCGAAGGGTGCGTAGTTCTTGAGCCACTGGTAGTCGATGTACATGTCCTGCCAGTCCTTGTTTGCACCGGCCTGTTGGAACATGGTGATGTATCCTTTGGCCGTCTTGATGCTGTCTTCGTTTTCGCCCGTGGAGTGTGCGATGCGCTCTTCAAGGGTGCTGTTCTCAAAATTCTGTGCCATAGCTCCTGAAGCGAACAATGCAAGCAGGATGGCGAATGTTTGTTTTTTCATTGTTTTATCTACAGTGTTAAGTGTCGTAATATGTTGTTTCTCGGGGCAAAGGTACGCAAAAATTGCCATTCTGCAAGGGAATGGGTGCCTAAATGAAACGTAATTTGTGTTATTCCGATACATTTTAACTTATCTTTGCATGCGAATAGTTCTGCCGAGGCCTTTGCCGTGCTTCGAAACACTCTGTGGGGTTGTTGCCTCCCGAAGCTCCGAAGATTTTATGGCGGAACACTTGCAGAGGTTGATTTTTTCTCGTACCTTTGCAGCCGTTTTGGGAAGATTATGGTACTTGAGATATTTCTGATTGTAGCAGGCATTGCCCTTGTGCTGTGGGGTGCCGACCGCTTCACGGACGGAGCCACAGGCTTGGCCCGTATGCTGAAGGTGAGTGAATTGGTAATCGGTCTGACTGTCGTGGCGCTCGGCACCAGCCTGCCAGAGTTTATGGTCAGCTTCCTGAGTGTGTTGCGCGGCAGCAGCGACATGAGTGTGGGCAACATCATCGGCAGCAATGTCTTCAACATCCTGGTCATCCTGGGCGCGTCGGCCATCATGCGGACGATGAAGGTGGAGAAGTCCCTGCTGCGCCGCGACATTCCTATCTGCCTCGCAGCCTCGGCTTTTCTTTGCATCTTTAGCCTCACCCCCGACGTCTCCAACGGAGAGGGTGTAAGCGCACTCTCCATTCTCCCCTCCTTTGGAGGGGCAGGTGGAGGCTATATTACCCGATGGGAGGGCCTGCTGCTTGTCGCATTCTTCTGCGCGTATCTCTACATGGCATACAGGATTGCCATGAAGGACAGAAAAGACCCACCCCAGCCCTCCCTTAAAGAGAGGGAGAACGATTCTGGTTCTGAAAATAAAAGCTCCCTCCCTTTAAGGGAGGGCTGGGGTAGGTCTCTTCTTCTCATCCTTGTCGGCATGGCGGCTTTGGTGGTTGGTGGTCACATCTTGGTGGACAATGCGGCAGCCGTTGCCAGGGAATGGGGCGTGAGCGAGAGTGTCATTGGCGCGACCATCCTTGCGGCAGGCACCAGCCTGCCAGAGCTTGCCACAAGCGTCATCGCAGCCCACAAGGGCAGTCTCGGTCTGGCTTTCGGCAACGTCATCGGCAGCAATGTCTTCAACATCGCTTTCGTCATCGGCACTTGCAGCAGTATTGTCCCGATGGAAGTCACAGAGATAACGCCGGTGGACTGGCTCATGCTTGTGGGCAGCTGCATCCTGGTCTGGATAGTTGCCTTCACCCGCCGCGAGCTGCGCAGATGGGAAGGCATCCTGCTCGTCCTCTGCTATCTATCGTACCTCGTTTCGCTACTCCTAAAGTAGCTTGTGAGTGAAAAGTGAAGCAGGAAGAGTGAAAAGTGAAGCGTTAAGAGGAAATTCTTCATTCTTCATTCTTCTTTCTTCACTTTTTTTTGTATCTTTGCCCCAAATTCCTATTTATAACTAAAACTATACATACTATGAAGAAAAGTCTCAAAATCCTACTCGCATCCCTTTTCGCAGTGCTCGGCATGATACCCGCTTTGGCACAGGCAGAGCAATTCGCAGGAAAGATTATCAAACTCGGCGGCAATGCAACGACGCTCGAGACAGGACAGTGGTATGTCCTCTTTAATGGCTCGACCTCATCCTATACGGTGGAGGGCGCAGGCAACACGTTGGGCGTATCCACGACAACCCCCAACAACACGGACGCTCAAGTCAACGCCGGTTACCTCGTCCAGCTTGAAGAGACGGGAACCGCAGGGCAGTACTACTTGAAGTCTGGCTTGGGCAACTACTATTCTAACGTTAACACGAGCCAAAACTACGGCACAGACCCCAATGCAGTTGCCAAGTATGCATACACCATCGCCCAGCTCGGAACGGCAGGTCACTGGTCGCTGCGCAGCAACGGCATCTACTATTTGCAGAGCAATGGCGGCAAGCTCGTGGGCGCACAGAGTGCCGGAGGCTCTGGCACCGACCGCGACTGGGTGTTTCGCAAAGTCACCTTTACGGAATTCAGCGACCTTACAGGCAAGGCATACGTCAACTATGTGTTGAGCAGCACCAACATCGTTCGCCTCACCAGCCGCCGCAACACCAACGTCCGTCTGGCTGATAACGGCAACAACACTCTGGGCACCAGCAAGAACGACAACACCCTGGCACAGGTTTGGCTCCTTTCAAAGTCGGGTAGCGGCTACACCCTGCGCAATGCCAACACCGGCCGTTTCCTGGACGACGACGACAACTTCCGCACGCCCTCCACAAAGGCAACCACCATCTACATCCAGTTCAGCCCCAACAACGGAACAGACGATGCCTCCATCAACCTTTCGGAGAAGGAGGACTTTTCCGGCAATGTCTGCCTGAATCTTGGAACAGACGGCACGACACTCTACAAGTGGGCTTGCCAGGGCGACCAGGGCTGTGACTGGAGCATCGCCCTCGTGGATAACTTCACGATGAAGGAGGTGGAGGACCACCTGCTGGCTCTGGGCGGCTACTCCGAGCCCGTCGTTGGCAAGTACTACCGCATCAAGAATGCAGGCAAGCTGAACTACATCAACGAGAACTTCTCTTCCAACGTCCTCGTTTGCGAGGGCAAGGATGCCGACAAGCTCTCGCAGTATTGGACGCTCGTTCAGACGAATAATGGCCGCTACTGTTTGCAGAACCTTTGCACGCAACGCTTCATCGGCCAGCAGAACGGCACACTCAGCCAGCAGTACCGCACCACGTTAACCAAGAGCTCCGCCATATTCACCATCCAAAGGAGCGACGATGCAACGTCCCTGACGTACTACATCCTCGACAGCGGCACCGTAGGCCTCCATTGCGATGCCAGCAACAATGTGGTGGGATGGAGCAACAGCAACGCCAACAGCGTCTGGGGCTTCGAGGAAGTGGAGCTGACCGACGAGTTCATTCAGGAGGGACGTTCACAGCTTGCCACATATACCGACCTCCAGAACCACCTCAGCACCTACAAGAGACTCCTCAACAACCTCTTCCAGGACAAAGCTTGCACTGTCCTGAAGGATGAGATACAGGCACTCAGCGACGAGGCATTGGCAGAGAACAGCGACTTCGCCGCCCTCAACAGCGACATGAAGGAAATGGTGCTCAAGGTGAAGAATAACACATGGGAGAGCTTCACCGCCTCCAACGGCTACAAGCGCGAGGCTTTCGAGAAGTTCTTCCGCGTGCGCGACGACTACTATGTGTATAGCAACAACCAGAAGATGTCGTGGGACGAATACGCTGGCATGAGCAACGCCTTCGGCAAGCTCTCTGGACCCACCGGTATCGTTGGCAAGGCAGGTGACATCATCTATATTTATGTTGACGCGGAGCCGAGCAGCGACTGCACCTTGCAGGCGGAGGTTGTGGTCGATTCGGAAAGCCCGGGCGACCATGCGACGGGCACCACCACCAACCTGAAGGCCGGCCTCAATGCCATACTGATGAGTGCGCCCAGCACACTCTACATCTTCTATCAGCTCAACGACCCCGAAAAGTATCTTGCCGACTATCCCGCTGCCAAGATTCACATCGAGGGCGGACAGCTGCAGGGCTACTTCGACTATACGCGCGGCATGACCAATCAGGACTGGACGCTCCTCTACGAGAAGATGCTGAACAAGAGTATAGTCACCAACCTCAAGAGCGAGCGCATCGTCTTCGCCATGCTCACTAACCTAGTGAAGGATGCTATGGGCAAGACAGCCGAGGCAGAAGGACTGATGCGCGTCTGGAGCAACTTCGCGGACCTCGAAGAGGACCTCATGGGCTTCAAGGAAGACCTTCAGGGACGCTTCCGCAACATCTGGAACGCCTTCTCCGTCAACCACGGCTACATGTATTCCACCACCTACGGCACCTACTACAGCGACGAAACCATCTCCACGGTGATGAACTACAACACGATTACGTCGAGCGGCGGCGCCATCTGGGGACCCTCGCACGAGATTGGGCACAACCACCAGGCAAGCATCAACATCGTGGGTGCAACCGAGGTGAGCAACAACCTCTTCTCCAACGTCAACGTCTTCCTGCAGGGCATTTCCACGACACGAGGCTCAAAGGCGAGCGATACCTTCGAGGACTTCGCAAAGGGCAAGGGATGGTTCGAGCTGGACATCTGGGAGCAGACACGTTTCTACTACCAGCTCTACCTCTACTTCCATGCACAGGGACACAAGCCCGACTTCTATCCCACGCTCTTCAAGATGCTCCGCAAAGACCCCATCAGGAAGCGTACAGGTCCATCCGATTCAACCCTTAAAAACGGTGACGGCGAGACTGTGGGCGGACGCATCACCTATGGTAAGGACGACTACCTGCATCTGGCCAAGAAGATGTGCGACGCAGCCCAGCTCGACCTCAGCGAACTCTTCGAGGTGAACGGTATGTTCGTGCCATACGAGAAGAAGTATATCGGCGACTATAGCGAGTATTGGGTGACGACCACCGAAGCGGACATCGAGGCGGCCAAGACATACATGCACCGCTATCCGAAAGCTCCCAGCATCTGCTTCATCGAAGACCGCATCAAGCCCTCGCCAGTTGTCCTCGACAACCCGCTTGAAGGCAAGACGTCAAGCGCGACTCGTATGGCCTACTCCAATGAGGTTCCCACGGGCTATGCCGATGTCGGTCAGTGGAGCGACTTCGTGGATGAGTACCAGACCAACGGCTACTACTACACAACATCTACCAGCTCTGGTCAGACCACATACAACATCAACGGCGAAGGAGCCATCGGTTTCAAGGTTTATGATAAGGACGGCAACCTCATCTACCTCTCCAACAAGAAGAAGATGACACCTCCCAGCGTTGTGGCAGAGAAGATGAAGAACGGCTTCAAGATTGTGGCTTGCGAGGCCAACGGCTACGAAGTGCTCATCCCCTTCGGCTCTGCCATGTATCGCGGCGAGATGACAGCCTACTTCGAGGGCAACCCGACCCCCCATACATTATATTATTATGGTACAGGCACAGCTGGCAAGAGCGAGATGAATCCGCTGCCCGCCAACTCTATCGCTTACGTCAAGCCCGGTCAGACCGCCAAGAAGCTGCCCACGGCAGAGCTTTTGGAGAACGTCAACGTGGTGGGTCCGGACAGCATCGCACAGTCTCTCGTCATCGATGGCGATAAGCCCTTCTTCGTTCCCACCGACTTCACAGCTGAGGCTATCTCCTTTACCAAGAGTGGCGAAGGCTATCAGGCCCTCTGTCTGCCCTTCGATTCATATCCAGTCGGAGTCATTGCAGAGGATGGTACATATTATAATTGTGCCGAAGAAGGTTGGTCGAATGCCATAGCAGCTGGTGCCTCCGTTATCTTCCTTGTCAATGGAAAGCTCAACTACACATGGCCTTCTTATGAAATGTCGGTTCATGCTGGCACATACGGCGTGACGGAGAGCGGCTACATTCTTGCACCTGATTTTAACCCAGAAGTCTCTCCTGCTGTCCAGCTTGTTTATGCTGAGAACATTTCTCCCTTCATTTACGTGTGGGATGAATCCAGCGGTATCAAAGGAATCGAACAGCCAATGGTCAATGGTCAATGGTCAACGGCCAATGGCATTTACAACCTTGCAGGCCAGCGAATCCAGAAACTGCAGAAGGGCGTGAATATCGTTAATGGCAAGAAAGTTTTGGTGAAGTAACGTCCATTCGCCACACAGACCACAAAACGAGGCTGTGTCATAATTAACGACAACGGATTTCACGGATTATCTCATGTGCTGATTCCTATTATCACATAAATCCGTGAAATCCGTTGTTTTATACATACAACTAATATGAAAACAACTAATATGAAAAAACAGTTATTTATAACCCTGTTCTCTTTGCTGTCGCTTACAGCAAGTGCCTACGATGCCGAAATCAATGGCATCTTCTATTATCTCTCCGGAAACGAGGCAGAGGTAACTTCTTATATCCATAGAAGAAATGAATCGACAGCGGCTCTTGTAGTTTTACCGGAAGACCGCGAGAAGGAGTACTCTGGCGTGGTGAAAATTCCGAAGTCTGTCACCTACAATGGCATCAAGTACAAAGTGACTGGTATCGGCGAGAGAGCTTTCTCTAATTGCAAAGACTTGGAATCTGTAGTTATCCCAAAGAGTGTGAAGAGCATCGGAAGCTTTGCTTTCGCCGGGTGCAGCAGACTGGGAGCCGTCGTCATCCCCAAGAGCGTGACCAGCATCGGAAGTGCCGTTTTCGCTGGATGCGTCTCCGTCAAAGTGAAAAAAGGCAACAAGAAGTATGATTCCCGCGACAACTGCAATGCTGTTATAGAGACTGCCACAAACAAATTGATTTCTGGTTGTAACAGCACCACCATCCCCAACAGCGTGACATCAATCGAAGGAATGGCCTTTTGCGGCTGTAGCGGTCTGACTTCCATTACTATCCCCGAAAGCGTGACCAGCATCGGCCTCTTTGCTTTCCATGATTGCTATTTCGCGCCTGACTCGATTATTAACAATTCTTCTATGTCGGGAGCCGATACACAAGCAGCCGAGTTAAAAAAGCTGTTGGGTGACGAGTCAAGTGAGCAACTGAAAAGTCTGATGGGTGTCAGCATGGGTGACAACTGGGGGGCAAACCTGTGTGACGCAGAAACGACAGACGGGCTATTGATCAAAGACGGAACTATAATAAAGTGCAGGTCTTGGGCAAAATCCGTTACGATTCCCAACAGTGTGGAGCGCATCGACCAGAATGCTTTCTTTGACTGCCCCAACCTGACCACCGTTATTATCGGTAACGGCGTGAAAGACATTAGCTTTAATGCTTTCTTCTTTTGTACAGAGCTAAGGCATGTATATTGCTATGCGACCACGCCGCCGAATATCCCTCGCGGAGGTGCATTCAACAGTATCGTCCGAGCAACTACCCTCCACGTCCCAGCCGCATCCATTGAAGCCTACAAGGCGAATGAATCCTGGAACCGGTTCAAGAGCATCATGGCGATAGAATGAAAGGGGAAAAAGAAACGTCCTCGCCAGATGCCTTTTACATAGTATCTTAATGATTCGGTTTCAGTTGAAATTCATAGAGGCTTTTTGTGCCTGTAGCTGAATTTATTTGCATATTTCTTTGCTCGTATCGGATAATTCGCTAACTTTGCAAAACAAATAATGCAAAAATGTGTCTAAACAAAGGTTTTAGGATTACATTATGTTAGACAAAACCCAAACCATAGAAAAGTTACGTTCCACACGTCAGTATCTTGACGAACACTATGGCGTACGCTCCATGTTGCTCTTTGGCTCTCTTGCCAAAGGTCAACAACGTGAGGGTAGTGATGTCGATGTGTGCGTAGAGATGGTACCCAATCTGTTCAAACAAGCAGGAATCAAGGCATATTTGGAGGAACTGCTGGGTTGCGACGTTGACGTGGTACGTATGAGGGAATACATGAATCCTGTCTTTAAACAACAGATACAAAAGTATGGAATTCGAGTCTATTGAACAGATGCAGATGGTCTATGAGACCCTCAAGAATATCAATATAGCGATTACCCGGTTAGAGGAACGCTCTTTGAATATCCATAGTGTTAGCGATTATATGACATCTTCATCAGGCATGGAGAAGCTCGATGCTGCTTGTATGGTGCTGATAGCCCTTGGAGAGAGCGTAAAGACTTTGGACAAACTAACAGAGAAGAAGCTTCTTCCCACCTATCCGTCCATAGATTGGAAAGGAATTATGGGTGTAAGAGACATTATTGCCCATCACTATTTTGAGGTTGACCCAGATGCAGTCTTCAATATCGTCAAGAACGACTTGGCAACTCTAAAGCAAGCTATCAACTATTTCATAAATCAGTTATTTGCAAAACAGGAATAATTGACCCTTAATCAGATATTGTCAATGAAGTAAACAAAAGGCATCCCCAAGGAGCTACAAGCAAGCGAAAGGGGATGCCTTTATTTGTGTTATCACTAAAAACATAACAGGCCTCGAAAAACTGTTTCGCACGTGGAAACACTTTGTTTCACGGGCGAAACAATTTGTTTCCACTGCCGAAACAAACAAACGATGCCTGCTGTCACGGGTACCCTTTCAGGGTGCATTCACTATCCGCTCCGTTTCCGCAGGTCGTCCCGACCTACGGTTACTGAAAGGAGACGGTTTCACCGTCTTGGTGGTATCATTGTGGATAATCATTTAAATAAAGATGAAAAGAACGAAAAATGACAATGTTTTGGTCGAATGACCGATTTGGGTTTAACTTTTTCGCTTATCTTGTTGTTTTTCTATAATTCTTTTTGTACTTTTGCATTCGCAATGTGCTTTTCTGTTTAATCATGCAAATGCAAAAGAAATACGCAAAGCCGCACAAGGCGGCACAACAAAAGACAGCGGCAGCTCCTTCGTCTAAACGCAGGAATTGGAGGCTGCCCGCCCTGCCTGTCTTCTTTGTCTTGACTTGGCTGTGGGCAGCTTGGTACTATGGCAGTGTTTTCCATGTCAGTCGCGAGTACAGTTTTTGGGTGGCGGACACCCGAATCATGGAGTTCATCCTGTGCCAGCCATACGGCATCCTGCGCTACATCGGGCGTGCCATGTTGCAACTTTATAAATATCCGTGGCTTGGCGGCTTGCTCATGGCGCTGATGCTCACGGCTATAAGTTGGCTAATGGGAAAGACCCTTTCTGGCTTCCCCTCAAAAGACCCCTCTAAATCTCCCCTTAAAGGGGAGACTTCCTCCCTCCCTTTAAGGGAGGGATGGGGCGGGTCTCTCCGTTTCCTGCCTGCCCTGATATATGTGGCAGTCGTCACTTGGCACGGTCTTGACATATTCTTCGAGGCACGCACAGGATTTATCTTCGGCATCCCCTTCGTCATGCTGGTTGTGCTTTGCATCTGGGCAGTGATTATCAAGAGCTTCAGACTAAATTCAAAATTCAGAATTCAAAATTCAAACGAGCAAACGGACAAAGAGCAGCAGGAGTTGACCCGTGGCAAGAATTATCAATTATCAATTATCAATTATCAATTACTTTTTATTGCTCTCTCCTTTGCTGCCATCATCGGCTTCGACCAGTGGCAGCGGCCTTACGTCCGGGTCATCTGCAGCTTGCTTGATATGGAGTACCGCCAGGACTGGGCTGGCATCCAGAAGCTTGCCCGCGCCAATGCCACGATGAGCAACCGCCCGATGGCCTGCTCATACGCGATTGCCCTTGTGCAGACGGGGCAGATAGCCGAACGCATGTACGATATTCGGCTGGACTACGATTCGCTTCATGTTCATGGCATGGACTGGAAGCACAACAATGCAAGCATCCTCTATGTGCCGGAAGGCAACTACTATGGTGGCTTCGTGGAGTCTTCGCAACATGCCTGTATGGAGCAGATGGTGATGACGGGGCCGACGGTACGTCTGCTGAAGCTCCTGGTCAAGTGTGCCTTGATGCGCGAGGAATGGGAATTAGCAGAAAAGTATCTCGCTGTGTTGCGACGCGTTCCCTTTGAGGGCGCATTCTGCGAGAAGTACGGAGCGATGGTGCGCCGCACCGATTTGGTCAATGCCGACAAGGAGATGGCATTGATACGCCTGACGGAACCCATCCACGACAGCTTCGAGAACCAATACCAGCAGCCGCTTTTCATGGGCTATAACCTTCTGCTCATTGAGGGACGCAGCAGGGAGGCACTCATCAACAGCCTTTGTGTCTGCCTCTACACGAAGCTCATGCCGCAGTTCGTTGAACGCCTTGAGCCGCTCGTTGGCACCACACCGCCCAGCATCATCATGGACGGCATCATGCTGGCAGAGAACAAGAACCCGGGCATTACCCAGCACTTCACAGGGTTCAACTTCCGTCAGCCGCAGCTGCAAAGCTTCCTCGAGAATACGCGGCCTTATATGAAAGACCGTCCGGGCTTTGCCTACGAACTCTTCCCCCGCTACAAAGGCTACTATCCCTACTACTACTTCTTCGGAAACCTCAAGGCTACCAAGAAGGGATACACCAGCCTGTCGTCCAGCAGCTCGGGGGTGAACTAAGTTGAAAGTTATATTAGTGCAGTAGCAAATTCTTAATTCTTCATCTAACATGAGGCGACACATATTATATTTTATATATTCCATATTATTTATTGTCTCTGCTTGCAAGCCGAAGGCCGAGGTACCGAGCCAGTTCGCAGAGGCTGATGCAGAGGCTCAAATCTATCCTGACTACAAGGACATCGTGGTGCCTCCCAACATCGCTCCGCTCAACTTCATTGTGCACGACTCTGTTGCTACGGCATTCGTGGCACAGTTGCAGGGTGGGGGGCAGGAAGTCCTCGCCGCAGCATCCGAGGACGGCATCATAAAGATGGACACAACTGCCTGGCGGTCACTCTTGGATGCAAGCAAGGGTGGCGACATTGCTGTCAGCATCTATGCCAAGCGTCCCGATGGCTGGGTGCGTTTCAAACCGCATAGGATAAGTGTTGCCGAAGAGCCGATAGATGCCTTCCTCACTTACCGACTCATCGAGCCGGGCTACGAACTCTACCGACAGCTTGGCATCTACCAGCGCAACCTGACGACCTTCGATGTGGCACCCGTCTATGAGAACAACCGCGAGTACGGAGACGGCGAGAACCATTGCATCAACTGCCACAACTATCGCGCGAACAGCACGGAGAGCATGTTGTTCCATGTCCGTGCCAATCACGGCGGCACCATTATCGTGCAGGACGGCAAGGCACACAAGATACAGCTCAAGGACAGCACCATCATCACCAGCGGTGTCTATCCCTCATGGCATCCGACGGAGAACCTCGTGGCCTTCTCTACCAACAAGACTGGCCAGGCTTTCCACCTCTACTACCCTGAGAAGCTCGAGGTGATGGACGAGAAGAGCGACCTCCTTCTCTATGATGTCACGAAGAACGAGGTGAGCCACATCATCCGCACCACTGCCGATTTGGAGACTTTCCCCTGTTGGGCTCCCGACGGACGCACCCTGTACTACTGCTCGTCTTACGTCAAGCCGCTTCTCGACCCGTCACTGCCCGACAGCACCGTCACCCAGCAGCTCCTTCTGAAGTTCGACAGCATCCGCTACAACCTGATGTCCATCCCCTTCGACCCCAAGACACGCAGCTTCGGAAAGCCACGCCTGGAAGTCGATGCCGCTATCGAGGGCAAGAGCATTTCCGTGCCTCGCGTCTCGCCCGATGGCCGATATGTCCTCTATACGAAGGGTGATTACGGACAGTTCCACATCTGGCACAAGTCGAGCGACCTCTGGGTCAAGGACCTCCAGACGGACAGTTGCTATGCCTTGGCCGAAGCCAACTCGCCCGATGTTGATAGCTTCCACTCCTGGAGCAGCAACAGCCGCTGGTTCGTGTTCAGCAGTCGCCGCATGGACAGCAACTACACACGCCCCTTCATTGCCTATTTCGACAAGCAAGGCCGTGCGCACAAGGCTTTCGTCATTCCGCAGGAAGACCCCGAATGGAATATCCTGCTCCTGAAGAGCTACAATGTGCCGGAACTGAGCCGCGATGCCGTCCGCATCTCCATGCAGGACCTTCGCCAATGCATCTACGAGACCGATGGCGAGAACGCCACCTACAAAGCCAACCCCACTGCTATCGTCAGGACAGACGGCACAACAGGAGCTTCGCCCAAAGCCAAAGTCGATGGAACATCGGGCGCAAGCCCCCAAAAGCCTGAATAAGTATGTCACACCGCATCCTATTCTCTATTCTCTATTCCCTAATCTCTATTCCTCTGTTTTCCGAGCAGGTGCGTATCTACACGACGACTGCCGACGGGAATAAGCAGTTGGAATATACGACAGCCCAAAGCTCGCGCACGAAGCTTTCCCGCCACATCACGCTCCAGCCGAGCACGGCCTATCAGGAGATGGACGGCTTCGGCTATGCCATCACCTATAGCGCCTGCTACAACCTCTTGCAGATGGCTCCTGCCGACCGACGGGCTTTCCTGACGCGCACCTATTCCCGCACAGAGGGCTATGGCGTCAGCTATGCCCGCATCAGCATCGGTTGCTCGGACTTCTCCAGCACCGAGTACTCGCTTTGCGACACGCCGGGGCTGGAGCACTTCCGCCTCTACACGGACGAGACAAAGTTCGTCATCCCCATCCTCAAGGAGATACTTGCCATCAATCCCGACCTGAAGATTATGGCTGCGCCCTGGACTTGTCCCAAGTGGATGAAGGTGAAGAGCCTTTCCAATCCCGTGGGCTACGATTCATGGACAGCTGGTTCGCTCAATCCTGCATACTACGAGGACTATGCTCAGTACTTCGTGCGCTTCGTGCAGGCATTTGCAGCCGAGGGCATCCCCATCTATGCCGTCACGCCGCAGAACGAACCGCTCAACAAAGGCAACTGTGCCAGCCTCTACATGCCCTGGGCAGAGGAAGCCGCCTTTGTCAATAAGCTTGCTCCAGCATTCGCTCATGCAGGCATCACAACGAAGATATATTGCTTCGACCATAACTACAACTACGACAACATAGCCGACCAAGAGGACTATCCCATCAACTTCTACAATGCCCTCGACCCCAACATGGACGGGCGCGAGCTGGTGGTCGGCTCTGCCTGGCACGACTACGGAGGCAACGTCACGGAGCTGGACGACATCAACCAGAAAGCACCCGACAGGGAAGTCATCTTCACGGAAACCAGCATCGGCACTTGGAACGACGGTCGCAACCTCTCGTCCCGACTGCTTGCCGACATGAAGAACCTCGTCTATAATACGGTGACGCGCAGGAGCAAGGCTGTGATGGTGTGGAACTTCATGCTCGACCTCAACATGGGACCCAATCTCGACGGCGGATGCCAGACCTGCTACGGGGCGGTCGATATAGACCAGAACGACTACCACACGCTGCATTACAATTCCCACTATTTCGTGATGGCGCACGCCAGCCTTGCCGCCCGGCCGGGAGCCAAGCGCATAGCAGCTACTCAGAGCAACCTCCCATCGGACATCAGCTATGTGGCATTCCAGAATCCCGATGGCAGCTATGGCGCAGTCGTCTTCAACCAGGGTAGCTCCAGTATCCAGGTGTCAATGGCTGTCACCACTGCGGCCGTCGCCCGCTTCACGTTGCCCGCAAAGGGCATCGTCACGGTAGTCCTTGGCGGAGCGGAAGAGAAGGACGTGCGGCTTGGCACAGGCACCATCAGTCCTACCAAGCAGCTCGGTCGCTATAAGGGCACTATCGAAGTGAAACAATTGGAGTGCCTTGCACAGAATTTCATCGACAATCCGGAGCAGTGGCACATTGCTCCGGATTTCTTTTGGTATGATGCCCAGAGCCAGGTGCTCACCTTCCTGCCCATCGATGGCATGTATGAAGTGGAGATAGACAAGGCGGCACGCATCCTCTTGGCACTCCCCAAAAATGGGAGCGGGGAGGGGGCTGCCATTTATGTCAGCGGTCCGGCCAACAGTGTCGGTCGCGTCTTCTACTATCCCGGCACAGAAACGCTTGCCGAGAATGCCATTCCAATGGCCGAGGTGGAGGAGGGCTTGTTCGAATGCAGCTTTACTGTCGGCAAGCAGCTGAACGACGATGCCGTTGATTTTGCCTTCTACCTTGGGGACGACCTCTCGGAGATGTTTTCGGGCAAGACGACTGCCGACCGCTACCTTGTCTATGACCAGACCAAGGGCAGCAGCCTATTTGCCTTTGGCAAAGGCGTTTCTGGCCATGCCGATGGTCATATCTACAAGCGCCTGTCAAGCCGTCACCTCAAGGAGGACAGCCGTTGGACAGCCGTCGTGGACATCCGAGGCGGCCTTCAGGGAGGGGCGGTCTATATCAAAGAGGCGGAATCCATTCCCACAAGCCTCACCCCAGCCATCTGCGAAGCAGAGGGGGAGGAAACGGTAAATGGGAAATGGCTGAATGGTAAATGCTATGACCTCAGCGGCCGCCAAATGGTAAATGGCAAACGCTTGAATGACAAGTCTGTCTATATTATCAAAAACTCAAATAAAACATATAAAGTCTTAAAACAATGAAAACAAGAAGTATTATCGCAGCTCTGCTTCTATTGGTTGCAGGCTTGCAGACCTCGTGGGCACAGGAACGAGGCATGAAAGTGTGGCGTAATGGCTCTTTCAAGGGGTATGTCGTTAGCCGAATCGATAGTATCCAGTTTGTGAATCTTGCAGCAGGCGTGGATCTTTCTCAGAACGAGTTGACTATGGAGATTGGCGACAGCGTGCTGTTGACGGCAACTGTTTTTCCAGATAATGCCAGCAATGAAGTCAGGTGGAGTAGCAGCAATCCTGACGTTGCTTCTGTTAGCAGCTATGGTATGGTGACGGCTATCAGTTCAGGATACAGTACGATTATCTGTCATGTGATAGATGGTGTGGATGTGGAAGCTGAGTGTTTGGTGAAGGTGGGCAATACGGATGGAATTCCTGTCACATGTGCCGAGGCGCTTGAGTTGGCTACCGCATTAGAAGACTATGCAACATCAGTAGATTTTTATTCCGTTACGGGCTACATTACCGAGGTCGTCAACAGCGTCAGCAGGAATCAGCAGACCTTCTGGATGGCCGACACCAAGGACGGCGGCAGGGTGTTCGAGGCTTACTGGGCAAACCTGCCCGAAGGCGTGGCAGAGTTCAAAGCCGGCATGAAGGTGACGATTTATGGGAAGCTCTATAAATGGGTAAGTAGTGATGGTAGTAGTGTAACTCCCGAAATAAAGAATGCCGATGTTGTTATCCTTGAAGATGGTGGCGAACAGGGCGGCATCCAGCATGTCTCGATTGCAGAGTTTTTGGCAAAGGCAGACGCTAACACCACATACGAGCTGACGGGAACGGTCAAGAACATCTCCAATACCACCTTTGGCAACTTCGACCTTGTCGAGGGTGATGCCAGCATCTATATCTATGGATTGCTGGATCTTGAAGGAAACAAGAGGAACTTCGCAAGCCTTGGCATTGCAGAAGGCGATAAAGTGACCCTGACTGGCAAGTATACGGTTTATAATGAAAAGCCTGAGATTGTAGATGCACAATTTGTTAGCGTAGAGAAAGGTGGCAGTGACGTTGACCCGGTCATAGAGCCTGTTACAGACCTCGTTAATGGTGGCTTCGAGAGCTGGATAAGCGACTCAATTCCTACGGGCTGGCAGTCTGCAAGCACAGCCAGCAGTGCCGTGCTGAGAAAGAGCACAGACGCGCATAGTGGCACATACGCTTGTCTGGTTACAACTGGCGGCACGCAAAACAAACGCCTCGCCACTCAGGAGATTACACTCGAGGCAGGCTCCTATACCTTCTCCTTCTATGCAAAATCCACTACAGCTGAAGTCTGCCAGACACGCGCCGGCTATGTGCCTGTGATTGATGGTGCTGTTGATATTTACAAATACGGCAGCTATGTGGATATAAACAACTCCGAGTGGACGCTTGTCACATACGACTTCGAGCTGACAGAGAAGACTACGCTCTGCCTTCTCGTCATGAACCCCAAGAACAGCAGCTACTCCGTCTCGCAGGACTTCCTTGTCGATGATGCATCCCTGACAGGCGTATCAGGCGGCGGTGGTGATACGCCGATAGGTGGAACAATCACTTGCGCACAGGCAGTTGAGTTGGTCAATGCCCTGGCTGATGGCGCAACTTCGGAAGAGACTTATACCATTGCCGGTTATATCACGGAGGTTGTCAGCAGCGTCAGCAGAAACCAACAGATTTTCTGGATGGCTGACACGAAGGATGGCGGCAGGGTCTTCGAGGCTTATTGGGCAAACCTGCCCGAAGGCGTGGCCGAGTTCACAGTCGGCATGAAGGTGACAATCACAGGCCAGCTGATGAAGTATGTCAAGAATGAAGTGGTGACACCAGAGATAAAGAATGCCATCGTAGTTGTTCTTGAAGAAGGCGAAGGCGGTGGCGGCCAAGGCGGAAATGAAGGAGGTGGTGATACGCCTTCGGACCTCGTTAATGGTGGCTTCGAGAGCTGGGTGAGTGACTCAATTCCTACGGGCTGGCAGTCAGCAAGCACAGCCAGCAGTGCCGTGCTGAGAAAGAGCACGGACGCGCATAGCGGCACATACGCTTGTCTGGTTACAACTGGTGGCACGCAAAACAAACGCCTTGCCACTCAGGAGATTACCCTCGAAGCAGGCTCCTACACCTTCTCCTTCTATGCAAAATCCACTACAGCCGATGTCTGCCAGACACGCGCCGGCTATGTGCCTGTGATTGATGGTGCTGTTGATATTTACAAATACGGCAGCTATGTGGATATCAACAACTCCGAGTGGACGCTTGTCACATACGACTTCGAGCTGACAGAGAAGACTACGCTCTGCCTTCTCGTCATGAACCCCAAGAACAGCAGCTACTCTGTCTCACAGGACATCCTCGTCGATGATGCTGCACTGGTAAAGAAATAACCCCAATTCCTCTTGGAAGAAGGAGTGCCATAATACAATTATTATTATAAAACAACGGATTACACGGATTATACGGATTTGAAATTTGTCGATAATCAATCGATAAGGATATCCGTATAATCCGTGTAATCCGTTGTTGTTCATTCTGACACGGTCTCCCTTGTGACGAATTTTAGTGCACTTTTATTAGCAGAATATCGCCTACAAGTAGTAGTTGTTCCGTTTCTCCGAGCCGATGGTTGTGGCTGGGCCGTGGCCGGGCAGGACGACGGTCTCGTCGGGTAGGCGGAACAGCTTGTTCCTGATGCTGTCTAACTCCGCTTCAAAGTTGCCGCCGGGCAGGTCGGTGCGACCAATACTCTGCATGAACAGCGTGTCGCCGCTCAAGAGAAGCCCTGCGTCGGGGATATAGAACGAAGCGGAACCTGTGGTGTGGCCGGGGGTGTGGATGAGGCGGATGACGGTCGTGCCAAGGCGGAGTTCGGCTCCGTCGCGGAGAAGCTGCTCTATGGGGGGCATCTTTCCGCCGAGGGTCAGCCCGAACTGCGCTGCCATCTTCGGCATCTGACGGTAGGTCTCTTCGTCATCGACATGAAAGATGGGCTTGAGTCCGTAAGTGCGGTGTATGAAGGGCAGCCCGTAGGTGTGGTCGAAGTGTGCGTGCGTCTGCAAGGCGTACTTCATCTTCAGACCGTGGGCAGCGATGCTGCCTTCCAGCATCTGCTCCTCCTGCCTGTTCCACATGCCGGGGTCCACGATGGCAGCCTCGAGCGTTGTCTCGTCCCAAAGCAGGTAGGTGTTCTCCTGCACGGGGTTGAAGGTATAAGTTTGATATTTCATCTTGTCATTTACCATTTAATCATTTACCATTTACTATTTGTCTGTTGTCCTTTAGATGGGCAGATAGACCAGTTTCTTTGTCTGGAAGAACTCTTCCTTGAAGTATTCGCTTAATGATGTAATTTGAGCGGCTTTGCCAAAGGGCTTTGCTTCGCTTTCCAACTCACCGCCTTTGAGACAAATGAGGCCGTTCGGTAAGGCGTTGATTTGTTCCTTGCAGATGTTCTTGCGGGCTATCTTCACAAGGTCTGGCAGGGGCATGACGGCTCGCGACACCACGAAATGGAACTTCTGCTTCACCTCCTCGGCACGGCACCACTGCGTCGTGACGTTCTCTAATCCGATTGCTTTGCTGACCTCCTCGCAGACGAGAATCTTCTTCTTCGTGGAATCGACGAGGTGGAACTTCGCTTCGGGGAACATGATGGCAAGGGGAATGCCCGGGAAGCCGCCGCCTGTGCCAAGATCCATGATGCTGGTGCCGGGCTTGAAGCGGATAAACTCGGCAATGGCAAGGGAGTGGAGGACATGGTGCTCGTAGAGGTTGTCGATGTCCTTGCGCGAAATGACGTTTATCTTGCTGTTCCAGTCGCGATAGAGTGCATCGAGTGCCGCGAACTGCTCCTGCTGCCTGGCGGTCAGGGAGGGGAAGTAGTTAGTTATGAGTTCATAGTCCATAGTTCATAGTTCATAGTTATCTCCCCTCCTTGGGAGGGGACGGGGGAGGCTGATATACAATAGTGCTACCCCTCCCAAAATGTATGGATAGTAGAGGTAGGGGATGATGTCGAGAGGATTGACGGCAGCCAGACCGCTCGCGATGAGCATCTGTGCGCCGTAGGGGATGATGCCTTGTGCCAGACAGCTGAAGGTGTCGAGGATGCTTGCCGCGCGCTTGGGCGGGATGTCGTAGTGCTTTGCCAGACGTTTTGCCAGAGGGCCGACGCTCAGGATGGCGATGGTGTTGTTGGCTGTGCAGAAGTCGGTCAGCATCACCAGTGCTGCCATGCTCAGCTCCGCCTTCCGTCGGCCGCCTTTCCGATTGCTGAACACCAGCATGAGCCAGTCTATGCCGCCTGCATTGCGGATGGCTTGCATGAGACCAGCTGCCAGCAGCGTCACGATGATGAGTTCGCTCATGCCCATGATGCCGTCGTTCATGGCGTGCAGCCAGCCGATGGGGGTCAGGGTGCCAAGTGCCATGCCGATGCCGCCTGCCAGAACCGTTGCCGAGGCGAGCGCCAGCATCACATTCATGCCACAGAGTGCCGCCACGATAATATATATATAAGGTATAATAGCTGGGTAGGAGACTGATTCCAAGTGGTCGGGCATTACGCTGACACCTGGCAGACAGGAGTAGAGTGCCAGGCAGATGAGGGCAGCAGGCAGGGCAATCCAGATGTTGGCACGGAACTTGTCCTTCATCTCGCATCCTTGCGTCTGTGTCGCCACAATTGTCGTGTCGGAGATGAAGCTCAGGTTGTCGCCGAAGTAGGCTCCGCCCACCACAATCGCCACCATCATCGCGGTGTTGCTACCTGTCTGCGATGCCATGCTGCCGGCAATGGGGGCGAGGGCTGCGATAGTGCCGACGCTGGTGCCTGTGGCGAGCGAAATGAAGCAGGATGCCAGAAAGAGACTGCCCAGCACGAAGCCTGGCGGCACAGCGGTCAGAGCAAGGCCTATCGTGGCATCGATGGCTCCCATCTGTTTGGCGGTGGCGGCAAAAGCTCCGGCCAGGATGAATATCCAGAGCATCTGCATCACACCCGAGACAGCCGCTCCTTCCGCCAGTTGTCCGAAGCGCTGGCTTATGGAAAGACCGCGCATGATGAGCAGGCTGTAGAGGCATGCAGCAAGGAATGCAATGGTGATGGGGACGGCATAGAAGTCGTTCGCTGCAACGCTCAGAAACAGATAGAGCAGCAGGAAAACAATGAGCGGACTCAGTGCAAGAAGTCCTTTTCGTGTGGAAATGATGCCTTTCATGCTGCGAAGTTACAACATTTTCCGTTCGCTTCCCCTCTTTTTCGCATAAAAAATCGTCTTTTGTTGAAATTATTTGCCTGTCGGTATTTTCTTTCCTAAAAGAATTGCGTACCTTTGCAGGAAATAACAGAAGAAGAAAGGAGAAGATACATAAATATGAAGAAAATAATCACTATGGGCGAAATTATGCTGCGGCTCTCCACAGAGGGCAACAGCAGGTTTATCCAGTCTGACAGATTCGACGTAAACTATGGCGGCGGCGAGGCAAACGTGGCTGTCAGCTTGCAGAACTATGGCAATGAGGCATATTTCGTCAGCAAAGTGCCTGAGCACGAGATAGGGCAGGCTGCTATCAACAGCTTGCGGCGTTTTGGCGTGCACACCGACTATGTGGCACGCGGTGGGGAACGCCTGGGCATCTATTATTTAGAGACAGGCAGCAGCCTCCGCGCCAGCAAAGTCATCTACGACCGTTCTCACAGCAGCATCAGCGAAGCTTCACCGTGCGACTTCGACTTTGACAAGATATTTGCGGATGCCGACTGGTTTCATTGGAGTGGCATAACGCCAGCCTTGAGCGACAACGCTGCCGAGTGCGTCCGTCAGGCTTGCATCGCAGCAAAAAAGGCTGGTGTTACCATTAGTTGCGACCTCAATTACCGCAAGAAGCTTTGGACACCCGAGAAGGCTCAGAGCGTCATGCGTCCTTTGATGCAGTACGTTGATGTCTGCATCGGTAATGAGGAGGATGCGGAGAAGTGTCTGGGCTATCACCCCAATGCAGATGTGGATGGTGGAAAGACTGATGCTGAAGGCTATAAGCAGGTTTTCATAAATGGAATTAAAGAATGGGGCTTCAAGTATATCGTCAGTACGCTTCGTGAGAGCTACAATGCCTCTATTAACGGCTGGAAGGCCATGATATACGACGGCAAGGAGTTCTACGTCAGCCGTCGGTACGAGATAAAGCCCATCGTGGACCGTGTGGGAGGAGGCGACAGCTTCAGCGCAGGTCTCATTCATGGCCTGGCGAATGGAAAGCCGATGGAGTGGGCGTTGGAGTTCGCAGTAGCGGCAAGTGCCCTGAAGCATACGATTCCGGGTGATGTGAACATGGTTTCCCTCTCCGAGGTGGAGAGCCTCATGTCGGGCAACGGCAATGGAAGAGTGGAAAGATAAGAGGATTTACGATTAATTAAATAATTAAATAGTTCATAAATAGTAAATCGTAAATAGTCAAATAGTAAATCTCAAGATGGCAAGATTCGACAAGATTCAAGTTCTGCAGAAGATACAGCAGACGGGCATGGTGCCTGTCTTCTACCACAGCGATGCTGAGGTGGCAAAAGGAGTGATAAAGGCCTGCTACGAAGGTGGTGTGCGTGCCTTTGAGTTTACAAACCGTGGCGATTTCGCTCACGAGGTTTTTACCGAGTGCATCAAATGGGCTGCCAAAGAATGCCCGGAGATGGCAATGGGTGTCGGCTCTGTTGTCGATGCGCCTACGGCAGCTCTCTACATACAGCTTGGAGCCTGCTTTATTGTGGGGCCTTTGCTCAATCCTGACATTGCTCGCGTTTGCAACCGTCGCCTCGTTCCCTACTGCCCCGGATGCGGCACGGTGAGCGAGATAGGCACGGCACAGGAGCTGGGCTGCGACCTGACGAAAGTATTCCCCGGCGATGTCTATGGCCCGGCCTTTGTGAAGGGCATGATGGCTCCCTGTCCTTGGAGCAAGATTATGGTGACAGGCGGCGTCTCGCCCGACGAAGAGAACCTGACGGCCTGGTTCCGTGCTGGTGTCTTCTGCGTAGGCATGGGCAGCAAGCTCTTCCCCAAGGACAAAGTGCAAGCCCAGGACTGGCAGTACATCACCGACCAGTGCCGCCGCTCGCTCGAATACATACGGAAAGTGAAGAGTGAAAAGTGAAGAGTGAAGAATTTGCACACGAAGATCTACAAGAACTTGCCGAAGCTGTATGAAAGTAAAACCATATTGAAGTGGTAGATTTCTAGGATGTAAGACAGGAACCCAACACTTTGGCAGAAAGAATAAAATAAGCATTCCCTCATACCGTAAACAGATATTGCTTAACACAAATAATCATAAGCCAATGAAATAAACGTCAGAAATTAGAACATAAAGAAAAAAGAAGCGTCCGCTTGAATCTTGTTCTTTTCGAAATCTCCCAAATTGAAGAAAGAACCGCAAGAGTAAAAGTAGATGCTCACGTCGTAAGGCGTGGGCTTTTACTCGTATATGTGGTTCAAGGTGTTTGGGAGATACCAGAAAAGAACGTAGACGAAGTAAGTAGTCCACGTTTTCTTTTTGTGCCCTTTGCGAGTTTCTAATGATATCATTAACTATATTCGTTTTATTAACTAATTCATTATTCAAAACTTTACACAGATGAAAAAGTATCTCTATTTGGCATTTGCTGCCATGCTAATGGGCTTGACTGCTTGCAGCAGTGATGACCCAGTTGGTCCTGATCCAGGCCCAGACCCTAATCCTGTCTTCTCTGAAGAGGAGCGGAATTTTGGTGCAGACAATTATTCTGATGTTGTTGTAACAGGCGGCAGACAAGATTTCTATTACTTAGACGAAGACGGCATGATTGCCGTTGACATCGCCGGCTACCTGAACTATCTGACCGATGAAGCAAGGAATGCCATAAGAATGACTCCAATTGTAGGGGTGGAAGTTTCCACAGATTCCTCGTTCCCTGGAGGAAATACCAGGCAGTACCTTACTCAAAACCTCACAGAAGGTCGCAAGATTGTTGTCTCTGTCACAGGTTTGAAGGAGAACACCACCTATTATTTCCGAACAACATATCTCGGAGGCGGGGCATTCGGAAGCACGCGGTCGTTCACGACAGGAAGCGTTTCTGACGTAGCAAGCAAGATGAAGGTTGCCACTGCCGATGCCACGGCTGTCACAGAGAACGCCGCCACTGTGGTTTTGGGCGAGAAAAGCTCAGGCGTGGCGTATGCCAAGGATCAGTCTTTGCTGACTGCTGACAAGGTGAAGGATGCCATTAACCATGCTGACAATGGCGTGCAGCTGTCAAAGAGCGGTAGGCTGGCCGACTTGACCAGCGGAACCGTCTATTTCTATTGCGAGTATCGCCATATCAAGGATTATGTCATTCTTGGCGAAGTGAAGAGCTTCACCACAGGTGGCTATAATCCTGCAAAGCTGGCTGAGCACATGACCATCACCGCAAGCCTCAACGAGACCACTCAGATGTGGATGGCAAACATACAAAGTTCGCTGTCAAGCCAAAGCGAAATGCAAGGCAAGACCATCAAATATGGCATCAAGCCGATGATGAAGACAAGCTATACCGATGGCGATTATGATAAATATGGGGTAGAGTGGAGATTTGGAAGAAGCGATGCCTATGAAGCCTATGCTACCCAGAACGGCAACACCTATCAGGCTTCTATTGAGAATCCTTATTATAACGGCACATTTGGCATTGATGAATACGGAAACGAGTACTGGTTTGAGGATTGGTATAACAAAATGTGGCAGGAGGATGCTGATTTCTGGATGAACATGGATTTGTTAGATCAAATAAGCAGAAATATGAAAGCGGGAATAGCGACTGAAAGTGAGGTGAGTGAGTATTATGAATTGCTTGGTAGTGTAGAGGGCGTATTCAACAGAAATGCTCCACGCTATGCAAGTTACGCCAAGAACTATCTGCAAGTCTTTGTGGAGATAGATAGAGTACGTTATGTGGTAAAGGAGCAGGAAGGCAAGCTCCGTGTACCCACACTCGAAGACCACTCCCTTTACTCAAGCACAACCGGCAGGAGGACAAACAAAATGGGGTTCGGACAGAACAGACAAGGAGCAAAAGAATAAAGATAACGAATCTATGAATTCTGTGGAGGCAAAGCCAAAACAGCAAAACAAGAGGAAAGGAAACATGCCATCGGATAATAATGGAATGGCATAGTATTTATGAATCAAAAAGGGGGAATGCGCCGAAACGCATTCCCCCTTTTTGCTATCTTTTTGCGTTATTTCCTGACTTCGTCAATGCGACACCCAAACTTCAACGTTGTCCCAAGTCTACCTCAAAGAGGGGACGTATGGCCTTGTGGTCATTAGTCAGGAACATGGTCTTAGTGTAGAAACTCCTGTTGTTAGGCATGTGTACTC
>JAFXVN010000021.1 GCA_017524545.1 Bacteroidaceae bacterium
CTCTTTGATGGCATCGTTCACACCCTTCATGGCCGCCTCCATCTCTTGGCGTAAGGCCTTTTCGGCATCGTTCACCTCCCGCTCGGTTGTTGCTTGCCGAAGGGCCTCCTTGTGGTTCACTTCGGCTATCCGGCGCTGTTGCTCAAAGTCGCCCTTGATTCTCTCTATCTTGGCATCCAACTCTTTCCGTTGCTCCCTGACCATTCGCTTCGTCTGCGCCTGCTTCAATCCGTATTCTTCCGATGCCGGATTGATGATGTTCTGCTCGACGGCCGTTTTCAGACTTTCAGCCACATGGTCGATGGCTGCCAGCACCTGGTCGGCCTCCTCTGCCGCCATCGGTATCTCTATCTCGTCGAAGGTCTCATACAACTTGTCGCCGAATATCTGCTGTTCCTGCCCCACGATGACCTCTGTCGGAATAGTGACCTCGCCGTTCTCGTCCACCGACACATTCCCCGCTTCGTCGAGCGATGTCTTTGAGGTGCGCCCCCGCTCTTCCTGCGCCTTGTCCATTTTCTTCAGTATCTCGCCCACGATGGCGGGAGCACTGAAGATGTTGGCGATGTTGCGGAACAGCAGATTGCTCATGAAGCCACGCCTCACCACTTCTTCGCATTTTATCTTCCTCGGGATGCTCAGCACCAGGCGCTCGTCTATCTGCATCATCCGTCCTTCCTCGTCCTCCGCTATGACGGGGAAGAAGTTCAGCAGCTGACGTATGTTCTGCTGGCGCTCTTCGGTCGTGCCGTTGCCTCCTGAGGTGCCTTTTTTCAGGTTGTTGGCAAACTCGTCGTAGAGCATCAGCGTGCGGGCGGGGTCGAAGTCGAAGACGTAGGCATTTTCCTTCCTCACTATCTTTCCTCCTTCCGAATATTCGTAGGGGTTCTGTGCCCGGAAAGCGGCCTGCATATACAACTGAGCGCTCTGCATGTTGCTGAGCATCAGCACGCCGCTCCATTCAGGGATGGTGACGCCCGTAGTAAGCTGGCCTACACTCAGCGTTATCGTCTTGTCGTGGGTCTTGATGGCTGCCTTCACCTTATTATAAGCCTTGATGGTTTCCTCGTTTTCTTCAAGCTTTCCGTCGCCTGCCGCCAACACCACTTCGTAGTCCTCAAAGCCGCTTCCTTCCTCTTTCAGCAGTTTGGCCAGGGCCTTGGTGCTATCCACTCGGTTGAGCAGCCATAGCGTATGAGCCATCTCCTTTCTCAGCTCTTCCGTAGAGAAGGGAAACTTCTCTTGCATAGTGAGTGCCTGAAGGAACTTGCGTACTTGCGGCTCATGCTCAAACGAACCATTCTCATTTGTCTTGAAGAACTCGTTGAGATCGAAGGCGTAGTCTATGGTATCGCCCTCGTCAAGTTCCATCCCCTGCTTCACCTTTTCACGCACGATGTCGCTCATGCGATAGGTAAAAAGGTTCAGGCGGGGCATGTCCTGGTATGGGTTATGGTCGTCGCTTGCCCATTCTGCTTTGGCCTCCTGCTCGTCGGCATAGCTCCAGTTGAATATCTGACGGTCGCCGAACTCCCCCGATGCGATGGCCTTGAACGGGGTGCCGCTGAGATAGAGCGTAAAGCGCCGCTGGATGTTGTTGAAGGCGCGGTCGGTACGCATCGTGTCCACGCCCTCGTGGCTCTCGTCCACTATCAGCAGGTCCCAACGCAGCTCCTTGATCCATTTCAACTTGTCGTGTCGGCCTCCGAAATAGACGGAGCCTTTCAGCCCCTGCAAGCTCTCGAAGCATATCTGCCCTGCGAAGTCCTCGCCGGGTTGTCGCCGCCATTTCAGGAACATATCCCTTGTCATCACGCCAGCGCGACCCCGCAGCGAATCGTTGTCGCTCACAAAGCGGTAGCCCGACTGCCCCGACATGAATTTCTCGTAGTCGTCGTACCAAGAGTTGGCTATCGACGGGCGGTTGGTGACTATCAGCACATTCTTCGCCTTCATCTGCCTTATCAGGTCGTAGGCCGTGAGGGTCTTGCCGAAGCGCGGCTTGGCGTTCCACAGGAACCGCCCCTCGCCGTTATGGGCCTCAAGGTAGGCTCTTGTCATGTCCACGGCATCCTGCTGTTCGCGGCGTAGTTTATAGCTGTAGTGCAGACCTTTCTGCTGATAGCTGCGGGTGGTGAACTCCTCGAAGAAATGCCGCAACGTCGCGCCGTCGATACGAAACCACTCCGTGTGGTCGTTACGCTCCACGCCCTTGTATTCCGTCAGGTAGTCGTGGAAGTCGTGGTCGCGGAAATAGGTGCAGTCGTCACGATACATGGCGATGTCTTTCCACTCCAGTTTGTGGATGACATCCACCGTATGCGTCTGTTGCTTGATGCGCTTGTTGACGCCCTGCTCTGTGTCGCCAATCTTCAGCCATCCGTCGTGGCGGGCTATCTCAGGTGTGCTGTAGGCATACATCATCCTGACGAAAGAGTTGAAACTATGTATCTTCGTTGCATCCATCATTTTTCTTTCATTTTTTTTGCTATTTCAGAAATTGTTCTTAATTTTGCAGCGGTAATCATTTAATAATGGCTTATGACAACATTTGCTTTAAATAATCTTTGGACTTATCTGCAGGGACTTTCGCTCTCGCAGAACGATCGTGAGTGGCTGGCTAACAAGCTGATTATGCCAGCTGATAATAAGGCCGTCACCCTTACACCAGAGGAGCGAAAGGCTCGTTTTCTTAAATTGGAAGGGATATGGTCTGAGACGGAAGAGGGAGAGGCGTATTATCAGATGATGAAACATCGTAACGACAATATGCCTATCAGAGAGATCAATCTTGATGATTAGACGGTTATGGTAGGATACATTCTTGACACCGACACTTGGATTGAGTACTTCCACCATCGTAGCGGAATTGGCGCACATATTGCGAAAATATCTCCAGAATACATTTATGCCTCTGAGGTAAGCATTGCAGAACTCACATACGGAGCGTTGCACAGTGGCAATGTGGAGAAACACATGAGGGAGCCACAAGAGATAGAAAATTCTTTCAAAGTGTTGCCCATCGTAAAAAACTGGATAGCAGACTATGCAGAGATTCGACATAGTCTTGCCAGCCAAGGACTTACTGTTGGCAATTTCGACATCATCATTGGTGTTACAGCCCGTCGATTTGGCCTGACCGTTGTCACACATAACACCAAGCATTTTAGCAAAATGCCTGGCATCCAATGCGTGGACTGGGTTAATCAGTAGGCCGTACATCATGCCATTTCCTTTACTTTTGTCCGAATGAATTCCCGCTCCTTTTCTTCCAAGCCGTACTTGTCGAATAGCTGCTCGTCTATCTCCGCGATGGATTTGCTCCAGTCGATGTCGGAAGAGGGGGTGAAGTCTTGAAGGGGGACGTAAGCCCACTTTCTTGGTGTATTGTCTTGAGTTATTTTCAATACGCTTAACATTGTGCGCGCAAATTTTGTTTTAATATACTTCAAGCATTTTTCAACTTGCTGTTGATTTTCAAAGCAACCAATACTAATAAAAGTACTTGTATAACCAACTTTAGGAGAAACTATCACGGGATTTGTCAGTACCTCTCCAAATTTACCGTCTCCTACTGCTTTTGGCAATAACAGCTTAAAGAAATCTGTGTTAACAACATTGTTAACGTAATCCTTGCGAATATATTTGTAGCAACGATTCTTTCTGTTTTCCAATCCAAAAATACGTATATATTCAGAACCATCATCAGGCTTACTATCGTGAAATAATTCTGGTAAGGTATCAAAGATATTTGATTGAACATCGTTTTCATGTCCTTTGCTCATTTTCTGTTTTGCATCAGGGTTCTCTTGATGCATTTTTGCCGTAAAATGATACGCAAAACTTGTGACAATAATGTTACTAAAGCTTTGGAAACCTGTTTTGTTTTTCACTTTAGCAAGTATTGTATTTAGCTCGTTATACGCAGTAAACACTTCTAATGCACCATATCTTTTTTCTTTATTATGCAACGTTATAGCTATTCCTCCCTTTATATCTTGGTTTGGAAATACATCGGTACTGTTCTGATAATATTTGACGACCTTCAAATTAGGATCCTTCAACATCATGTTGTTCCATTCTTTGGGTGTGTAACCTGCATTGAACAAAAACCTTGCAGGTGATATCAACTCAACGATTTTACCTAATTTGTAAGATTCATTTATAAAATAGTGATACAAAGGCGTTTTTGTATTACTATCTCCAACACTTTCCTCCTGATACGGTGGATTCCCAATAATCACATCGAACTTCATAATATCTTGGTTTTTAGTTTGTCGTTTCTTGATGTCGTTAACTTTGATGATCTTGCCCGTCTGCCAGTCCATAATTTTGCAGAGAGGAGGAAGGGCTTTGGCTGGGGCTTCGTCGAAGAAGGAAAGCTGAGCCTGCGGTGGCTCTTCTGATTTCTCCCGTGGAGTGCGATAGGTGAGGCCGTCCATCTGCCAAAGGTTCCATGAGATGATTTCGGCAAAGTCTTGCAACAGCGGGACATCGGGCTTGCTGCCGAAGCGAGCCTCATAATGGTCTATAAAGGTATAGAGCAGATTTTCGCGTGCTAACAGCAGACTGTCGCCCTGCCACTCGTAGCCGTAGGTGCTCTGGAAAGCCCGACGCACCAGGGCGAGCCAGTCCTCATCGCTCAGCTGCTGGTCGTTGACTAAACGCAACTTCCGGTCGAGCACCCCGACACGCTCGCTGATGGCGATAGGCTCACCCGTCGTGGCATCGTAGCGGGAGACAAGGAAAGGCGCTTCGCCACAGGTGAGTTCCAAGCAGCGCGTGTCAATGGCGATGTCTAAATAGTCCACCATCATCTTCACCACCCATGAGGGTGTAAAGACCTCGGCCATATCCTTAACCCTGTCACTCTGCTGCTCCTTCGACTTCTTTACACGGGGACTGATCACCTTTCCATTCTTGCCCGTTATCAGTTCAAGCGTTATCTCATCGCCGTAGCCATAGCCCTCGCCAAGCGTTTCGTAGTCGTGGGTAGCCCAGACGATGTTGTGGCCAGTAGTGTGGTCACGCAGCAGCAGTACCAACACCTCGTGCTGGATGTCGTTTTCCAATATGTCAACCTTATTGTTGAGCATCGTGTAGGGGCAGGTGTTGGAGGGGATTTGCAATCCCCGGTGCCAGCCCGCAAAATGTTCTGACTGATACCCAAGCGTCAGAGGGTTCTTACGTTATTGGAAACAACATACAAAAAGCGGGGTATCCTCATCTGCCCGTTCCTGTGTTTAGGCCGTAGGATGCCCCTCATAGAAGAACGAACAGAGTCTGAATACCCACGCTGGTCAGTATATAATGCACCCGAAAAGTGTGCGTGAGGGCATACAATTAGCCCTCGGCACACTCCGGGAGTATATACTACACCCGTAGCATTCACCTCCGCATTTGTCTTTGACCATGAGGTTTGAGTTTCCTACGTTCAAACACATCAAAAACAAAGCATCAATGACGCTTCTCAATATGTCGTTGTCTCTCCACTTGCCTGTATGTAGCGGATTGACGATGCAAAATTACAACTTTTATTTGAATTTCGATGCTTTTATGAGAAAAAAGTGAGAAAAAAATGTGATGCCATTATGTTTTAGACATAAAGGTAGAAACACCCCCTGAGGATGGCGTAGATAAACGTCGCAGCCAAGACGGTGATAACGACATCCACGTCTACAAGATGATAGCCAGTGGAGGTGTACTGTGACGAAATATAGCCAGGCGAAGGCGACAGGATGCGGCGCATACGCAAATAAAGAAACCACATAGCGGTGCCTACCAGTCCTCCCCAGAGCAGTCCGCAGAGGATGTCTCCAGGGAAATGGACGCCAAGGTACATGCGCGTCCAGCAGTTGACCAGCGACCATAGGACCAAGCCGACGGTAAGCACGCGGCTGCGCACCAGCAAGGCGAAAAAGACTGCAAGGCTGAACGTGTTTGCCGCATGGGAAGAGAAGAAACCGTGGTCGCCACCCCGATAATCATTAACTACATCCACCACATAGCCTATCACAGGGTCATGCGTAGGTCGCCATCGTGCCACAGAAGGTTTCACAATCATGTCGTTGAGCGAACCGGCAAGGAAAACACAAAGGGCGGCACAGGCCACGATGAGCAGCACCTTCTTCACATTGTCATTGTTCTTCAGCACCAGATAGAGCAACGACACATAGAGCGGCACCCATGTGACAGCCGTCGTTAGCGTCTTCACCAGTCCGTCGAGGAACAACGATTTGCTGCCATTGAACCAAAGGAGCAACTCGCGGTCTATATCTATCAATGTATCCATGACCATTTACTATTTGACTATTTACTATTTGACAATTTGAATGCAAAGGTACATTATTTTACTATTTGACTATTTACTATTATACAATTTTTCATAAAAAATATCTAAATTTTCGTTTTTGCGTTCTATTACTAAAAAACCATAACATAATTCATGGAAATGAAAAATTATGCGTACCTTTGCAAGCATCTTTTGTTAAACTTATAAAAATATGAAAAGGATTCTGTATTCCGTGGCAGTAATAGTCATGACGGTGCTGGCCTTGACAGCTTGCACAACAAAGAGTGAGCCAACAAACGAAGTGAATAACTTCCGCATCCATCGCGGCACGAACCTGAGCCACTGGCTGTCGCAGAGCGAGGAGCGCGGCGAGGCTCGCAGGCTGCA
>JAFXVN010000022.1 GCA_017524545.1 Bacteroidaceae bacterium
ATAACCAACTTCCACCAGCCGCAAAGCACCCTGCTCCTTCTGGTCAGCGCCTTCATCGGCGACAACTGGCACCAGGTCTATGACTACGCCCTCGCCCACGACTTCCGCTTCCTCAGCTACGGCGACAGCTCCCTGCTCGAGTGTTAAACCTACACAGGGCAGTCTTCCGCGACATTATACACATAATCAGGCTCTAATTCATAATTGGCGACTTTTACCACTTCAGCATTTAAGGCAGCAGAAATCTTGCATATTGTGGCCATCGTTAGATTGTGAGTACCAGACAACCAACGACTTACCTCTGTTTCCGACTTCCCCAACCTATGAGCTAAGTCCTTCTGCGACATTCCCTTGGCTTCAAGAATTTCATAAATACGATTGGCAATAGCGACAGATAGTTCCATCTGCAGTTTCATCTCTGGGGAGATAGTGCTGCGAATTTCATCCATAATTCTGTTGGTCTTCATTTCCCGTTCCCTCCTTTCTTTATTCTTCGTCAATAGTGAAAGTTAGTTCACCCAGCAATTCTGTACCCATAACAACAATCACCCTATCCTTTTCTCTTTGTTTTATTTCAATATCAATCTTCTGTAACATTTTGACCTGTCGATGCAGATTCTCGTCTTCCTGATACGTTGCCGTGTTTTTCAGCCCACCATTACCAAGGATAAGTATTTTAGTCTGAATATTCAGTAAATATAGCCTCAATGAAGTTGTTTCCAAATGTGAGGGCAAAGCCATCACTCTGTCTCGTCGTGTTCCCTCATAGCGGAAATGACGGTCCTCTGCTCCATCACGTTTAATAATGTCCAGTCTATACACCAACTGCCTCACATCGTCAGGAAATGAATCCTTATATGTCAGGAGGAATTTTTCAAATTCGGAGTATTTCTCACCCTCGAAATGTGGAGAATAGAGACTTACTTTCTCACCATCTTCCAGTAGCTCTATCAAAAGGTTCCTTTTCATTTTCGTTTCCTAAATCTGCCGCAAAAATACACATAAAAGTTGATTCCACCAAAGATTTTAGCATTAAAATCAACTTAAATGCTTATTTTGTGGCTTATTGTCATAAAGTAAAATAGGTGCAGGACTCACTCTATCCTGCCTGTCTCTTTTCATTTTATTCCTTTCACTTCCTCCGAAAAGACGCTGTGGAAGATGATGGTCTGCTTGACGAGCCAATCCATAGCCTCATCCAGTTTAACTGGGTCAGTCAAGTCTGTCTGATGATAGAGGACAATGGTTTTGTCTTTTGCCGAAGGGTTTGCATCCCATTCTGGTTCACAGCCCAATGCTTGGTTTATCTCTTTGCGTCTGGCTACCAGTGCAGGATAATATACAGCGACAGCTTGGTTCCTGATATACAGCTTCACGCCTACAAAGTTCTTTTGGGTGTTGCAGACGTTGTTCAGCAAGATGTTCGAGCGTCCTATCCTCACATCGTACCAGTTATGGGGCTGTGGCGTCTGCAAAGAGGGGATCTTTCCTGTTGCCTCCAAGTTGGCTTTGAACTTCGTCCAAAAGTCCAAATGGAACTTGTTTGGATCCGTTACCCTGTTTTCGTCGAAACGTCCTCCTGACTTGTGTGTACCATCTGCGACTCGATATTCATTCAACTCTCGTCCGCTTTCATCTTTCCAAGTGTTCCATCCATTAGCAGACCCGCCGACACAAAACACAGCGGCTCCACTGGGAGTCTCAAAACGGATGTCCTGCTTGACGATTCTCTCGCCATTAACCTCTTCCGTATATTCAGCCAATTGAGCATCCCTCGTCCTCTTGTATGTATCTTTGAATTTGTCAATATGCACAGGATTTACCTTGCTTCCCTTCAATACAGTCAGCGATTGGTCGGATGTATTGAAAAGCCCCAGAGCGTGGGCATTTCTTGTCAATCGACAATTGATGATGCCGCTCTTCGACGCCATTTCAACTGGTGAAGATTCAGGGAATTCTATTGCCTGTTGCTTTACTTCATGAGCCTTCTTTTTCAAGAAGATGTCGAAGCCAGCCGCACAGATATAGTTCTTCGCTTCTTCGAAAATTGGTTCCAACGTATATATCTGATGGCGCTTTAACGGCGGGAACTGCGGGGTCTGCTTATTTTCCGACATATCATAGTATCCCAATGCATTCAGCGTCTCGTAGGTTTTTGCCTCCAACCATTTCACCTCTGTAGTTGACAGGGTATCCCCGTTGAGTGAAACACGATAGCCTCAGTCCAGAAGTCCTTTGCTTCGTGATTCCTTAATCGCTTCACAGAATCGTCAGTCTCGCCGACATACAGTTGTTTCCTGTCTCTGTTCACGAGAATATACAATGCCGGTTTGTTCAGTTCCGATGCGTAGTCTGCAAAGAACTTCTTGTCGCCCCTGTCTATCACATACAACTCTGTCACCTGTGTCTCACAGCTGATAATGCGCGACACCAGCGTATTGTCTGGAACAAATATTTGGAATACTTTTGCCATATCGTTATTTGCTTATCAGTTCTTGATAGAGTTTGAATAGTTCTGCCACACACTGACTCTCCAGGAAGGTGCTTTTCACGGGGAAGCCGTAGGCCTCCATCACGGCGCGGTCGTTCTGCTGGTGGGCACGACGAAGTTCTATGGGCATGAACGCCTCGTCGTAGAGGTCTGCTAAACACACATCGCCGTTATTTTCGCGTGCTGTAATGATAGCCTGTGCAGCATGTTCTATCCTCATTCGTTGCTCTTCGGTTGGTTTCGGCCACGGGAAATTATTATAGACAACACTGTTAGAATAGCGATAACGCGTTTCGAGACGGCCGCATACTGCACGCATCCAAGCCATGTGGACATTCGACTGCATCACACCGAAGTGATAGAGAGTAGCATTGGGAACAACATAAATTTGGTTGGATGCAATAACGTCAGGCGTAAGATATGCCATTGGGATATAGCGACGCTTTTCTGAGCAAACAGTTGGTACAGCGAGGTACTCACTTTCCGGTTGACGGATTTCGGCAAATAACGTAGGAGTGTCCGCAAGCAACACCGTATTCTTTCGATTGCTGGCTCTTCGCCATTGTTGCACTCGATCAACTTTCTCTCGTATGATGACATTCTTTATATATGAACTCAACGGAACATCTTTTAGCCAGAGACACCATCGGTTAATAGCATGAAGCATTTCCTGAGCACCAATGAACGGACGGAGAAATTGTTCTATGGACGGGTCGCGACTTAATAGTTCATCATGCTCTTCCTGACTGATTGTAAAGTTGCCGTCATCAAGGGCAAAGCTTCCATAGTTCATAGGTGATACGTCACACAATGGAGTATTACGTTTGGCAATAAAAACATTCGGGGCTTCTGTCAGGTAAGCATTAATATGTTCAACCTTTTTCTCCTGTTCATTGTCAAAAAGTGTCTTCTCACTATTAGTGTCGTAGGAGAAGCCCACAATGACGCAATGGACGTGGGCTTTCAATGCAGCTTCGCTGTCCCAACGGAAAGTACGGTGAGCAAAGTTAATAATTATCCCACTCTCAAACAAATGTTCCCATAGCGATGATACTTGTTCTCCCTGACAGATGCTGTTTGTACTGACAAAGGCGGCATGAGTTTCTTTGTTATTGCGCATCAGGTTAGCAGCCTTCTTGTACCAGCAACAGACATAGTCCATGTTTCCCACATTCTTCCATTTGTGCCCAAAGACATGGAGTATATCCTCTTTTTGCAAAGTGGACATCTGGCGTGCTCCAACGAAAGGGGGATTGCCCATTATAAAATCGTAATGCACCACAACCCTTTTCGGCGGCTTTGGTCCAACGTGCTGGACGGCGGTAACCAAGTTGATGTCATCATATACCGCTGGCTCACTTGCTAATAGACCTTTCTCATCAGGAATAATATAAGTGTTCTTTGCAAAGATAGTCGGATGATTGGATGAGACCTCCCATATATCCCAGTCCATCCTCAGCGCATTGCCCTCGCGGATATTATGATAGGGCTTCAGCGGCAGGAAGTCTATGTCGCGACGGATAATCTTCTCGGTCTCTGTCAGCATCTGCGCCTCACTGATCCAAAGAGCGGTGGTGGCTACGGTGACGGCGAAGTCGTTAATCTCGATGCCATAGAACTGCTGGATGCTCACCTTCACGGGATTCACCTCCTCGAAGCCAAGGAACGCTTGACCATGATACATCTCGCGAATAGCCTCGTTCTCCAGACGGCGCAGCGAGAGATAGGTCTCTGTCAAGAAGTTGCCGCTGCCACACGCAGGGTCAAGGAAGGTCAGCGAAGACAGCTTCATCTGATACTCACTCAGTTTCCGCTTGCGCTGCTTCTCTACTTTCTCTTCAAGAATGGTGTCCAGCTCTCGCCGCAAGTCATTAAGGAATAGCGGGTCAATAACCTTGTGGATGTTCTCTATCGAGGTATAGTGCATACCACCGCTACGGCGCGTCTCTGGGTTCAAGGTCGATTCAAACACAGCACCGAAGATGGTTGGCGATATCTCGCTCCAGTCAAAGTCCAATGATGCGTTCTGAAGCAGGGTCTGTTTCAGCTCCTCCGTAAACTGCGGAATCTCTATTACTTCCTCGAACAGACCACCATTGGTATATGGGAATGCCTTTAAGTCATCTTTCAGATACTTGCTTCGTTCAGCTTGCGGCGTATTCAGCACCTCAAACAGGTCTCTCAAGGCACGACGCAAATCCTCAGCATCGTAACGCGCCAAGAAGTCGTGGAACTGGTCGTGACTGAACACACCTGCATCCTCAGAATAAAGGCAGAATACAATACGGACACAAAGGATATTGAGCCAGCGCAAGGCTTCAGGAGAGTTGTCATCGTACTGCCTCAATAGTGCTTCGTAAATCTTGCCCACAATCTCACCTGCCTGCATGGAAACCATCATTTCCTTCGACAGATGTTCATTCTTGGCATCAACGAGGAACATCAAGCGGTAGTACTCCCTGCCGAGATTCTCCAGCAAGATACTCTCTGGCTCGCGGTTGGGCTGTTCCATGTCGTATACCAGAAACTCCTGGAAATTGCATGTCACAATCCATCGGGGTCGCTTCGAGTATGGCAGCTCGGCAGAGTAGCGCTTACCCTGCTGGAAAGGAGTCAGGCGCAGACCGTCGCTTTGTGTGACAGGTGCGCGAAGGTCTTTGTCTATCGATTTCTGCTCGATAATGACCTTGGTAGAGTCAATATGCCCGTCGATAAAGTTTGTGTTGTCAATCTTCACCTGTTCTTCAAAACGGATATAGTCAAACGTGTTCTCTACGCCATAGACCTGAGAAAGCAGTTCCAACCAGAAAGGCTGGCTGTCACCCTTCTCATATCCTCTGCCCTTCCAGCGTTCCGCAAATTCAGCGGCTGCGGCTGCTATCTGTTTCTCTGTCTTCATAGTCTGATTTTAGTCGCGGAACTCCCCCGAACATGGTACAAAGGTACAAAGAAAAATAATACGTCAAAAGCAATTGAAGAGAAAAAGTAATGATATTCCTATATTTTACTGCTTTTTCATCCTAGTTTTCAGATTAGTTTTCCTTTGATTGTCCTGTCAACAGAGCAATCCTCTTGTTTGCGCAAAGAAAAACACCAAAAAGTTTGGAGGATACAGTAAAAACGCTTACCTTTGCAACGTGGAGGGAATGAGACTCCTACCGCTGGCTGAAAGAGTAGCACCGTAATCGGGTTAGCAAATCAGCCCAGCGGTTCTTCTTTTTTTAGCCCAGATGCTTCCGCCTCAAACATGGTTTGGTCAATTATCGCATAGGGCTTGAAGAGACCAATAATTTCAGCCTTAAGCACAAAAAAGCCTTCACTACATAAGAGGAAAACATGTTTTAACTACGCAGGTGAGTGAGCGGAACCTGTTTTACTTCCGAGTGTTCAATAGTAATGGGGGTTCATTTCTTGATTTTCGGCGATTGGGGACAAAATGGAAGTTTTCGTATTTTTAGATGTGCCTCTATACAGAAAACCATTAACCTTTTTCGGAAGTAAAACTCGACGAATGTCAACAAATATAAACTTCTCTAAGAGATTTCATGCAAATGTACCTACACCCTACACTTTTTGCAGTTAGTACACATATTATCAAGATGTTACAGGGTGTATATAACCTACATCAAAGCATTATAACCTACACCATTTTGTGAAATATCATTATATATTTCGTGTAAGTTCATGCATATTCAAATGACACACAAAGCATTCACTAATGAAAGAACACGCTGAAACACTTTGTTTCGCAGCCCGAAACACTTTGTTTCGCCTGCGAAACAAAGTGTTTCCGCACGCGAAACAATTTCAAAGTGCGTGCTTCGACTGGTTTAGAGGCTTGACGAAAAAGGAGTTTTAGGACAATTGTTTAAGGGTGTAGGTATGTAGGTAATGGTGTAGTTTACCTTTTCGACTGGTGCAAACATCATACCACAACAGGGGTGTTTTGTGCAAAGATTAGCAATTAAAAGCTTTTTTATTACAGATATAGTATCATTATGTGCAAGAAGTTGTATCTTTGCTCCCAAAACAACAAATACACTTATTGCCATTATGAAGACCATACGCTCTTTGCTGACCGCAGTCTGTCTGCTAATGAGTCTGGCACAGGCTTGGGCAGAGCCTTTGCAGGTTGTCACCTCGCCCGTGGATGGGTGCTTTACCATTTCCGGCACGGCGGCTTCGGACAAGTGCATCATCCTCTACGACCCCAACGATGCAGAGGTGGTGCAGACGGTGCTCGAATGCCTCACCTCCGACCTCAAGGCGGTCACAAAGAAGACTTTCGTGAAGTACAAGACAGAGCCCTCTACGCACAAGAACCCCATCATCATCGGCACAATCGGACAGTCGAGCCACATCGACCGACTCATAGCCGAGGGCAAGTTGGACGTGAGCGATGTGGAGGGCAAATGGGAGGCATACGGTCTGCAAGTCGTTGACAATCCGATGGAGGGTGTGGAGCGTGCCTTGGTCATCTTCGGTTCACAGCCGCGAAGCACCGCGTTCGCCATGTTCGAGCTGAGCCGGATGATGGGTGTCTCGCCGTGGATATGGTGGGCAGACGTTACGCCGACGGTCAAGACACAGCTTTACGTCACGCCGGGCAGACACATTGTCGGCACGCCATCCGTCAAGTTCCGAGGCATCTTCGTGAACGACGAGGACTGGGGCTTGCGGCCCTGGGGGGCAAGGAACCTCGACACAGAACTTAACAACTTCGGTCCCAAGACCTACGCCGTCATCATGGAGCTGCTGCTCCGCCTGCGTGCCAACACCCTTTGGCCTGCCATGCATCCGGGCACACGCGCCTTCTGGTACGAGAAGACCAACATCCCCCTCGTCATGAAATACGACATCTACATGGGCAGCAGCCACTGCGAGCAGATGCTCTGCAACAACGAGTACGAATGGGAACGCTTCGGCGGCCATCGCGACGAAGACTGGGTGTGGCACTCGAACAAAGACATGATTATGCGCTACTGGGGTGCACGCATCAGCGAGAGCAAAGACAAAAACGGCATCTACACCCTGGGAATGCGAGCCGTACATGATGCTCCGATGAACGGCTACGACACTACAGAAGAGAAGGTGGAGGCACTGACTGACATCATTGCCCACCAGCGTCAGCTCATTGCCGACAGCATTGGCGACCCGACCACAGTGCCGCAGATATTCATTCCCTACAAAGAGGTGCTCACCGCCTACAATGCAGGCCTGCAGATACCGGAGGATGTCACCCTCATGTGGGTGGATGACAATCATGGCTACATACGCCAGATGCCGACGCCCGAAGAGCAAGCACGCTCGGGCGGCAACGCCATCTACTACCACCTCTCCTACTGGGGCACGCCTGCCGGCTACCTCTGGCTCAGTACCATATCGCCCTCGCTTTGCAGCTACGAACTGAGCAAAGCCTACAGCCAGGGGATGCGCAACCAGTGGATTATCAATGTGGGCGACATCAAGCCCGCCGAAGAGGAACTGGAGTTCTGCATGGACTTAGCTTGGGACATCAACAGCTGGCCGCCAGAACGTGCCTACCTCTACACGCGGGACTGGGCAGCCCGTACCTTCGGCGAGGAGTTTGCCGACGAAATCAGCGACATCAAGCTGGCCTACTACCGCCTTGGCATCGCCGCCAAGCCCGAACACGTCCACCTCACCTACTTCGACCATTCCAACCGTCAGATAGACGAGCGCATCGCGGAGTATCAAGACATATATAACAAGGTAGTGGCTTTGAAATCCCGCATCCCCTCCACTTTGCGCAATGCCTACTATGAACTCATTGAGTACCCTGTTTGCGGTTGTGCCGACCAGAACATCAAGATTCTCAGAGGGCGGCAGAGCTTCGTCTATGCCTGGGCAGGGCAAGGCGAGAAGGCACTCTCGTATTCCGCTGCCGCGCAGTCTGCCTTCGACGAGATTGTCACGCTGACCAACCGCTACAACACAGCCATTGCCGGAGGCAAATGGAACTATATGATGAGCTACAAGCCAAACAACATGAGCCAGCACCTGATGCCAAGCGTTGCCTCGGCAGCCGATGTCTCGGACATCCAAAGCACCATCGTCCAGCCCGACATTACCATTCTGCCCGGCGGCAGCTACCGCAACGCAAGCGGCAGCGTGGTCTCCCTCACCGGTTTAGGACTGGCGGGAAGCACGGCAACCGTCTGGCCGCTCGACCTGACCGCATACACCTCCTGCACCCAGGCGCCATACGCCGAATACGCTGTGCCTGTACAGGCTGGCCTCAACGTCATTCAGGTGCGCTGCCTGCCCACCTTCCCCCTCAACACCGCCTACGACCTGCGTGTCGGCATCTCGGTTGACGGGAACACACCGACTGTCCTTTCTGTCAAAACAACGGCCATGACCACGCCGTGGGACGAGACCGTCGTGCAAGGCTACACAAGGGCAGCCGTACACTATACCAGCACAAAGGACCAAACGGTGAATGTCCGTGTCTATTTCATGGATCCAGGCTCAACCGTTTCTGCCTTGGCCAGCATTCCCTTCGGCAGCGACGCACAAGACCTGACGACAACACTCTTGACGAATGCCGACTTTGAATACAATGCCTCTGGCACACTCAATCCACAAGACAACACAGGCCGAGGCGTGCCCAAAGGCTGGACGGCGACAGGCAAGATGAAGGGCAATTCGTGGGGTGTCAACCAAGATGCCAAGCAAATCTATGGCATCAATGCTTACTGGGCAACAAGCACACCGATGCCCGAGGTCTATGAACTCTCGCAGACCATTCCCGCAGACAAGCTTGAACCTGGGACGTATATGGTCAGCTGTCTGCTGGGCGTGCTCAAGGACAAGTTAGGCACCTGCCGACTCTTTGCCAACGACAACGTGCAATACTACGGCAAGGAGGATGATTATGTCTATGACGTCTTCACGACCAGCGAAAAGCGCACCTTCGCGAACTATGTGGGCTCGGGAGACGGCAGGATGATACTGAAGCCAATGGAGGTTATCGTGACCGTCGCCGAGGGCGAGGACCTGAAGCTTGGCATCCGCACCAGCAACCACAGGGCAGACGGTTCGCGCGTCACCAGCAACAATCATGGGTGTTTCAAGGTTGACCACTTCCGCCTGCAAAAGATTGATGCAGAGGATGGGGATGGGCTTAGTGGGGTTAATGGGCTTCATTGGGATAGTGAGACCTATGACCTCGGCGGTCGCAAAATGGCCAAGAGTCAATTACCTGCTGGTATTTATGTCCAAGACGGAAAGAAGAAACTCATCAAGTAAACAACATAAACACATATCGCAATGAAAACGAAATCCCTATTCACCCTGTTGCTTGTGCTCTTCGCTTTAGGCACAAAAGCAGACGACCTTCAAGTAGTGACCTCTCCCGTTGACGGTTGCTTTCCCATTGCCGGCACTACTGTTTCCGACAAGGCCATCATCCTCTACGACGACAAGGATGCAGAGGTGGTGCAGACGGTCATCGACTGCCTGATGTCCGACCTCAAGGCGGTCACGAAGAAGACTTTTGTGAAGTACAAGGCTGAACCTACCTCTTTGAAGAACCCCATCATCGTTGGTACCATTGGGCAGTCAAGCCACATCGACCAGCTCATCGCCGAAGGGAAAATCGACGTGAGCGGTGTCGAAGGGAAGTGGGAAGCATTTGGTATGCAAGTGGTTGACAATCCCTTGGAAGGCGTGGCAAAAGCTCTTGCAATCTTCGGCTCGCAGCCTCGCGCCACAGCTTACGGCATGTTCGAACTGAGCCGCATGATAGGTGTGTCGCCTTGGATATACTGGGCAGACGTGACACCCGCCACCAAGACGCAGCTCTATGTCACGCCCGGCAGACGCATTGTCGGTTCGCCGTCGGTCAAGTTCCGTGGCATCTTCCTCAACGACGAGGACTTCGGCCTGCGTCCCTGGGCAGCAAAGAAGATGGACACCAACCTCAACAACTTCGGCCCCAAGACCTACGCCGCCATCATGGAGCTGCTGCTGCGCCTTCGTGCCAACACCCTTTGGCCCGCCATGCACGCTGGCAGCCGCGCTTTCTGGTTCGAGAAGACAAACATTCCCCTCATCACAAAGTACGACATCTATATGGGCAGTAGCCACTGCGAGCAGATGCTCAGGGACAACGAGTATGAGTGGGGCAAGACGGGCGACAAGTTCGGCGGTCACGGCAACGAGGACTGGGTGTGGCACTCCAACCAGGACATGATTAAGCGCTACTGGGCAGAGCGCGTCGGCGAGAGCAGAGGCAAGAACGCCATCTACACCCTCGGTATGCGCGGCATACACGACAGCGGCATCAACGGTTACAACTCCACTGCCGAAAGAGTGGCCGCCCTGACGGACATCATTGCCTACCAGCGTCAGCTCCTTGCCGACAGCATCGGCGACCCGACCACCATCCCGCAGATATTCATCCCCTACAAGGAAGTGCTCGACTGCTACAACGCAGGCCTGCAAGTTCCCGAGGATGTCACCTTGATGTGGGTGGACGACAACCACGGCTATATTCGTCAGATGCCGAACCCCGAAGAGCAGGCTCGCTCGGGCGGCAACGCCATCTACTACCACCTCTCCTACTGGGGTTCGCCCGACTCCTACCTCTGGCTCAGTAGCATTTCGCCCTCGCTTTGCAGCTACGAGCTTTGCAAGGCATACGCCCAAGGCATACAAGACCAGTGGATTATCAACGTGGGCGACATCAAGCCTGCCGAGGAGGAGCTGGAGTTCTGCATGGACTTGGCTTGGGACATCAACAGCTGGACACCTGAAAAGGCTTACCAATACACTCGCGATTGGGCAGCCCGAACCTTCGGCGAAGACTATGCCGATGCCATCAACGAGATAAAGATGGCCTACTATCGCCTCGGCATCGCTGCCAAGCCAGAGCATGTGCAGCTCTGCCATTTCGACCACTCGAACGCAGAGATTGATGCCCGTATCGCCGAGTATCAGGACTTATATAATAAGGTAGTGGCACTGCGCTCACGTATTCCCTCTACGCTTCGCAATGCCTACTACGAGCTTTTAGAGTATCCCGTCTGTGCCTGCACCGACCAGAACATCAAGATTCTGCGTGCTCGCCAGAGCTTCATCTATGCCTGGGCAGGACAGAGCGAAAAAGCTCTTGACTATGCGCAGAAAGCACAAAACGCTTTCAACGAAATCATTACTCTCACCACGAAATACAACACTGGCATTGCCAGTGGCAAGTGGCAGGGCATGATGGACTACAAGCCCAACAACTGGAGTCAGCACCTGATGCCAGCCGTGGCAACAGCCGACGACGTGGCAGACCAACAGAGCACCATCCTGCAGCCCGATGTCCATATCATCGCTGGCGGCTGCTACGACCAGGCATCTTCCACGGTGAAGACGCTGCACGGACTTGGCATCGAGGGCAGCACGGCAACCGTCTGGCCGCTCGACATGACAGCTTATTCCTCAGCCAACAGCGCGCCCTACGCCGAATATACCGTGCCTGTGCAGAAGGGACTCAACGTCATTCAGGTGCGCTGCCTGCCGACCTTCCGCCTCAACACCGCTTACGACATTCGTGCAGGCATCTCTGTCGAGGGAAAGGCTGCGACGCTCATCTCCATCAAGCAGACGGAGCGAACCGAGGCTTGGGATGAGACGGTTGCACAGGGCTATATCCCTGCAGCCGTTCACTACACCAGCACGGAGGAGAAGACGGTCCGCGTCCGTGTCTATTTCATGGACCCAGGCCTCTGCGTCAGTGCCGTTGCAAGCATACCCTTCCTCACCAATGCAGAAGACCTCACCGACCTGCTGACCAATGCCGACTTCGAGTACGGCACAGGCGGTGCGCTCAATGCGCAAGGCAGTCTGACCCGTGGCGTACCTAAGGGTTGGAGAGCTACCGGCACAATGAGCGGCAACTCGTGGGGCATCAACCAGGATGCCAAACACCTCTGGGGCATCAACGTCTATTGGGCAAGCTCAAAACCCATGCCCAACACCTACGAACTCTCGCAGACGATTGCCGCTTCCAAGCTTGGAGCAGGCACTTACCTCGTGACATGTCTGCTGGGCGTGCAGAAGGACAAGATGGCGAACTGCCGCCTCTTCGCCAACAAAAACGTGCAGTACTATGGCAAGGAGAGCGACTACCTGGCATCTATGCTCACTTCGGGCGAGACGAACACTTTCGCCGGTTACGGAGCTTCCGGCGCAGGAAAGATGACGTTGCAGCCCATGTCGGTGATGGTGACGCTCAAAGACGGCGAGAGCCTGAAGCTCGGCATCCGCACCAGCAACTTCAAGGCAGACGGCACCCGCTCCACAAGCGACAGCCACGGTTGGTTCAAGGTTGACCACTTCCGCCTGCAACGCATCGACGCAGAAGAGATACCAAGCAGCGTTAAGTCAATTCAAAATTCAAAATTCAATAATCAAAATGAGGGAGAAGTGGTCAATGGTCAATGTTATGACTTAAGCGGCAGGAAAATCGTAAATAGTAAATCGTCAAATAGTAAATTGTCTCGGGGTATCTACATCCAGGACGGGAAGAAGGTTGCCAAGCGATAACAAATCTGGAAGTTAGAACTCCACATAAGGCTGGAGACGGTCGATATCGGTAGCTTTGAAGCTTTCGAGACGGGAGAGTTCCTCAATGGAATGGAGCTCTCCCTTATTGCGGCGGTACTCGTTGATGGCCTTGGCCTGATAGAAGTTGAGGTAGGGGTGCTTCATCATCTGCTGCACAGAAAGCTTGTTGATGTTTATCTTCTGCACTGGCAGCGATGAAACCGTCATATAGTTGAGCACGCTGTCGGGCATCTCGATGGCTTCCATTGCCTGCTCAATGGCCACAAAGCCGCCCAGAGCCTTCCGATAGGCAACGATGCGGGCGGCACGCTTCGAGGCAATGCCCGGTATCATCTTCAGCTGCGTGGTGTCGGCAGTGTTGATGTCGATAGTTTGGCCCACCTTTAACTTCAGCCCCCTCCCCAACCCCTCCCCCGAGGAGGAGGGGCTTTTCTTTATAGTATCGGCATCTATAAGAACCTCATGAATACTCTGCGAAGGAAGCCTCCCTCCTCGGGGGGAGGTTTGGAGGGGGGCTACATACTGATACTTCTTTGCAATCCTTATGTAAGGCTTCAGGCGTTCCCATTGCTCGTTGGTCAAATTGGGCACACGCATGAAGTCTTCAGGCGTATGGTAGCGTCCGTGTTTGGCTCGGTAGCGGTAGATGCTCCTCACTTGCCAAGGGGAGAGACCCAGGCGAAGCAAGGCGGTAGAGTCTGCCGTGTTCGGGTCGAAGGGGAAGGTCTCGAAGGGAGCCTCTTTAGGCAAAGACCCCCTCCAAACCTCCCCCTCTATGGGGAGGCTTACACTATCTTGAGTTGACTTCGTCGAGCTAAAGCTTCTCCCCTTAGAGGGGGAGTTAGAGGGGGTCTGCTTCCAAACAGACACCCCCACGATGCCCAGCAGCAGCACCCATTCGAGTACAAGCAGGGCGCGGCGCTGGGCAGGTGTAAGGAAAGGCCGACGTTTCATGCGAGAAGCTCCTGCACGAAGACCGCTGCAATGGCAAGCGGAGCCACATAACGGATGATGAAGTAGTAGAGACGGAACAGGCGGAAACGCAGAGTGCCACAATTCGTCAGCTCGCTTTCAACCAGCTTGCGGTCGAGATACCATCCCGTGAAAAGACAGATGATGATGCCTCCTATGGGCAGGATAATCTTCGAGGCCGTAAAGTCGAAGAGGCCAAAGATATTCAGGCCGAAGAGTGTCAGGTCGCTCCACACCCCGAACGACAGGGAACATGCCACACCGAGCGTCATGCAACTGATGGAGACGGCGGCGGCGGCCTTGCGGCGCGAGATGGAGAAAGCCTCCAGCATGTATGCCGTCACACTCTCGTGCAAGGATATGGCACTGGTCAATGCTGCGAGGAGCAGAAGCAGATAGAAGAAGCTGGAGAAGATGTAGCCGAGCCAAGGCAAGTGGCTGAAAGCGATGTTGAAGACATGGGGCAGGGTGATGAACACCAAGCCGGGACCTGCATCCACGCTGACCCCCTCCACGCTGAACACAGCCGGGAAGATGATGAAACCGCTAAGGATAGCCACAAACGTATCGATGGTGCTCACACCGACCGCCGTCTTGGGCAGCTTGGTGTCTGCCCTGAAATAGGAGGCGTAGGTGCACAGGCATCCCATCGCGAGGCTCAGCGAAAAGAACGCCTGCCCCACAGCGCTGAGGATGACGCTTGCCGTAATCTTCGAGAAGTCCGGCTTGAGCAGGAAGCGCAAGCCCTCGGAAGAGCCTGGCATACTGAACGAGCAGACCACCAGAATACCGATGATGAGGAGCAGCATCGGCATCATTACCTTCGAGGACTTTTCTATACCCGACTGCACACCTCGAGCGATAATGAAGTGCGTCAGTCCCATAAAGGCGGCTCCCATCAGCACAGGTTGCCAAGGGTTGCTTACGAAATCATTAAAGACCTGACTATAGTCACGGCCAGCCTGTAGCTGTCCGCCAAGCGACTCAACAAGATAGAAGAGCGTCCAGCCGCTAATGACGATGTAATAGGAAAGAATGAGGAAAGCGACGAACACGCCCGCCACTCCCTCGATGCGCCACCACTTGCCGGGTGCCAGCTTTGCAAAGGCCGAAATGGTATTGGTGCGCGTATGCCTGCCGATGACGAATTCGCTCATCATCACCGGAATGCCTATCACTGCGATGCAGATGAGATAGATGAAGATGAATGCCGCGCCGCCATTGTTGCCCACTTCCGTCGGGAAGCGCCACACATTGCCAAGCCCCACGGCGGAGCCTGCCGAGGCCAACACCGCGCCTATCTTGCTGCCAAAGCCTTCTTTCAATTCATAGTTCATAGTTCACAATTCATAGTTAAGTGCGGTAACAAATAATTCACTTTTACCTTTCCATGAAAAGCGGGAAAAGTTCGTTGAGGAAAATGACAAGGATGCCTGTCGGTGCCACCCAGCGGACGAGGAAGAGCAACGGGCGCATCGCACGGACAGAGATGCGCCCGTTGTTCGTCATCTGCTGCTCCACAAGTTTGCGGTCAAGGTACCAACCCACGAAAAGCGTCATCAGCAAGCCGCCCAGAGGCATCAGGAACTTTGTCACCGTAAAGTCGAAGAGGTCGAAGAAGCCGCGACCGAAAAGCGTCACATCCTGCCAAGGCCCGAAGGACAAAGAACAGAAAGTGCCAAGCACCATACAGATGGCGGTCACGAGGATTGCTGCCGTTTGCCGACTTTTGCGGAAATGTTCGGAGATAAAGGCTGTGCATATCTCGTGCATACTGATGCTGCTTGTCAGGGCAGCCAGCAGCAACAGCACATAGAAAAGGAGGGCAAAGACATAGCCCACAACAGGCATCTTGCCAAACGTCAGGGCAAAGACGTTGGGCAGGGTGATGAACACCAGCCCGGGACCTGCATCGGGAGCAAGACCGACACTGAACACCGTCGGGAAAATGATGAAACCGCTCAACACCGCCACCATCGTGTCGATAATGCAGACGTTCACAGCAGACTTGACGAGGCGTGTCTCTTCACTGAAATAGGAGGAATAGGTGACAAGGCAGCCGAGGCCGACGCTCAGGGAGAAGAAAGCCTGTCCCATTGCGCCCAACACGACTTCGGGTGTCACCTCGCTCAGGTCGGGCTTCAGGAGGAAGCGGATGCCATCAGCAGCTCCCGGCATTGTCAGCGAAAAGAACATCAGCAAGACGATGATGACGAGCAGCATCGGCATCATCAGCTTGGAATAGCGTTCGATGCCATGCTGTATGCCACGCACCACGACAAGGTGCGTCAGCAACAGAAAGACGGCAAGATAGATGACTGGCTTCCACGGGTCGGACACAAAGCTGTTGAATGCCTGGCCGTAGTCCGTTGAAGATTGAGGATTGACTGCCATCTGTCCCAAAGCAGATTGAGCGGTGTAGTGCAGCGTCCAGCCTGCCACAACGGAATAAAACGAAAGGACAAGGAAGCCACCCAGCACCCCCATGAGACCGGCTGCAACCCAAAGCTTGCCTGGCGAGAGTTTCCGGAAAGCTCCGATGGCGTTGCTGCGTGCCGACCGTCCGATGATGAACTCGCTAACCATGACTGGCATCGCCACCAGGAAGATGAAGCCTAAATATATAAGGATAAAAGCCGCACCGCCTCCGCGACCCACTTCTGTCGGGAAACGCCATATATTGCCCAAACCGACAGCAGAGCCTGCCGAGGCCAGTATCACACCCAACTGACTGCCAAAGCTACCCCTTTCTGAATGCATAATTCATAATTCACAATTATGGCTACGCCTAAATTTTTGCGCAAAGGTACGAAGAAATTATGAATTATGAATTATGCATTATGAATTATGAATTAAAATATGTATCTTTGCAGCGGAATTGCATAAAAAGCCTATAATATGATGCGTACGTACATACTCCGCTATCCTTTTTCACTTCTTCTGACTCTGGTTATCGTTCTCCTCTCTCTTCTGCCCATACCAGACGTGAAGTTGGCAGACGATGTCCCTTTGGCCGACAAATGGACACACATGGTGATGTATGGCGTACTGACGCTGGTTATTTGGTTCGACTACAAACGCTCACACCAGCAGGACAACTTCTGGCGGCTTTTGCTTTTCGCTTTCCTCGCTCCCATCGCGATGGGCGGCGCACTTGAACTGGCACAGGCTTATCTCACCACCTGCCGCAGTGGAGAGTGGCTCGACTTCGTCGCCAATAGTATCGGCGTCTGCATCGGCACCGTCGGCGGACTGATGATTAAAAAGGTGAAAAGGTAAAAAATTAAAAAGATAAAAAAGTTTTCTGCACCCCCTTTCAACTTTTTACCTTTTCAACTTTTCACTTTTTCAGTTGCTGTACTGGGAAGTTGAAGTAGGTGTCTGGGAAAGGTTCGTCGCACAGGGTGAAGTGCCACCATTCTGTGGGGAAGGGCTTGAAGCCGTGGCGCATCATTGCCTCGCGGAGAATCATGCGGTTGCAGAACTGCTCCGGGGTGATGTTTCTGCCGACAGGACTCTTGCTGTTGTCGCCCGTGTAAGTCGAGGTCTCGGGGTCGCCGCAGAAATCAGGATGGCTCTCTGGACCAAACCAGTCGAAGGTGCCGCCCATGTCGAGTTCCTTTTCCGAAGCCATGTCGAAGAGCGTCAAATCGACGGTCGAACCTCTGGTGTGACCGCTCTTGGCACAGATATACTCTTGGTCGAAGAGCACGCTCTTGTCGAGGTCGGGATAAAAGTACTGACGCATCATGGTGTCGGGAAGGGCTTCTGCCCAGCGCACGAAGTGGTCAACAGCCTGTTGCGGACGGTAGGCATCATATATCTTCAGGCGGTAGCCGAGTGCCTTTACATCATCGCTCACGGCACGCAAGCTGTCGGCAGCCTCTTTTGTCAGCAGTGCCGTCGGCTCAAGATAGCCGTCGATGCGTGCCCCAACGAAGTTGTAGGTACCGAAGTAGCGAATCTCCAAGATGGCATCGGGCACAGCATCGGTCAACGTCACGAACTGGCTGGAGTCTTCCTCTGGGCAGGCTGGACGGTTCTGAAAGTAATTAGCGAAACGGAAGCCGGCATACGCGAATATGATTAGCAGGGCGATAATCGCCAGCAAATATGGGGTTGTTTTCTTCATAGTATTATGTTTTTTTAACAGCTTTATCTGCTGCAAAGTTACGACATTTTCCCGATTTTCAGCTGTCATAAATGTCATAACACAAGAAAAAACAGCCATTATGATGTATTTTTCTTAAAAAAATTTGGCAGATTGAAGTTTCTTGCGTAATTTTGCACCTGACCAAGCCTGTCAGACGAAGGCAGGGCAGGTTAGACATAACAATAATGTAATCCTGAGGCTGAAGACATCACAATATAGAGACAGCCAAAGGGGGAAAGGAGTTATCAGACATTACCGCCTGTACATTCAAACTCCCACTCCTTTCCAAAAGAAAAGATGTAATCACGCCAAATTGGGGAGTCAGGAGGCAGCTTAAAGACTTTATTTATGAAAAAGTTTTTACTTAGTGTTGCTTGTTGCATGATTGGCATGAGTGCCTCTGCACAGAAAACGACAGTAACCACTACCACAGCACACCGTGAAACTACCTACCAGCTTACTCAGGCGCGTATGCCACAAGTTTGGGTAGAGCCTTTGGTAAAACCCTTAGTGGTAGAAGTGGATATTATGAAAGACCAGCCTACTTTTTGGAAAACGACACTTCCTAAATATAAAGTAGAAGACGATTTGGAGGGTAAGATTGAAAACGTTTATAACTATGGTATCTTCCTTTACACCGACGCCACAAATTCTGACATGATAGTTGCCGCCACATACAACTTTTATACCAACCCCAAACGTACAAACGAGGAAGATTGGTACATCTTGGAGATTAAAGGGTTCCCTGCAAAATTCAAAGAATGGCACACCGCCACTACTGCCGACTACGAATGGATGAAGATTAAGTACCTCTATTCGGACAACAAGACGAACAAGGATGTCTTTGAAAAAATTTCAGAAAATAAATAATCACTTAAAACTTAAAACAACATGAAGAAATTATTTACACTGGCTGCCGTAGCTCTGTTTGTAGGCACGACAGCATCGGCTCAGATTGGTGAATCCAAGAGCAAGAAGATTGAAACCACCTACACCACCACGACTAGGGAGGTAACACAACAGTACGAAAACTACAACCGCATCATTTTCGGTTGGGCGCCCACAACATTTTCACTTGATGACGAGAGCGAAATGATACATGGTTTTGACTTCGGCTGGAACATTGGCATAAACGTGACCCGCGGAAAGCGTCTGCCTATTTATGTTGAAACGGGTTTCTTAATGAACGCTGCTTTTGGAGAATGCCTTTCAGAAAGCGACAAGCTGCTCAACTTTGAGATTCCTATTAATGCAACTTATCGATTCAAAATTCCAAACACAAGAATTTTTATCAGCCCCTTCTTTGGTTTCCACTTCAAGGTAAACACACTCTGGTTGGATGATGATGCAGATAGCTATTTCGAATATGACGACACAAACCGTTTCCAAATGGGTATGCAACTAGGTGCTAACTTTGATATCTACAATTTCCACATGGGATTCGGTTGGAATTATGATTTCATTCCTATTGCAGAAATTCATAAGGAAAACCTTACTACCAGCGGCGCACGCATCAACATAGGTGTTACCTTCTAACAGTATTGCTGACAGCAAAATCTCACAACAAAAAATATCGAAAAAGGTCGGATTCCTCACTTGGAGTCCGACCTTTTCGTCACTTGACGAGAATCTTCTTGCGTTGGAAAATGTAGAGGCCGCTGTCAAGCTGGTGCACTTGCTCGGGGGTGGCGTTCCTCATCACCAGCCTGCCTTCGGGGGTATAGACATCGGACGGGCCGTCGTACTTCTTTTCTCCGGGCTTGCTGTCAAGGGCTGTCGCTGTGTCGGAGGCGGGGAACATTAGCATGAGGGCAGGCATACCGCTGGCGCCGTAGCTCTCCACGACATCGTCGGCCGAGGTTGCCTTGGCAAAGTTGCCTATCTGGATGCCGCGCGTCTGATCCATGTTGGTGTAGGCCTTCTGCAGGTTGCGCTGGATGTGCGACATGTACTTCTTCATCAGAGCCTCGCTCAAACCGCAGTCGTAGATGAGCATTTTGATATACTGCGCATAGATGGCAGCATAGATGCCCTGCTCATAACCCGTCTCGTACCTGAGGATGGCGCTTGTGCACATGTTGCTTATCACATAGTCGGCTGCACGTTTTGCCTTGGTCAAGTAGCTGATTTCATGCGTCAGGATATAGAGCATACAGCTGGCGCCGATGTAGGTGGCCTGGTTGTAGAGGTGGTCGCTGTACTCAGGGCCTCCGCCGTGGATGCCGTCTGCCACACGTCCGCTGCTGTTGACCAATGTCTTGTCCGCCCAGGCATAGATTTCCTTGGCTTTCTCAAGATACCATTCCTTGGTCTGTCGCGTCGGACGCTCGCCAGTGGGTGCTGTGCGCCCTTCGGGAACAAGCCGGTGGAGCAGGCAGGCCGCGATGACGGTCGGGAAATTGATGCAGGCAGAGCGGAAGTCGCCCGGCTGATGCGGGTTGGCATGTTCTATGGGCTGCCATTCCCAGAACATACCGCCGCCCGATGCACCAGAGAAGCGGGCTGGGTCGGCGTACGAACCATCGTCGCCCACCTTGGCAGAGCCGTACCACACACGGCAGAAACTTTTCTCTGAATAATTCAGGTACTCTGCCTTGCCAAATGTCTCGTAGGCACGCGCCAAGGCACATGTCCACCACATGATGTCGTCATAGACAAACCAGCCATTGTTCGTGTTGGGGTTGTGGAAGTCGAAGTTCACATAGTGCGACTTCTCGCCACTATAGATGCTATTGTGAAGCGTCTGGTACCTCTTCATGCGCGTCTGGTCGCCTTCGAGCTTGGCACGGTTGTAGGCATTGATGACCATGTCGTACATGATGGCTTGGCACCAGATGGCAGCGGCACAGCCCGAGACATCGTTGTCGCGGTAGCCATTGCCCCGGTGGTCGGCACTGGGCTGCTTGGTATCGGCCTTGTAGATGTTGCGCGACTTGTCGAGGAAAGCGGTGTTGAAGTCTTCATAAGCTTTCCACTGCGCCTCGTTGTCGTAAGTGATGGCAACTTGGGCACTGGCAAATGCAGCACCTGCCAGGAAACAGAGGAGGATTGAAAGTCGTTTCATTGGTTTATTTCTTTTTCTTTCCCTTAGCTGCGGGCTTGTATTCCTTACTGAAGGAATAGGGAGCAGCCTCGGCACTTGTGCCGCGCTGGCGGTTGGGCTGTGCCTGCATAGTGTAGTCCATCTTCATGCCTGCAATGAGGTCGGTATGCTTCACATAGTTGACGTTATGCTCTGCACCGTTCACTTTGAGCGCACCGACGTAGCGGTTTTCGTCGCTCTGCTGCGGAGCGGTGATGACCACGTCCTTGCCGTTCTCGAGATGCAAAGTCATCTTTTTGAAGTAAGGTGCACCAAGCACATACTCGCCGCTGCCTGGGCAGACAGGATAGAAGCCCATCGCCGTGAAGATGTACCAAGCGGAAGTCTGTCCGTTATCCTCGTCGCCGCAGTAGCCGTCGGCATGGGCGTTGTACATACGGTTCATGGTCTCGCGAAGCCAGTACTGGCTCTTCCAGGGCTGTCCACTATAGGCATACATATATATCATGTGCTGGATAGGCTGGTTGCCGTGAGCGTAGTTGCCCATGTTCATAATCTGCATCTCACGTATCTCGTGGATGACGCCGCCATAGTAGCTGTCGTCGAAGATAGGAGGCAGGATGAAGACACTATCGAGCATTCGGTTGAAGGTGTCATTGCCGCCCATGAGGTCGATGAGTCCCTGCGGGTCGTGGAACACGCTCCATGAGTAGTGCCAGCTGTTGCCCTCGGTGAAGGCATCGCCCCACTTGAAGGGGTTGAAGTTGGGTGCCCATTCGCCGTTGGCAAGCTTGCCCCGCATCAGGTTATAGCTCTTGTCGAAGAGGTTCTTGTAGTTCATGGCGTGCTCGGCATAGACGTTGATTTCCTTCTCTGGCTTGCCGAGAGCCTGACCGAGCTTGTAGATGCTCCAGTCGTCGAAGGCATACTCCAAGGTGCGTGCTGCACTTTCGTTGATGCTGTCGTAGGGAACATAGCCCAGCCTGTTGTAGGTTTGCCACTGCTTGCGTCCGCTGGTAGTGCGGGGCAGGTCGGCATTGGCTCCATGCTTCACAGCTTCCCAAAGGGCATCGATGTCGTAGCCGCGAATGCCTTTGAGGTAAGCATCTGCCACAACAGAAGCCGAATTGTTGCCCACCATGCAGGCACGATGGCCTGGCGCACTCCATTCGGGCAGGAAGCCGCTCTCCTTATAAGCATTCGCCCAGCCCTCCTGCATCTTCTGGCTCATGCTTGGGTACATGAGGTTGACCAAGGGGAAGAGGGCGCGGAAGGTGTCCCAGAAGCCTGTGTCGGCAAAGAGATAGCCGGGCAGCACCTGTCCGTTGTAGGGGCTGTAGTGTACCACCTCGCCCTTCGCGTTAATCTCATAGAAGCTGCGAGGGAAGAGGGTGCTGCGGTAGAGGCAGCTGTAGAAGGTGCGCAGGCGGTCAACGTCGCTGTTGTCATCCACATCGATGACGTTCAGCACCTTGTTCCATTCCTGACGGCCAGCCTCTGCAATCTCTTCGAGCGTCTTGCTGCCAAGTTCCTTGAGATTCTGCTCTGCCTGCTCGATGCTGATGAACGAGCTGGCCACACGGACATTGATTTGTTCGCCGCGCTTTGCTGTCTGGAAGCCGACGGCAGCTGCTGCGTGCTTGCTCTTCATCTCGAGGTTCTTGCTCTCCTTGCCCTCATCGGCTGTTGAGGTGTAGGTGAAGGGGCGGTCGAATTGCAGCACGAAGTAGTTCTTGAAGCCCTCGGGCACGCCGCCGCTGTTGCGTGTGGTATAGCCAACAACCTTATTCTCGCCGGGGATGACCTTGACGTAGGAGCCACGGTCGAAAGCATCAACGATGACGAAGTTCTTACCTTCGGGACAGGTGAAGCGGAAGATGGCGGCACGGCTTGTGGGTGCTATCTCGGTCGTGATGTCGTAGTCGGCAAGATATACCTTATAATAATGCGGCTTGCTCACCTCTGCCTTGTGCGAGAACCAGCTGGCGCGTTTGTTCTCGTCGTAGATGGGCGCGTCGCTTGCCTCGGGCATGATGTTGAACATGGCGTAGTCGTTCATCCAGGGGCTTGGCTGGTGCGTCTGCTTGAAACCGCGTATCTGCTCGGCATCGTAGGTGTAGCACCATCCGTCACCCATCTTGCCTGTCTGGGGTGTCCAGAAGTTCATGCCCCAAGGCAAGGCGATGGCGGGATAGGTATTGCCCGTGGAGAGGCTGTGCGTGGAGTGCGAGCCGACAAGCGGGTTGACATACTGCACAGGGTCGTCGATGGCTCTCAAGCCTGCTACAGCAAGCATGGCAAAGCCCAAAAAGGCTATTCTCTTCTTCATTAAACTATGAACTATGAATTATGAACTATGAACTTCTTTAGAGTTCTTTAATCTTCACGTTCTTGAACCAGACTTCGTTGCCGTGGTCTTGCAGGAGGATGCGGCCGTCGCGGTTGCCGAAGTTGGGCCAGTTCTTGTACTTGCTGTAGGCCACGAGTGCATTCCATTCCTGTGTGTTACGCTCATACTCCAGTATCTTCACGCCGTTGAGCCAGTGCTCCACATGCTTGTCCTTCACGATGACCATTGCGGTGTTCCATGTCGTGATGTCGAAGGGCTTCTGTTCGGGAGCCGGGATGAGGTCGTAGAGGGAGGCGAGCTTGCGGTTGCCCTTCACGCCGAGCTTGGCATCAGGATGACGCAGGTCGTCGAGAATCTGGAACTCACAGCCGATGGCACTGCCCTCGCCCTGGTTCATGTCGGGGTCCACGAAGTACTTGATGCCGCTGTTGGCACCTTCGGTAATCTTGAAATCCACCTTGAGGATGAAGTTGTGGTAGGTCTTGTCGGTCACGATGTCGCCGCCGTTGCCGCTCTCAGCACCATTGGCAGCCTCGACCTTCAGCACGCCGTCCTCGATGCGCCAACCCTTTGTGGGGAAGGTCTTCAGCTTGGCACCGCGCCAGCCTTTGGTCGTCTTGCCGTCCCAAAGGAGCTTCCAACCCTCGCGATATTCCTGTTCAGTGAGCACATTGTCTGCTACGGAAACCTCTTTGACAACGACTTTCTCAACTACCTTTTCAACAATCCGGTCAACAGGCTTCTCAACTATTTTCTCAACTACTTTCTCTACAACCTGTACTTTATCCTTCTTCTGTTTTTTCTCTGCTGCTACGGGCAATACAACCAGCACTGCCATTGCGAATAAAAATGTCTTTTTCATTGTTTATGTTTTAGGGGTTAGAGGTTAGGGGTTAGAGGTTAGAGGAATGTTTGGGCTGCTTATTAGGGCAAAAGGTATTCTCTAACCACTAACCTCTAACCACTTACCACTTTAATTTAATCTATCTTATAAAACTCCTCCCATCCTCTGCGCGGGGGCATGCCGCTGAGCATGGCGTTTGCGAACTCGTTGTTGGTGAACTTCTTGGTACGCGGGTCGAAAAAGAGCTGCGTGTTCAAGCGCTGAGCGATAACGCCGAGGCAGAATACCTGGCACAGCACGCCGGCAATCTGGAAGGGCGAGCGTGTCTTCTCCTCACCCTTGCAGGCACGCAGGAAGTTGACGTAGTGGTTGCTGGGACTCTTGGGCACCTCTGGCAGCTTACCTTCCATCTCCTTGGCCTTCTCGGCAGGAATGATTTCAAGTGTGCTGCCGTGGCTGGCTCCCTTGAAGGTGAGGTCGCGACCATAGATAATCTTGCCCGGATTGAGCTTCAGCTTGGTGTATTCGCCCTGACCGCTGGCGGGGATTCCGTCGGCCAGTTTGCTCTCGCCGTAGCCTTCGGGCAATGGCGGCTGGTTGTCTGTGCCGTCGTACCAGATGATGTCGCAGGGAGGCATATTGCCGCGTGCGCCGAAGCGGAACTCGATGGTGCTACTGAAGGGGAAGAAAAACTCGTTGTGGTTCTTCGCGTACTTCATGTTGATTTCGTAGGGCAGACCAAGGTTGAGGAACTCATGGGCCGTGTCGAGGATATGTGCGCCCCAGTCGCCCAGTGCACCCATGCCGAAGTCGTACCAACTGCGCCAGTCGCCTTGGTGATAGAGCTTGCTGAAGTTGTGGTAGCGGATGCCGCCGTGCCATGTGTCGTAGTCCATGCCTGCGGGGATGGGATCGCCCTCGGGCATCTTGGTCATGTTCCAGTCGTACTTATGCCAGCGGCGGTCGTTGTTCATGTGAGCCACCACCTTTGTCACGTCCTTGATGATGCCGGCTTCCATCCAAGCCTTGAACTGGAAGTAGTTGGCCTCGGAGTGTCCCTGATTGCCTACCTGAGTGACAATCTCGGGGTGGCGGTTTGCCATCTCAATGAGGATTTCGCCCTCCTGGAAGGTGCGGATGAGGGGTTTCTCGCAATAGACGTGCTTGCCGTGCTTCATGGCTGCCATGCAGACAAAGAAGTGCGTGTGGTCGGGCACGCTGACGGCAACAGCATCGAAGTGGTCGCTGTACTCGTCGAAAAGCTTGCGGAAGTCGGTGTAGCGCTTGGCGTTGGGGTACATGCTCAATGCCTTCTGGCACTGCTTGCCCTGCAGGTCAACGTCGCAAAGCGCAACGACCTCCACCAGACCAGTCTTGGCGAATTCGTCGATATTCTGCTGACCACGGTTGCCGATGCCGATATAGGCAATCCTTACTTTCTCATTCTTGGGTTCTGGAGCGGGCTGCGCCTTCTTCTTATTGCCAGCCAGCAACTCGCCGGGAGCCAAAGCCATACCTGCCGTGGCAAGCCCCATTCCTTTCAAAAAACTTCTTCTCGTTGACATAATAATATTATTAAAATTCGTTTGCAAAGATAGCAAAAATAATCATAACGGCAAAGGAATGCAAGTTAAAAAGTGTGCAACGCGGCATATTTTCTTTCAGAAGCTAATAATAGTTCGTGTAATTCGCGGTTAAATATACATAAGAGGGCATGTCTGTTTATTTAGACACGCCCTCTTTGTCTGTATGACTGGTATGTGAACTTACCAGTCTATGTCCCAGTCAGCGTCGCTTTCGCCACCGCCCTGTTCCTTAACGTACTCTTCGTCGCCAGATTCGTCCTGCTCCAAGCGAAGGCTCATTGCCATCATGGCCTCCATTTCGGCCACGTCCACCTGCAAGGTGGGTGCTATATATGTATTTTTCATCACAATAATTTACTATTTGACGATTTACGATTTACTATTTATTTACGATTTGGCAATTGAGCAATTCACTTGACCGCAACCTTCTTGCCATTCACGATGTTGATACCCTTCTGTACCTTACTCATGCGCTGACCAGCGAGGTTATAGATGATAGCCCCCTCTTCCGTCTCCCCGAGGGGAGAGACAATGCCAGTTGCATCATCGAAGATGACATTGAAAGCCTTGATGCCTGCGCCTGCAGGTGTCTCGATGTGGCTGCGGAAGCCAGTCACGTTCGTGCCATTGTACAGCTTGAACGTCGGGCCGCTCTGCAAGGTATAGATATTTGCTGCGATGCTTGTCCTTGCCACGGTTGCCACGCTGCCCACGAGGTCGCTCGTGTAGTCGGCATCATTGCTGGCAATGGTGAAGTTGTATGTGCCTGCTTCAGCTTCAACAAGTACGCCTGTCCCTGCCTTCACTGCCTCTACTTCGTCGAAGTGGATTGTGGCACCTGATGGATTCTCCAGATTCTTCGTGGCACTGTAAACCTTCACGTCCTCAGGTGTTGTCAGAGCAACGGGGCTGTAGAAGGTGGCCAGGCCGAGGCTCTTGACGGTGACAGGCACAGAGGTGACATCCTCGACGGTCCAGACATAGCCCTGGTCGTTGTTGTAGCCGCTGCCACGGTCGATGGTGCCGTTGCTGTCTCTATGATAGGTGTAGCGGCTGTTCGTCTGGATGGTATATTTGCCGTCGTAGTAGCTGTTAGGCTCGATGGCTGCCTTGTAGCTGGTGCCCACGGGAGCCAGACCCTTGGCGTTGCCGTCGAGGTACTGGCCTGTCGTGTAGGACACTAGTCCGTCGGTGCTGTAGTACCAGAGCGTGGATGCTGCGTCGCCTGTTGCCACCTTAACTTCACCTTCGACGACAGCCAGATAGGCTTCGGACTGCGTGCTCTTGAAGCGGTAGAAATGGCCGGGACGCGGACTCTTCACTGCTTCAGCTTCTGCCTGTGCCTTGTCGAAGTAGTACTGGTTCAAGGTGATGTCCTTGATGTCGTGTGCCTTCTGATAAACGAGGCAGTAGCCTGTCGGGTGCTTGGTCTCGTCCTTCGCACACTCCTCGAAGAGGATGTCCATCGTGCCGTCGCCATTGCCAAGGAGAATGGAGTATGCTCCCCAGTTGTGCGTCACGTTCATGCCCTGCGTCCAGCTTGCACCGCCAGCGGTAGAGAAGTCGGCTGTGGTGAAGCCTGTTGCCTTAGGCAGAGCGATGAAGTAGTACTGAATCTCGCGACGCTGGGGGCTGCTGGTCATGGGAGCTGTCTCGACGATGACTGTGTTCTTCTCGCCGTAAGCATCGTAGGCTTCCACCATCTCCACGTCACCGTTGCAGGACGTGGCAACAGCATTGTTCCACTGGTTGGTGGGTCCCCACTGGCCTGTAGCCGTGTCGAAGTCGCTATAGTTGAACACATTCACATAGCGAGAGGTGTTGCCTTTGCCGACAAGCAGAAGGTCGCCGTCGGGAAGTTCCACAACATGTGCCTCGTCGCCATTGTTGGCAATCTGGCCGCCAAGCACTTTCCATGTGGCACCGAAGTCGTCGGAATAGACCACCACGTCGCCGCCGTTCACGTCAACAGCATTGTAGATACGGTTGTACTGGGCACCTTCTGCCTTGCGGACAGACTGGATAATCCGGCCACTGGTGAAGAAGGAACGCACGATGCCGCTGCTGCCGTCGGCTGCACGGATACCGGCATCCACGAATGCCTGCATGAGGGCTGGCTGGATGTATTCGTAGTTGCCCCATGTCTCGCCGCCGTCGGTAGAGCGCCAAGCAACACATCCTTGCTGCTGCTGGCTGACGTCGGGGTTATAGACAGAGTTTGTCCAGCGGGCATTACCTCCGCAGCAAACCATCAGGACGTCGTTGCCGGAGTTGCCGGGCGTATTGTCTGCCACAGCTGCAGGGTCGCCGAAGCTCCACTCGATGACGTTCTCTGTGTTCACACCCCAGTTGCCCTGTGCCACACGGATGGCAGGACTCCAGGTCTCGCCGCCGTCGTCACTGTAGCGACGCTCGATGCTCGTCGGGCCAATGCCCACATCGGTGTTGCCGGGACGGTAGTCGGCAAAGGCTATGATGCGACCGCTCTTTGTGCGGATGATGGCAGGCAGACGATAAGCTTCGGTCATGTCTTCGTTGTAGTCGTACCAGAGGTTCAGTCCGTTGCCTGTAGAAGCGGTGTAGTTAGCCACAAGGGTAGCGCCGTCGGCCACTGAGGTAAGTTCGCCGGCCTCAATGCTTGTACCATAGTCCGTGTCGCCAATCGTGAAGCCCGTGAAGTCGTAGCCGCGATAGCTCGTTGCAATGGCGGTGAAAGTCATGTCAAGGTATTGCAGTCCCGTCTCTTGGGTGTCGGCATAGAGATACTTGTTGAAGGTAGAGCCGTCGTTCAGCACCATCGTAATCTTGCCGGCACGTGTGTTCTCTGCTTCAGTTGCGCCAGTCACGTTGACGGCAACATTGATGGTCTTCGTATTGAGCAGGACTTCGATGGTTGCAATGACATTGGTGGCGTCGAAGTCAGCTGCGGCGATGATGGCACAGGAGTTGCCTTCGTCAATTGTTGACCAAGAGTCGAATATCGCACCTGTGGTCTGGCCTGACGTTGCATTCAGAGTCTTGCCATTGCCTTGAATCTTGAACATGCCGTTTGCCACTTTGGTCATGGTGATGGCAACGGGGATGTTGCCCAAAGTTGTACCGTCGCAGGAGACGAACTTCTCATCAGCCACGCTCCAAAGGTAGTACTTGCCTTCGTGCGAAACGATGGCGAAGTTGTTCACTTCGTAGCTGTTATTCTTTACCGTATTGGCCAGGCTGCCGTCAACAGTGGTATAGGTGCCACGCGGACACTTGATGGTGTAAGCTTTGCTGTTGCTCAACTCACTGAGAGCTTCCACAAGGCCTTCCTTCTTGTTGATGTTAACCTTGATGGTGACGTTTGCATCAGCAATAGTGCCTTCGGTCGTGATGTCGTAGACAAAGGTGCTGTAGTCGCTGGTGAAGTTCGCAGGGATGTTGATGCCGCTGTTAGGCATGACGGTCTCTGTATGGGTAAGGCCAGTAGCCACGCCGTTGACGTACTGTTCGTATGTCACATCAATGGTGACGGAGGGAACCTCGACGGTCGTCTCATAGACATACCAGACGTTGTTGCCGCTGGTGCCGCTTACTGTGCCGCTGCCCCAGAAGGCGAGGCCATAGCCTGCACCGTTGTTATCGACGATGCTGCCGCTGGTGCTGTTCAGGTTCCAGCCGAAGTAGCTGCCGCTGCCGCCGTTGCTGTTATAGAAGGCGTATGTGCCGGCACTGCCCTTGGAGGCTGTAGTCTTCAGGCCACTGTCAATCCAGACGCCATTGGCAAACTGAATGTTGTACAAACCTTCGCCAGCACTGAAGAAGCGGACGAGATAGGCAGCATTGTTCTTCGCATTTGTCTCGCTGAGGGAAGCGGCGGTGACAGTTGCTGGTGCACGCTTCACGGTGTTGCCTGCACCTGCGTCGTACATGGGAGACTCGCCATTACGCACCTGAGTCACGATGTACCACTTGGTGTTGTCTGCCACATCGGTAACGGCACTGATGCTCGACACCTTTTCCCCTACGGTGAGGAAGGCGTCGTCGGCAATGACTGGCTTCCACTGGGCGAACTCAGGGTCTTCGGTCAGCGTGATGGTGAACGAAGAGATGGCAATGCCGCTGTTGGGTGTACTCTGGTTAAACGAAGTACTGGAAGTAGAAAGTCCCGAAACGGAGAGCGTCGTGGTGCCGCTTGTTGCGAATGAAACAGCAGAGCCACCCTCGGCAGGTGTCAGCGTCTGGGCACCGCTCTGGGCTGTGCCTGTAATGGTGTAACCTGTAATCACATAGCCAGCCTGTGCCGTCAGGGTGTAGGTGCAGCCCGAAGCACCGGAATAGATGTAGCCGGTAGAGGTGGCGATGTTGTTCACACCCACGGAGAGCGTCACTTGCGGGTCTGTCGCAGTGGACACCCACTTACTTGCCCAAGTGCCTGTGCCGTTGGTAACCGTGTAAGAGCCAGTGCTCGTGCTGTAGGTCACTGTGTATTCCGTAGCCCATGCGCCAATTGCACAAAGCAGAGCGAAAAGGATTAAGGTTAGTTTTTTTCTCATGTTAATTAGGTAAAAGTTATGAAAATGATGATAATTATCAACTCCACGAATGCGCAAGACAGAGTGCACCCTTCTCAATGCGTGCGCAAAGGTAAGGTTTTTTTCTGAAACTTGCAAGGAATCAGGCGAAAACAATCCCTTAACAGGAAAGAGGCGCAAGCGGCATAGGCTGAGGCTGAAGCTGGGGTGAAAAATTTGTTTCGGCAGCGGAAACACTTTGTTTCACGGGCGAAACAAAGTGTTTCAACGTGCGAAACAACATGGCGGGCTGAGGCACATTTGCCATTATACAACAAACGGATTTCACGGATTAAACGGGTTTAGTGGTGTTGAAACCAGCTAATAAATTCCGTTTAATCCGTGAAATCCGTTGTCGTTAATGAAGACACAAGCTCACGGGACACAGAGGGCATTACTCCTCGTCGTTCCAGATGCCCCAGTCGTCGTCTTCCTTGGTCAGTGCCTGGCTGCCATCAACTTCTGTTTTACTATTGATTGCCAAGCTCTCTGCCAACATCTGAGCTGCTTGCGTCTCTTCCACCTGCATTGCAGGAATCATGTATGACCTTTTCATTATAACTTGTATTTATTGTTTTATTTAATTACTTTTGACGGTTTATGTGTCGGGCGCTTGTCTTTGCACCCTTTGCGGTTGCAAAGGTACGCTTTTTTCGAGAAACTTGCAAATAATCAGGCAACTATTTCACACGACACTTCACCCCACGCGCATACGCGCGCTAATATATATATAAGGTAGTCTTATTTCTGGAAGCGGCGGGCCTGTTCCTCAATGAGTGCGCGGTCGTCGAAGTAGTTTATCTTCATGGCGCGGCGCACCTCGTCCATCGTCTCGCAGGCGGCGGCACGCGCCACTTCGCAACCCTTGCGCAGTATTTCATAGACGGCAGGGATGTCCTTCTCGTATTCGGCACGACGCTGGCGGATGGGTTCGAGCGTCTCTTGCAGGACAGCCATCAGAAGCTTCTTGCACTTCATGTCGCCAAGACCGCCGCGCGTGTAGTGGTCCTTCATTTCCTGAAGGGTGGCATAGTCGTTGGTGTAGCGTGCCACCTGCTCGTCGGTCGCAAAGGCGTCGAGATAGGTGAAGACGGTGTTGCCCTCCAAATGCCCCGGGTCGTTGACCTGCAAGTGCTCGGGGTCGGTGTACATCGTCTTGACCTTGCGGTTCACCTCGTCGGCGGAGTCGCTCAGGTAGATGCAGTTGCCGAGGCTCTTGCTCATCTTGGCCTTACCGTCGGTGCCAGGCAGACGCAGGCAGGCAGCATTCTCGGGAAGCAGGATGTTGGGTTCCACAAGCGTCTCGCCATAGATGTTGTTGAAGCGGCGCACTATCTCGCGGCACTGTTCAAGCATGGGTTCTTGGTCGTCGCCGGCAGGCACGGTGGTTGCCTTGAACATGGCGATGTCGGCAGCCTGACTGATGGGATAGGTGAAGAAGCCGACGGGGATGCTCTCGCCGCTGAAGCCGCGCATCTGTATCTCGGTCTTGACGGTCGGGTTGCGCTGCAGGCGTGAGACGCTGACAAGATCCATGAAGTAGAACGAAAGCTCGCAGAGTTCGGGTATCTGGCTCTGGATGAAGAGCGTGGTCTTCGAAGGGTCGAGGCCTGCGGCCAGATAGTCGAGGGCCACCTCGATGACATTCTGGCGCACCTTCTCGGGATTCTCGATGTTGTCTGTGAGTGCCTGTGCATCGGCCTCGAAGACAAATATCTTGTCGTAGAGGCCAGAGTTCTGCAGCTCCACGCGACGGCGGAGCGAACCTACATAGTGTCCGATGTGGAGCTTGCCCGTCGGACGGTCGCCGGTAAGGATAATCTTATTCATTTACTATTTAACTATTTACGATTTACTATTTATTTACAATTTAACTATTTTGCTATTTGGTTCCCCCTAAAGGGGGTTAGGGGGTCCTAAACATCTTATCTATTTGCTCCTGCTGGAGGATGGTGAGAATGGTCTTGCCGTCGGGCGAGAGATTCTGTATCTCGCACTGGAAAAGGTCGCCGATGAGGGTTTCCATCTGCACAGGGGTGAGCACCTCGCCCACCTCGATGGCATTGCTGCGTGCCAACACAAGCGCCAAGCGATGGTGCAGGGCATCGGCATGACCACCGTCCTGCTGCTTGACGGATTCGACCATCTGCTGGACGACAGCCACAGGATTGTTCTGCCCCGAAGGTGTACCCACGATGGAGAAGCTGCTGCCACCAAGTGGGGTGATGTCGAAGCCAAGGCTCCGCACATCGTCGAGGATGCCGGTGAGGAGGGCCGCATCGGAGGGCGGGAGTTCGAGCAGCTCGGGGAAGAGGAGTCCCTGCGCAGCGGCACTATGCTCCTGCATCTGCTTCATGTAGCGTTCGTAAAGGATGCGGATGTGGGCACGACGCTGGTCAACCATCATCAAGCCCGACTGCACAGCGGTGAGGATGTACTGGCCTTTGTACTGGAAGTGCTGGGTGCTGATTTCATTCTCTTCTGAAAAAAGAGAAGGGGCAGGAGGCGAGGGACAAGGCGTTCCTTGCTCCTTACCCCCTGCCCCTTCGAAGAGCTTCTCCCACTGGCGCATGGGCTTACGGGTCTCGCTATGGCTGCTGAAAGGATTGAAACTGGTGTCGTACTGCACCCGGGGTGCCTTGATGCCTGTCAGACCACCCGCTTGAAAAGCTGGGATGTCGGGGCGATCCTCTACATCGAAATCGATGGTAGGCACAGCATTGAACTTGCCCAAAGCATCGCGCACAGCAGCCACGATGATGCTCCAAATCTCCTGTTCGTTCTCGAACTTAATCTCTGTCTTCGTGGGGTGTATGTTGACATCGATGTTGGCAGGCTCCACCTGGAAGAAAATGAAATAAGGCACTTGGTCGCCCTCGGGGATGAGGTGGTTGAAAGCCTCCATCACAGCATAGTGGAAGCGCGGATGGCGCATGAAGCGACCGTTGACGAAGAGATACTGCGAAGCGCCCTTCTTGCGTGCCGCCTCGGGCTTGCCCACGAAACCGCTCACCTGCACCAACGAGGTCTCCACCTGCACCGGCAAGAGCTGTTCGCCAAGCCGTTTGCCGAAAATGCCTACGATGCGCTGCATAGGACTGCCCGCAGGCAACTGCATCAGGCGGTTGCCATTGCTCGAAAGCGTAAAGGTTACAGACGGATTGACCAACGCAATGCGCTCGAAGTCCTGTATGATGTTGTTCAGCTCCGTTTGGTTCGACTTGAGGAACTTCCTGCGTGCCGGCACGTTGAAGAAAAGATTGCTGACCTCGAAATTGGCTCCGACGGGACAGGAGCAAACCTCCTGCGAGATGACGTGCGACCCTTCGAGATACAGCTGCACACCCACGTCCTGCTCTGCCGTGCGCGTCGTGAGCTTCACCTGTGCCACGGCAGCAATAGAGGCAAGCGCCTCTCCACGAAAGCCCATCGTGCGGAGCTTGAAGAGGTCTTCTGCCTTTGCAATCTTGGATGTTGCATGACGCTCGAACGCCATGCGGGCATCCGTCTCGCTCATTCCCTTGCCATCGTCGATGACCTGTATGGACGTCCTTCCTGCATCCTGCACCAGCACATCGATGGTCGAAGCACCGGCATCGACGGCATTCTCCATCAGCTCCTTGATGACGGATGCCGGACGCTGCACGACCTCGCCAGCTGCTATCTGGTTGGCGACCGAATCGGGAAGGAGGTGAATGATGTCCATGTATGTGATTTACATTTTGACGATTTACAATTTATTATCTCATCCCAGTCAAGAGGAAGCGCCAAATGACAATGAGGGCGAAGATAAGGGCGATGATGACGGGCCAGCCAAGCTTCGAACCGCCCTCCTTGTGCTTCTGGGCACGAGGAGTATAGTTGATGAACGTGCCACGGAACTTGTCTGTATCGTATGGCACATCGCTGGCAGGTGTATCGCCTTGCTCGCGCTTCACATCCTCGACCAACTTCTGTATGCGGTCGCGGGACTCATCGGTATAGATGCTTACGCGGCGGAAGCTGCGTGGCTTCCTGGTGGAGAAGAGTTTCATGGCTTTTCTTCGATGGGGTTAATGGGGTTAATTGGCTCGGAATTATCAGAGTTTTCAGAGGACTCTGACTGGTCAGACCTGTCTGACTTGTCGGACACGTCGGACTCGTCTGATTGGTCTGACTTGTCTGAAGAGTCTTTTATCCCTCGTTTCTTCCTTATGTCGCTGAGTTTCTGCTTGGGTGCCGTGTGGCGCACGCTCTCCTTGAGTTCCGAACCTGCTTTCTTGGGACGCCACTCGAAGAGGTCGAACCTGTCGCGGGGCCTGATATAGTCGAACCACGCGAAGTTTTGCAGGAAGTACATGTCCTCGGGTATGAGCGGTATGGGGTACATGGTGCCTGTGGCGGCAGGCATCCAGATGTGGTCCACCTTTCTCTCCTTCAGGAACATCTTGAGGAAGGAGGTCTCGGTGTGATTCAACTCAACCATGATGCTGTCTTCGTCGAAGGGATAGTATTTGACGAAGACATTGCCTTCGGAAGTGGAGAGCCATACCTCGCCATTCTTGAAATAGGTATGCATCACATGTCCCGAGACCTGATTGTAGTGGATGCTGTCAAGCTGTTCCACCGAGAGCGCCTGACGCAGCACCTGTATGCTGTCGATGGTGCTGTCGTTGAAGAAAATCTGTATCTCTTCGCCCAACTGCTGCTGCCCTCCCTGCCAAATGATGGGGTCGCGATACATGATGAGGATGCTGTCGCGGGTGTCGTAAATCATCGAGTCGCAGACAGCCTGCACATCTTTGCGGAAAGCACGCATGTGATAGTAGGCATGCATGATGCGGTAGGTGGAGTCCGTGTCGATGTTGTAGGTGAAAACCTTGAACGTGTCGGCATGGGCATACATCGTGTCCTGCTGACTGTAGTCGATGGCCACGGCACTGTCTGTCGCCATGACGTAGCCCGTGATGTCCTCGTAGTAGCAATACTCGCCGGTGAGCATGTTCTTGTTCACTGCGTCGGTATAGACGACGTTGCCAAAAGCTTCGGCGATGGCGACACTGTCGTTCCACACCACACTGTCGCCGACAAGACGCTTGCCGTTGTTGGTCAGGATGCTACGGTCCAACAGGTGCGAGTGCTTGGCCTGCGTGTCATAGTAGCCAAGCTCGGAATAGATGTGGTTCTCGCCATGTTCGATGTTGGAGGGGCCGACGATATGGGCGATGGCTGTCTCGGTGTTGTAGTGAAGGGTGTCGGAAAGGAGCACCGTCTCGGGCTTGGCAGGAGGAGCCGGATTGACCAAGCGGACGTTGTAGTTGAAAACTGCCTCGTGTCTGGCAGGGCTGTATTCGCCCCAGTCGCTGGTCAACTCATTGTCGTGGTCGAGAACCCGTCCGCCTTCGAAGTAATAGCCGAGGTCGTAGAGGCGGTCGTAGTCGAGACTGTCGGAATAGATGGTCATCGTGCCATGCACAAGCACCACATCATAACGGGCGCGTGCCAACTGGTCGAGTCCGTTGTAATAGAGCACGTCACTGTTCAAAGTAAGCGTGTCGCCCTGGTTCATACGCACATTGCCGAAGGCATCGAAGGAATTGGTCGCCTCATAGTAAAGGGCACTGTCGCAGTCCAAGAGCACACCGTCGTGGCTGAACTTCACATTGCCCACCAGAATTTGTGCGGTGCGGTGCAAGCGTTCGTCGAAGAAAAGACGGTCGGCATGCAACAGATGCACCTTGCTGTCGGAAGGCTGACGCTTCTCGGCAGTTTCGCGAACCGGTGTCACCGCCAACAGCAGGCAGATGCATAAGAACAGGGATGCGAAAAAGGAATATAGGCGCTGACCTTTCACTTTATCCAGCCCTCATATTGGAACTCGCAATCCCTCCAGTCGGGGTTGATGCGAATATAGGTACTTTTCTGCTTCTCCTTTATCCACTTCAGGATAGCCTCTTCTCCTTTTTTCGCTTGCACGACCTCCTTCATCACCTGGAAGTCCTCTGTTATGCTGGCGCGATGCGTCAGGGTGCGGCTCTTGAGGCGTGCGATGGCACAGACTTTCTTGCCCTTCATGTTAATCATCGTGAAGGGTTTAGAGATTTCCCCCACTTTAAGGGTATCGACCACGCGGGCCAGTTCGGGAGAGAATGCTGAAAGCTCGCTCATCTCGAAGCGTGTGGTGGTCTCGCCCGTCTCCTTGATATTGGACAGGATGCCACGGTTGTTGCGCGTGTCCTTGTCGTCCGAAGCATAGCGCACGGCATCCTCGAAAGGAATCTTCTCGCTAAGGATGTCCTGAGTAATGGAATCGAGAATGACCAGGGTGCTGTCTATGTCGGCCTGAGCCACCTCGGGACGCTTCAGGATGTGACGGCACTTCATCTTGTCGCCGCGCTTGTCGATGAGCTGTATGATGTGATAGCCGAACTCGCTCTGCGCTATCTTGCTCACTCTTTTTGTGTCGGTCAAACCGAATGCCACATTGGCAAACCCAGGGTCAAGCTCGCCCTTGCCCATGTAGGGCATCTCGCCACCCTGACGGGCAGAGCCGGGATCCTCGCTGTAAAGGCGTGCCAAGTTGGCAAAAGATATTTCACCGCTGTTGACGCGCTCGGCATATTCGCGCAGCAAACTCTTGATGCGGTCTATCTCCGACTGCGGGATGCGCGGCTGCCGCACAAGCAGCTGCACTTCCACCTGAGTGGGAATGAGCGGCAGGCTGTCCTCGGGCATGTCTTTAAAATAGCGGCGCACTTCGGCAGGTGTCACCTTGACATCCTGCGTCAACTGCTCACGCATACGGCGTGCCGTCAGTTCATTCTTATACTGGTCGAAGATTTCCTCACGTATCTGCGGCATCGGGAGCTTCATGTACTCCTCGAGCTTCTCCTTGGAACCCGCCGTCATAATTCTCTCGTTGATGTCCTGCTCCACCCACTGATTGACATCAGCATCGGTGACGCTGATACTGTCGATGGCTGCCTGATGCAGGAAGAGCTTTTGTATGGCAAGACGTTCGGGAATGACGCAGTATGGGTTGCCCTTGATTTGCGACCCATATTCCTGCCGATACTTCTCAACATCTGAGCGCAGAATGGCCTCGTCGCCCACAATCCACACCACTTCGTCGATAACATTCTTCTGCGCCATAGAGAGCAGGCAGCAGAACAACGCTAAGAAACAGAGGGAATAATGTTTCATCTTTCCTTGGTTTCTATATTTCTATGGTTTCTATGGCCACTATAGCTTCTATAGTCTCTATAGTTTCTATAGTCAATGATTATTCACTGTCTCCAGCACCTTCTCGTCAATCTCGACGGTGTAGCGCTTGCGCAGTTCTGCCACGAACTCGTCTTCCTTGAAGCGCTGGTAGTCGCTGACCACCTGATTGCTGACATCGGTCCATTGGGCGGGACCTTTCTTGAGCACCTTGCCGAAGACACCGACATTCGGGAAGTTCTTGACTGGCTTGAGTTCGGCCTCCTTCACCTTAAAGGCGAGCTTGTCAACATTGGCGTTGTCGCCCTTCTTGAAGACGCGACGCTCCACGCGCACCATGATGCTGTCCTTGTTGAAGGTCTCGCGGATGACGCCCATCCACTTGTCCTGCGGCAGCTTCTTGACAAGCTTCTGCACGGCCTTGACATCGTCTGCATTCTTGCAGTAATAGACCATACCGCTATAATGCGGCTCGCTCCAGGCGTATTGCTTCTTGTTTTGCTTAAAGTATCTCTCAAGAGCCAGCGTGTCCTTGGCAGCCGGTTCCCACACCTTAGTGTTACACTCTTCAAAGAGAAGCAGTCCGTCGTGGTACTCCTGCACCAGATACTTCAGCTCGTTGTCCTTGGCACAAAACTCTTCGGTCTTCTCGTCGAGAATCTGTTCTATGGTCTTCTCATTCTGGCCTGCGATGGAGTCGAGCACTTGCTGGGCAAGATGATTCTCAATGCCTTGACCATCGAGGTACTTCATTATCTTATCGTGCAACTCCTCGTAGGTCTCAAGGTCTTTCTTGCCTATGAGCTTGACGATGTCATAGCCGAAAGGCATCAGGAAAGGCTCGCTTATCTGATCCACCTCGAGGGAGTAAGCAACGTCCTCAAACTCCTTCACCACCTGATTGGGTCCTATCCAGGGCAACATGCCGCCACGGGCGGCAGACCCAGGGTCTTGCGACACCTGTTTTGCAAGCTCGGCAAAGTCTGCACCGTCCTTCAGTGCCTGATAGACAGAGTCTATCCTCACCTTGGCTGCGGCACGCTGTTCCTCGGTAGCATCCTGCGTCAAATGAATCAGGATATGTGCCGGCTGCAAGAGCTGCTTGCCTTCGAGACGGGCAATCATGCCATCGTAGTAGGCACGACATTCCTTCTCCTTGGCTCCTTCCGGGACGAGAAGCGGACGTATCTGCTGGTCGCGGTACTGGCGGAACTCCTTCTGATAGCTCGAAAGCGTGTCGAGATGGTCATCGAGAGCGGCAAGCACCTTGAGCTTGTAGTTCACAAAAAGCTCGGTGTATTCCTCAACATTCTTTTTGTCGATGACACCTTCGGAATTGTTCTTGTTGTAGTTGTATTCAAACTCACTGCGAGTGACGGGTGCGCCGTTGATGCGCATCACAATGGGGTCTTCCTGTGCGGCAGCGGTCAGAGCGATGGCTGCCAAGGCTAAACTAACAAATAATTTCTTCATTTACTATTTAACAATTTACTATTTACAATTTATTTACGATTTGACTATTTCTCCCCTCTCCTCGGAGATGGGTTGGGGGTGAGGCTTCTATTGCGGACGGCTGTAGTTAGGTGCTTCACTGGTGATAGTCACGTCGTGGGGGTGGCTCTCCTGCACGCCGGCGTTGGTGATGCGGACGAACTTGGCATTGTGCAAATCCTCGATAGTGGCTGCACCACAGTAGCCCATGCCGCTGCGCAAGCCGCCGATGAGCTGATAGATGACTTCCTGCACAGAACCCTTGTAAGGAACGCGGCCGGCAATTCCTTCGGGCACGAGCTTCTTGGTGTCCTTGACATTACCCTGGAAGTAACGGTCTTTGCTGCCGCACTCCATCGCTTCGAGCGAGCCCATGCCGCGATAGCTCTTGAACTTACGTCCATTGTAGATGATGGTATCGCCGGGGCTTTCCTCTGTACCTGCTACAAGCGAGCCTATCATCACGCTGTAGCCGCCTGCTGCAAGGGCCTTCACCACGTCGCCGCTATAGCGCAAGCCGCCGTCGGCAATGAGGGGTACGCCTGTCCCCTTAAGGGCACTGGCGACATCATAGACAGCACTGAGCTGCGGCACACCGACACCTGCCACGACGCGCGTGGTGCAGATGCTGCCCGGGCCGATGCCGACCTTCACGCCGTCGGCGCCTGCCTCGACGAGCATCTTGGCAGCTTCGCCCGTGGCGACGTTGCCGACCACAAAGTCCACATCAGGGAACATTTTCTTGGCTTCCTTGAGCTTCTCGATAACGAACTTGCTATGACCATGCGCTGTATCAATGACGATGGCATCCACATCGGCCTCGACAAGTGCCTTGATGCGGTCGAGGGTATCGGGAGTGACACCCACACCGGCAGCCACACGCAGACGACCCTTGCTATCCTTGCAGGCCATTGGCTTGTCCTTTGCCTTCGTGATGTCCTTGTAGGTTATCAATCCAATGAGCTTGCCTGCATCGTCTAAGACGGGAAGCTTCTCTATCTTATTCTCCTGCAAAATCTTTGCAGCTGCACCGAGGTCGGTCTGTACATGTGTGGTGACGAGGTTTTCGCTTGTCATCACATCATCGACGGGACGGTCTATATTCTGCTCGAAACGGAGGTCGCGGTTGGTGACGATGCCCACCAGATGACGCTCGTCATCGACCACGGGAATGCCACCGATGTGGTACTCCATCATCAGGTTCAGCGCATCGCGCACCGTGCTGCCGCGCTTGATGGTAATGGGATCGTAAATCATGCCGTTCTCGGCACGCTTCACGATGGCCACCTGACGCGCCTGTTCTTCGATGCTCATGTTCTTGTGGATGACACCGATGCCGCCCTCGCGGGCAATGGCAATCGCCATCGGAGCCTCGGTGACGGTGTCCATCGCTGCCGTCACGAATGGAATCTTCAATTCGATGTGGCGCGAGAAGTACGTTTCAAGTGCCACAGTGCGAGGGAGCACTTCGGAATAGGCGGGAACCAAAAGGACGTCGTCGTAGGTGAGACCGTCCATCACAATCTTGTCTGCAATAAATGATACCATGTCCTTATATAATTTTTTGCGTGCAAAGATACGAAAAAAAAGCTTAGGTTGTACTGCCTGCAACTGTATTTTTCCCTCTGCAATACACAACAACAACTTTTTTTTGCACTTTTTAGGAGAAACACGCCACTTATTTCACTTCTTTTTAGTACCTTTGCCCCCCAACGATGCCACACAATAATAAATTATAGGTATGCTAAAGAAAATCCGTTTGACACTTGCCATCATCTTCTGGGTGCTCATCACCTGGCTACTGGTCGATTTCACCGGCACAGCACACGCCTACTTGGGATGGATGGCAAAAATCCAGTTTGTGCCTGCTTTGCTGGCACTCAACGTGGGAGCACTGCTCTTCGTGGTGACGCTGACCCTGCTGATGGGACGCATCTACTGCTCCGTCATCTGCCCCCTGGGCGTGATGCAGGATGCTATCGCGTGGTTCAGACGCAAAAAGAACAAGTACAGTTATTCGCCTGCAAAGAACACACTTCGCTACACGATGCTCGTGCTGGCCTGCGCTGCCCTGGCACTCAACGTGGCTTGGCTGGGCGGTCTCATCTTCCCCTACAGCACTTACGGGCGCATCGTCTCGACCTGCGTGGCTCCGCTCTACAAGCTTGCCAACAACGGACTGGCAGCCATTGCTGAGCACTACGGCAGCTATGCCTTCTACGAGGTGGATGTGTGGCTCAAGAGCGTCTCGGCACTCGTCGTGGCCTTGCTGACTTGGTGCATCATCGCTGTGCTGGCTTGGCGAGGCGGACGTACTTGGTGCAACACCATCTGCCCCGTCGGCACCCTGCTCGGCCTTATCAGCAAGAAATCGCTGCACGGGCCGGTCTTCGACCTGAAGAAGTGCAACAGCTGCGGTCTTTGCGCCAGGAACTGTAAGGCGGCCTGCATAAACGTGAAGGAACACGACATCGACATGAGCCGCTGCGTGATGTGTGGCAACTGCATGGAGAAATGTCGTCAAGATGCCATGCACTTTGGCAACAGAAGCATTACACCCTCGCCGTTCACCCCTCCTTTGGAGGGGACGGGGGAGGCCGGAGTTTCACGCCGTTCTGCGCTTACCACTGTGGCATTGTTGGCCGGCACAGCCATCGCCAAGGCGCAGGCCAAGGTTGAGCCAAAGACCACCGACGGCGGCTTTGCCGACATCATCAAGAAGGAGAAGCCAAAGCGCGAAAAACTCATCACGCCTCCAGGCTCTCTCTCCATCCGCAACCTGCGCACCCACTGCACGGCGTGCCAGCTCTGCATCGATGCCTGCCCCAACAATGTCCTGCGCCCCAGCAGCAGCCTCGACCGCTTCATGCAGCCAGAGGTGAGCTTCGAGCGCGGCTACTGCCGTCCCGAATGCACACGTTGTTCCGAGGTTTGCCCGACATCAGCCATACAGCCCGTCACCGTCGAACAAAGGACAGCCATACAGGTGGGACACGCCGTCTGGACGCGCGACCTCTGCGTTCCCGTCAAAGACGGCAAGCCCTGCGGACTCTGCGCCCGCAAGTGTCCGGCACAGGCCATACAGATGGTGCCGCTGCAGGCTGGCGTGCACCAGGACGGCTGGCGCTGGAAGGATGCCGACGGACAAGAGATTCCGCGCGAGAAGGTACTGCTCATCCCTGTTGTCAACGAGGAGAAGTGCATCGGCTGCGGTGCCTGCGAAAACCTCTGCCCGTCAAGCCCCATCAGTGCCATCCATGTGGAAGGTCACGAAGTGCATAGGGAGATATAATCCACTAACCTCTAACCACCAAAAACTATGAAAGATATAACAAGGCGAGACTTCCTTAAAGTCTCAGGCACAACGGCAGCCACGGCAGCGCTGGCATCATGCGGCGTACAAGGCGACAATACAGACGGCAAAGTGGATTACATGGGACACCACGAAGGCCCCGTTCCCACCGACAAAATGACCTACCGCATCAACCCCAAGCAGGGTGACAAAGTCAGCATCCTCGGCTACGGCTGGATGCGACTGCCCAACACGAAGGATGCCGATGGCAAGGACGTGATTGACCAAGAACAGGTGAACCGCCTTTGCAAGTACGCCCTCGACCACGGCGTGAACTACTTCGACACATCGCCTGCCTATTGTCGCGGCAAGAGCGAGGAGTCGCTGGGCATCGCCCTCGAAGCCAGCGGCTATCCGCGCGACAAGTACTTCATCGCCACCAAGCTCTCGAACTTCTCGCCCTCGCAGTACAGCTTCGAGGAAGGCAAGGCAATGTTCGAGCGCAGCCTCCAGTTCCTGAAGACAGACTACATCGACTACCTGCTGCTGCACAGCATCGGCGGCGGAGGCATGGGACCCGTCCATCAGCGTTACCTCGATAATGGACTGCTTGACTGGCTCATGGAGCAAAGAGAGGCAGGACGCATCCGCAACCTCGGCTTCTCCTTCCACGGCGACGTGGCTGTCTATGACTGGGCTTTGGCACACCACGACCAGTACCATTGGGACTTCGTGCAGATACAGGCAAACTATGTGGACTGGGAGAACGAGCAGGACAAGGGACGCTCCGGCAAGTACCTCTACGAGGAACTGGTGAAGAGGGACATCCCCGTCGTCATCATGGAACCATTGCTCGGCGGACGTCTCTCCAAAGTGCCAGACCATGTGGTGGCGCACTTCAAGCAGCGCAAGCCGGAAGACAGCGTGGCCTCCTGGGCATTCCGCTACATCGGCTCGAAGCCTGCTGTGCTCACCGTGCTGAGCGGCATGACCTACATGGAGCATTTAGAGGACAACTTGCGCACCTACTCTCCCCTCGAACCGCTCACCGAAGAGGAACAGGAATGGCTCGAGGAAGAGACGGCAACGCTCATCAAGAGCTATCCCACGATTGACTGCAACGACTGCAAGTACTGTATGCCCTGCCCGTATGGTCTCGACATTCCGGGCATCTTCGTACATTATAATAAATGTGTCAACACGGGCAACGTGCCCGAGAGCCAGCAGGCAGAGAACTACCAGAAGGCTCGCCGCGCCTTTCTCGTCGGCTACGACCGCAGCGTGCCCAAACTCCGCCAAGCCGACCATTGCGTAGGCTGCCGCGAGTGTGTTCCCCACTGCCCCCAGCAACTCGACATTCCTCGCGAACTCCAGCGCGTCGATAACTTCGTCGAAAAGCTCAAGCAAGGCACCCTATAAAGCCCACTAAGCCTATTAAACCCATTAAGCCCATTAAGCCCATTAACCCCAAAGGCTTATAGCAACGAAAAAAGGCCCCCTTCCCAATCGCGGGAAGGGGGCCTTTGTATTGCCTTTTATTTCTTTTCGCTCATTGTAAAGTCTAATGTGCCGCCCTCTATGAGCTGGCGATGCGTGAGCTTCCAGTCGGTTATCTTCTGGCCGTTGAGCTTCACGCCTTTGACGTAGATGGCTTTGTCCGACTTGCGCGGCGCATTGATGGTCAGGTCTTTGCCACTCGGCATGTGCAGCACAGCACGACGGAACAGCGGCGTGCCGATGACGTACTCTGCCGAGCCTGCATTAAAGGGATAGAAGCCAAGTGCGGAGAAGATGTACCAGGCCGACATCTGACCGCAATCGTCATTGCCTGCATAGCCGCAGGGCGTGGCGTTGTAGAACGTGCTGCGCACCTGTTCCACAAGTTCCTGCGTGCGCCACGGCTGACCGGCAAAATTGTAGAGATAGACGGTGTGGTGGCTGGGTTCGTTGCCGTGGGCATACTGTCCGATGAAGCCGCTGGCATTGCCGTTCACCTCGCCGCTCGTCTCGGTCAGGGTGAAGTTCTCATTGAGCTTCTGGATGAAGGGCTTCACGCCGCCGAAGAGGTCGATGAGTCCCTGCGGGTTCTGCGGCACGAACCACATGTACTGCCAGGCGTTGCCTTCCACAAAGCAGGGATTCTCGTAGCTCAGCGGGTCGAAAGGCTCTATCCAATTGCCCTTGTCGTCCTTCGGCTGGAAGAAGCCTGTGGCGGGGTTGAAGAGGTTGCGATAGTATTCGCTGCGCTTGAGGAAACGCTCGTAGTCAGCCTGCTTGCCGAGCTTCTTGGCCACAGCTGCCACGCACCAGTCATCGAAGGCTTGCTCCATCGTGATGCTGACGCTGACATTCTGCTTGTTCTGAGGCATGTAGCCGTACTGCTCCCACACCTCAAAAGGACTGTTGGGATGCGTCCGTGTGCTGCTCTCCACCATAGCTTTGTAAGCCTTCTCGACATCAAGCCCGGGCAACTCAGAAAGGATGGCATCGGCCACAACGGGAATGGCATGGTTGCCTATCATGCAGTAGTTGTCCTGTCCCCAAAGGTCCCAGATAGGCAGATAGCCGTATGTCTCGTGGTGCAAGACCATATCCCTGACGAACTGCACGGCAATCTTCGGATAGAGGAGCGTGTAGAGGGGATGGGCGGCACGGAAGGTGTCCCAGAGGCTGAAGGTGCTGTGATAGCTCTGACCTGCGGGCATCTGCTTGATTTCAAAGTTGGTGTCCATGTAGCGGCCATCCACATCGCTGATGGTGTTGGGCTGCATCAGAACATGATAGAGGCCGGTGTAGAAGATGGTTTTCTGGTCGTCGGTACCCTCAATGTCGATGGTGGAGAGTTCCTTTTCCCAAGCATCGTGGGCGGCTTTGGTATAGAAGTTGAAGTCCCACGACTGCGCCTCTGCCTTCATATTCCCCCGTGCGCCATCATTATCGACGGCAGAGATGGCAACCTTTACCATCACCTCCTTGCCCTTGGATGGGTCGAAAGAGAGAGCGGCACGCAGCGTACGGCCATTGATAACATCGCTCCCACCGGCATTGCGTCCGCCGTCCATCAGGATACGGCTTGCTATCGGGCGCGAGAACTCGGCACGGAAATAGACCTTGCGAAGCTTTGCCCAGCCCGTCACGACACGGAAGCCTTCGATGGTCTTGTCGTCGATTACCCTTATCTGGCTCTGGATGATTTGATAGGCGCGACGGCCTGTGTAGTAGGCATCGCCACGAAAAGTCATGCGGTCGAGGTCGAGGATGACGGTCTGCTCCTTGCCTTCAGGGAAGGTGTACTTGTGGATGCCGGCATGAACCGTTGCCGAAAGCTCGACGTTGATGTCTTCGCCACCAAGCAGATTGACCATGTAATAACCTGGCTCTGCCTTCTCCTGGGCGTGCTTGAAGGGCAAAGCAAAAATGCCTTTCTTCAGCAGTTCGGGCGTAACATGCTTCGTGGTAGGCATCAGGGAGATGTCGATGAGGTCGGTGCAGCCCGTGCCGCTGAGGTGCGTGTGGGTAAAGCCAAAGATGCTGTCCTTGTTGAAGTCATAGCCGCAGCAAGGGTCCCAGGTGACATACTGTTCGGTCTCGGGACAGAGCTGCACCATACCCTGCGGCATCGTGGGACCGGGGAAGGTGCTGCCGCTCAAAGCTCCCGTGTCGTCGGTCTGCGTGCCGATAAAGGGATTGACATACTTCGTATAATCGGCCGCTACACTGCTCAGGACTGTGCAGGCAACCAAACACATGAGCACAATTCGTTTTGTGTAATACATAATTAAAACATGTTAATGGTTTGTGCAAAGTTCGGTATTTCTTTTGTCATTTACAAAAAAAACAATACTTTTGTGGCGGAAAAGACAAGGAAACGTATGAAACCTGTATCTATCTTATTACTTACTGTCCTGTCCCTTCAGACATTCTCTGTTACGGCGGATGATACCGTGACCGTTGACACTTTGCGGCAAGTGGAGGTGCTTGCCGACTCGATGCTGCGTGTCAATGAAACCATTCGCCAGACGCTCGAAAGGGAAAGGGCTGCGCGTATCGGCACGCTTTCCGTGAGCGATGTCATTGGTTCCAAAGCGTTGGACAAGATTCTGCATCCCTTCGCTGTCAAGGACCGCAAACGCGAGAAGAAACATGCCCGCGACCGCAAGATATTGGAGGAATACGAAGAGATGAGCCGTGTCAAAACCTTTGAGGAGCTTCTCGACGAAGCCATCCGTCAGCAAGCCATCGAAGACGGCAAAGAGCCGCCCACCCGCTCCGGCAAAAAACAAGAATAGCTTCATTGGCCAACTAAGCGTGCCTAATTGGTCAACGAGGCACGCCTAATTGACCCACGAGGCGTGCCTCGTTTGTCACTTAAGAATATGAACTTTGAATTTTGAATTTATTAAATTTGAATTTACACAAGCTTTCCCCCGCCATCCTCACATTGTTGGTTTTCCTGCTGGCTCAGGGAGTGGGCGTACCTTTGCTGCTGATTACCGGGACGACGTCTGTCGCACTTTTTTCGCTTGTCTTGATGGGGATAAACATCCTTGCAGTGCTTGCCTGCTACTTCCTGCTGCACAACATTCGCTTTACATCGGCCTTTGACATCTCGTCCGTCAGGTGGTGGCCTGGTATGCTTGCCATCGCCAGCTGTATCTTTGGTGCCTCGAGCATCGCCATTCTGACCGAAAAAGTGGAACTTCCACAGGCAATGCAGGAGATGTCGCTGGCAATGTCGAACGACTTCTGCGGTTTGCTTGCCATCGTTCTCATCGGCCCCGTCACGGAGGAACTGCTCTTCCGCGAAGCCATTGCGGGCGAAATGCTGCGTCGGGGCGCCAGTCCGTGGGCAGCAATCATCGTCTCAGCCCTGGCTTTCGGCACAATACACCTCAACCTCGCACAAGGCATCTATGCCTTTCCTATTGGCATCCTGCTCGGCATCATCTACTACAAGACGGGAGGCATTGTCCTGACCTCCCTGTTCCACATCCTCAACAACGGCATCAATGCCGCCCTACTCCACATCGTAGGCGAGGACATCGCGGACATGTCATATAAAGAATGGTTCGGAGGTGCCGGCATTGCCTACACATTCATGGTGCTCTTCGCCGCACTTTGCATTTTGCTGATAAAGCTCTTTTGGAGCCACTACCAACCCTGCAAAGAAACGACAAAAAGCAGCTCTCCGTGACAAAAGGCGCACTTGATGCAGGTTAATTTTTCAAAACACAAGCCATATTTTGTTAATTTACCTTAAACGGCGTACTGCACTTGACTCTATTTTACTATGTTGTTGTAACTTTGCACAAGCTTATTCCCCTCTATGGGGAAATAATGCGCATAAAATATAGGTACTTTACGAAACAAACCAAAATAACATTTATAAAACATCTACAAATGAAAAAGAAACTCATTCAATTCCTTATGCTGCCGATTGTAGCAGTCAGCATAGGGGCGTTTGTGTCCTGTAAGGATACCAACGAAGACCTCTACAACGAGTTCCGCACAGAGGCCAAAGTGAAGGAACAGAATGTGAATGACAGACTGGCAGATTTGGAACAACAACTGGAAGACCAAATCGAGGCTTACAAGGCACTTCAGACAGCTCTGTCAACAACAGGTTGCCAATGCGGACTTCCTGGCAGTACTACCGACAACAGGTTTACCAAAATTGAAAACGACCTTAACAATCTCCTTTTGTGGCTCGGTATGGGCAGCAGCAGCGGTAGCGGCGGCGGCGGTGGCGGCAGCAGCACCACTGGCGGCAATATCGGAGGTGCTGTTATTGATGACAGCGGTACAAAGTTGGGAGACTACCTTAATATGCTTCTCAACCTTATTAACGGTAATACAAGTGCAATCAATACCAATAGCACTGACATTGCAAATCTCCTTAATCAGCTTAACACTCAAACTACCAACCTCAGCAACCTTACCGAAATTGTCAATCAGCAAGGTAGCAACATCAATCTGCTTCTCACCAACCAGGCAACTGCAGATGAACTGCTTCAGCAAACAATACAGGATCTGCAAGCTCTGCAAACCCAAGTGAATAACATAAAGCAGTGCGGCTGTGACCTCTCCACAATTTGGACAGCAATAAACACACTTGAAACAGGTTTGACACAAGCACAAGCAGATGCAGCCGCAGCCCTTGGGCTTGCTACAACTGCTAATACAAATGCCAACACGGCTCTTGGCACAGCCAACACAGCCCTCAGCACAGCCAACGGCGCTGCACTGACCGCAGGCGAGGCAAAAACAGCAGCAGATGCAGCAACGCAAATTGCCAACACTGCCACCACTTTGGCACAGGCAGCAGCAGCAGCAGCAGCCACTGCACAGCAAACAGCTGAAGCAGCCGGCGCAGACGCAGCCACTGCAAAGCAGATTGGAGAAGCAGCACAACAGGCAGCAACAAATGCTCTCAATGCTGCCAATAGCGCCATCGCCATGGCAACCACGCTCGAGACTCGCGTCGGAGCCAACGAGACAGCCATTGCATCTCTCCAGTCTAACATTCAGACCATTCAGAGCACACTTACACAATACGGCACGCAAATTGGCGCAAACACAGATGCCATCGCTGCAAACACAACTGCCATCGCTACGAATGTAGCTAACATCCAGCAGAACACGCAGGACATCCAGAAGAATGCCAATGACATCTTAGCCATACAGACACAAATCTCCACTCTGAGCACCGACGTAGCAAATGCACTTCAGAAGGCTATTGATGCCGAGGCAGCGGCAAATGCCAATGCTCTGGCTATCCAGAACCTCCAGACTACTGTGGCTACCAACCAGGCTGCCATCACAGCTCTTCAGACAACCACTCAGACACTGGAGACAAACGTCAGCAACCTCACCACTCAGGTAAATACCAACACGACAGATATTGCCAACCTGACAACCAGCGTCACCAACCTCAGCTCAACCGTGACCACCCTCAACACAACCGTAACCGATTTGCAGACCACGGTTAGCAATCACACGACCCAGCTGTCAACCATGGCAGCTCAGCTTTCCCAGATTGAAGCCGATTGCGCTGCCAACCTCGCTACAGCAAAGGCATACGCTGATGCACAGATTGCAGCTGCAAAGACAGAAATCATCAATCAGGTGACACAGATGCTTCTGAACTACTACACCAAGGCAGAAGTTGACGCCCTGCTCGCCAACCAGGACATCAAGATTGACGGCAACACCCTCAGAATTGGCAATCTTGAAACCGACCTCTCCACTCTCACCTCCACTGTCAATGGTCACACAACAAGCATCAACAGCATCAACGATCAGATTGCATACATAATGCAGCACCTCTGCAACTGCACGCCTGTTGACCTCACCGAAATCCTGAATCGCCTTACCGCTGCAGAAGGCGGCATCAGCACCAACGCATCCGCAATCAGCACCAACGCTACTGCAATCCAGGAAATTAAGGATCAGATTGCCAATGTCATCAACAAGAACATTGATGATTTGACCGCCGCCCTTGCCACCACAGACGGCAAGGTGGATGCCCTGCAGCTGGTTATCGACAACCTTCAATATGTCACCCCAGAGCAGTTGGACAACATCGTGAATGTAATCGTTGCCAAGGCAAAGGCCGACTCTACCCTCTTTGCACAGACCGACGAGGAACTCAAGAAGCGCATAGGTGAAATCAGCGACTCCGTGAAGACCGCATTCACCGACATTGTGAACCTGACCACTCTCTACAACACCCTCGAAAGCACGACGGTTAAGAAAGCCGACTACGAAGCCGACAAGACAGCCATCCTGGGCAGAATCAGCACCAACGAGACCAACATCGGCGAACTCCAGGCAGCTGTTAGCAACATCAACGATTCGATTACAGCTCTGCGGAACGACCTCACTGAACTGAAGACCCGCATGGATGCCGCCGAGCAGTATCTCGCTCAGGTTTTGAACGACATTCAGGACATCAAGTCTGACGTTGCTGCAATTCAGGACTACCTCGCCAAGCAGGTAACAAGCATCAAGGTTCAGGGTACGATGAATCCCTGGTTCGGCAGATTCAGTATGCCAGCCAATGTATCGACCAACCTCCTCCTTGCATTCTACGGTCTGCCCGAGGACAATGTTGAGTTCCCGACTTCAAGTACAAGTAATTATGTACGCGAGAGAGAAGCACTCACCGAGAAGGATATGGAGATGCTCAGCGGTCTGTCAGTTAAGAAGTTCCGCGCCAATGTGCCCATCATGTACGAGGACGGCTATGCTGGCAAGATTTATATGACCATCAACCCCAACACGGCAGACGTTTCCGGCTTGCAGCCGAAGATTGTCAACACGCTGGACGAGGAATCATACATCACCCTCGAAGGCGTACAGCCCAGCACCGACAAGCTGGAGTTCGGTTGGACCCGTGCCGACCAGAGCAGCAATGGCTTCTACGAGGCAAAAGCCGTTGTTAAGCCCATCGACGTGCAGAAGATTGATGCACCCGCATTCAACACACCTGCCATCAAGGATGCCATGGCAAACGTCAAGGCAGCCATCACAGACATCGCCAAGTCAAGCTCTACAAATGGCCAGGGTGCAAGACTGGAGCAGATTGCAAGCGACATCAACACAGTTGTTCAGGGTCTGAGATTCGAACAGAGCGGTCTGAAGGTATCTTACACATCTAAGGAAAAGGATGAAAATGGCAACCAAGTAGAAAAGGAGCACGCCGTACATTCCGAGTACAACCTGGCAGCAACAGCCTTCCAGCCACTCTCTCTGGCCACCGCCAAAGACTTCAACTATCAGACAGTTCCTGGCTACGAGCAGGTTAACAATTTGCTCGACAGGATTTCCAACACTCTCAAGGACAAGATTAACACCTTCTTCAAGGACTTCAGCAACAACGGTTTGATTAATAAGCTGGCTAACTTTAAGATTGACAGCATTAAGGTTCCCGAGATTACCGACGACCTGCTTGCCAAGTTCGAGCTACACATGGATACCGTCTTCATCATGGGCGGCCTCGAATACCACTTCGAGATGCCGGTTACTGTACCAGTGAAGTTTGAAAAGGATCTGGAGATTCCCGTTGTTATCAACGACATTGAAGTTAATGTTCCTGTACACATTGATGATAGTGTAGCAGTTGACCTGTCTAATGTTTCAATCACAACCCCAACCATTGTGGTAACAGGTACTGCAAGCGGTCATCCCACCGGTGTAACGGACAGCGATGGCAAACCAGTAACTGTACTTGTTATTCCTGTTTTGGATAACCAAGGTCTGCCCGTTAAAGATCAATATGTCTATATTCCCATAGAGAACTTCAATGTATCTGTCGAGATAGAAGCAAGCAACACCGGGGAAGGCGGTAATGCAGGCCAACTGATTTACCTCGACGGCGAACCTGTTGCACATGTTGTCATCGACGATACTATCTCAACAACGGTTGACATCGACACAAAGGTTAAATACCACCTTGTCATTGAAGAAAATGTCACGGTAAATATAAGCAAGTACATCCAGCTTGGTTATGTAGATTATCTGCGTGATCCTAACGAACAGGACGGCTATGCCAAGGACGAGAACGGCAACCTCATTCCTCTGATGGACGAGAATGGCAATCCCATCCCTGGCGACAAGAGAGGCTTTATCCTGAGGTTCAACTACGACATGCGCGATGCAGCCCAAGAACTTTGGGGTATGGCAGCAGATGCTCTGGATGACATCAACGGTGGTCTGCTGGCAAATGTCCAGGATCTCATCAATGAAGTCAACAAGACGCTGAAGCAGATTAACAACTACGACGATAAGATTAACGGCACCATCAGTGACTTCACAGAGAAGATTAAGAATTATCTCGACAAGATCAACACCGCAGCCGTTAGGATTATCAACTCCACCAACCAGCGCTTCCAGCCCTTCATGGTGGCAAGTACCAGCAAGGGTATGAAGAGACTGAGCGGTAGTAAGCACTATCCCACCGTGCTGACCTCCGACGTAACACTTTATCCCACATCTCAGACAATGGAGCTGTTTGTTCCTCTTGCCAGGAAGCACGTTGCAGTGACCAATGTCTTCAAGGGCACAGAAAGTGCACAGAAGGGCAACTCAGACTGTGTTGCAAGACTGAGGGCAGCCAATACCGGCCAGTTCAACACCGTACTGGATGGCAACGTGCGCAAGCTCGATATTAGCGCCTTCGTTCCCGGCTATGTTTATGAGGTTGCTTACTCTGCTCTCGACTTCCACGGTAAGATGGCAACTCGCAAGTACTACATCACCGTACAGTAAACCCACTTTTTGAACTATAAAGAAAGACACGAATATGAAATTCAAAAAGATAATAATGTCAGCAATGCTGCTTGCCGGATGCCTCACCGCATCCGCGCAGCAGCAAGCTGCAACCAAGGAGGCATTCAATCCTCATTGGTTCGTCCAGGCTCAGATGGGCGGACAATACACTCTGGGCGAAGTTTCTTTCGGTGACCTGCTTTCTGGCAACGCTCAGGTTGCTGCTGGCTACAAGTTCTCTCGCGTTTGGGCTCTGCGCCTTGCCATCGGCGGATGGCAGAGCAAGGGTGGTTCCGACCTCAGCTTCATGACAACGGAGAATCTTGGTGTCGAGACATGGAAATACAACTACATTGCACCCACGCTCGACGTCACCTGTAACCTCACCAACTGGATTCTTGGCTACAACCCGAAGCGCATCGCCGATGCAGGCATCCTTGCAGGTGTCGGTGCCAACATCGGTTGGAACAACAAAGAGGCCGCAGCCCTGCAACAGAGGGTTCAGCCGGGTGCAACACCAGACAAGGCATACTACATGACGCTTCTCTGGGGCGGCACAAAGGCACGTGTTGTCGGCAAGTTCGGTGCATTCGTTGACTTCCACTTGAGCCGTCGCGTTGACCTCGGCATCGAGCTGAATGCCAACATGCTCAGCGATAGCTACAACTCCAAGAGTGCAGACAACTGCGACTGGTACTTCAACGCACTGGCAGGCGTCAAGGTCAACATCGGCAAGGTGAGCAAGCAAGTTCCCGCCGACAACAATACTGTCATCGTAGAGAAGATTGTTGAGAAGCCCGTCGAGAAGGTTGTTGAGAAGATTGTTTACAAGGAGCCTGAAGCACCGAAGCGCGAACCTCTGCGCCGCGACATCTTCTTCCGCATTCGCGGATCAAAGATCAGCCAGAGTGAAATGCTTAAGGTACAGGACATTGCCGAATACCTCAAGAAGTATCCCGAAGCAAAGGTTTCCATCACAGGTTATGCCGACAAGGGTACAGGCAATCCAAAGATAAATATTGGCTATGCACGTAAGCGTGCACAAAGCGTCGCAGACACCTTAATCAACAAGTTCGGCATCGCCAGCAGCCGCATCACTGTTGACAGCAAGGGCGACACCGTACAACCTTACGAGCAGAACGACCTGAACCGTGTCAGCATCTGCATTGCCGAGTAACTATTGAAAACACAAATTATTTATATCACTTCCCCCCGTCATTTTGCCAGCAGCGTAGTGACGGGGGGATGAATTATCATTTATGAAAAGAACATATTCATTCCTGCTTTTGGCAGCAATTGGCACAGCCAGCACTTTTGCACAGACCGGCTCTGGATTCATCGGCAACGGCTATTACCGCATCAAGAACTACAAGACCGATCGCTATATCTATGTGACAGACAACAGGGATCACTACGACAAAAGCCGCGACAAAGAGGACTTCCAAGCCATACAGCTTTGGAAGGATATTGATCGGGCCATTCCAAGCCCCGCCAGCGTCATCTATATTGAACTGATAAGCGGCAATAACAACAGTGGCACATTCGACCTCAAGGCCCAGGGAACAGGCGTACATTCGCTCACCGGCTACTACGTGGGTGTAGTAAGACTGCGCAACAAGACATACGAAGTGTCTGCCTCGGCCAGTGGCGTGACGAAATACCTTAATGACAAGGAACAAAGCTCCCGTGCTCAAGGAAAAATGGGAACATGGACGGAAGGCGATACCAGCTATCGCCAATGGGTTGTCGATAAGATAACGACCGACCATGCCACCAACTATGTTGGTATCAAACCAACTATCCAGATAGACGGCACCTACTACAAGCCTTTCTATGCGAGCTTCCCCTTCAGGGCAGCGTCTGCAAACATGCACATCTACTATATTGAAACCATCAAGAGCAAAAAATATGCAATGGCGAAAGAAATAGTGGGTGACGTGCCGGCAGCAACACCTGTCCTCATCGAATGCGCATCCGCCTCTCCATCCGAAAACCGCATCGAGCTTCTCACATCAACTTCCGCAACAGTCTCGGGAAACAAGTTGGGCGGCACATTCTTCTGCAACCCCGACCGTCCTCAAGCATCACCAGATGCCTATACTGTGTTCAACGCATCCACAATGCGTGTGTTCTCCGTTGTTGACGGCGAGCTTGTCCTGACCAACGACGGAACCGGGCGGGTCGAAAGGGTAACGGCGATTGACTGGTCCACCTTCGAGGACATAGACCTTGACTGCATACCAGCCAACACCAGCTACATGAAAGCCGACTCCCAAACAGCCGAGATTCTTACCGTGGTGCTCCCTGGCATGGGTGTCAACGACATCATCAAGGATAGCACCCCTGGAGTTGAAGGAGTCTATAGCATCAGCGGCGCACGTCTTCGTGCAACCAACGACGTGGAAGGTCTGCCAGCAGGCATGTACATAGTCGGCGGAAAGAAGGTAGCGGTTAATAATTGATAATTGACAATTGATAATTGGCAATAAGAAAGGCGAAAGAAATGAGGAAGTTTGGTATTTTGGTTTTGATGCTGGCGTTAGCGGCAGCAGTGCAGGCTCAGGAGAAGAAGTCGCTGGGCTCGTTGATGGCAAGGAACAACATCCTGAACCACGTAGACGTGGGTGTCGGTGTCGGCACCACGGGCATCAGCATCGACGTGGCAGTACCCGTCACCGACTATGTCCGCATCCGCACAGGCTACAACTTCATGCCACGCTTCAACATCCATACCGACTTTCCCATTGAAACGCGCGGCGGCAGCGTGAGCAAACTGATCAACAGGGTCGGTGACCTTCCGAAGGAATTGCAAAGCCGCTACGGAATTGATATTAACAGCGAGGGATTCGAGGAGTACAAAAACCTGTACGACAAGTTCAGCAATATAGAAGCGAAAGACCACGTGACGATGGGACTCAAACCAAACCTGAATCAATTCAAGTTCCTGGTGGATATCATGCCCTTCAAGCGGAACAGACACTGGAGCCTTACGGCAGGTTTCTTTATCGGCTCTTCTGCTGTTGGCGAAGCATGGAATCTGGAGAAAGAACAGCCTCTGTTGGAAGCGGTCAACACCTACAACCGCATTTATCCCGATTATGCAAGACATGGCATAAAGGGTAATTTTCTAAGAGATTATGGTGATATAACCACAGACCCGTTCTTTAGATATGGTGTTGCGGGTTTCCCCCTTGGTAAATTCAGCGACGGGGATATTGCCATGATGATTCCCAACGATGATGCCACCGTGCATGCCGAGATGGAAATGAGTTCGTTCCGTCCATACGTTGGCCTCGGTTACAACACTCACCTGTCGCGCAACAAGAGATGGAAGCTGAACGTCGATGCCGGTGTGCTGTTTATCTGCAATAAGCCCAAAGTCTATGTGGATAACGTATATAAGTTCGATGCAAGCCCATTGAAAGGGCATTTGGACGAGGACGGCTTTTTCGTTTATGAGAGCGGCATAGGTACCTATGTGTATGAGGAAGATTATTCCAAACCCGAGTACTACGGCGACATCGTGCGTTACCACTGGAACGAAGAGACGGAATCTGAGGAGTACATTTATTGCGGGAAATTGCAGCATCATGTCGATTTGGTTAACGACCTGCACGACATTCCCGGCAAGGTGGGCGACCTGGTGGACTTCGTGTCCAAGCTCAAGGTCTATCCCAACTTGACGGTGACGTTTTCATACCGATTGTACTAAAAGCAAGAGGTGGTGGTCAGTGCGGTAAGGAAAGCGGTGAGCGCGGCTACTATCATCTTCGCCACAAGCTCTACGATTTTATTCTTCTTCATTGCAATCTGATTTTAATCACACAAAACATTATCTTATTTCCATACAGAAATCACGGAAACCACAGAAACAATCTTCATGCATGACCGGCGAAGACTTTCTGTGGTTTCTATGTTTTCTATGTGAGCTCGCGCACTATTCCATTCCCTGGATGGTCTCCTGGTTCTTTATCTCCTTGTTGGCCTCAGCCTGAGATGCTCGGGTAGGCACAAGCTGGAAGGTGGCATCGTTGCGGAGGTTGTTGAAGTTCTTGCCGGGCATCCAGCGCACTTTGACAGCAAGGATGTTGGTTGCGTTGAAGTCTTCGGCGAGGACAGCACCCTTGGTCTCTAACTCGGGATAGAAGCCGCCAAGCTCTCCCAAGATGACTTTGTTGCCGGCAAGCATCTGCTCGCGGAGGCAATCAACGGCCTTGACCAGAATGGCAGCCACGTCCCCACGGTCGTAGGCGCATCCGTGGTCAGTAATGTGCTTGGCGAACTGGCTGAGGTCGAGGACCTCACGCACCTGCGATACGCCGTATGCCTTGGTTTCGAGGATATCAGACTTCTTGGTGCCGGGCTTGGTGCCCATGATTGCGATACTGTAGTTAATCATAATAATAAAAGGTTAAAGGGTTAAAATGTTAAAGGGTTTTCAGAAGCGCTTCTGTCTATATATACAGCCTAACCCTTCATTCGTTAACCTCTGCACCAAACTTTTTTATGATTCATCCAAGTTTCGCTTGTCAAGCTTGAAAGGCTTCCTACCATACCGTGACAGCATATACCTTATTTATATTAACGCGCACGCATACAACGCGCGCGTGCGTGGAGGACAGACAAGAAAAAGCCCCTCTCCTGTTGGGGAAAGGGGCATAAGAAAAAAAGTGGTATCCTTTTAGAATGTCAGCTCTGCGCCGGCCTTGAACTTAACCACCTTCTTAGCGGGGATAGTGATAGCCGCCTTTGTTGCGGGGTTAATGCCTTTGCGCTCGCCACGCTCTGCTACAGAGAACGTACCAAAGCCTACCAAAGATACCTTGTCATTTGCCTTCACAGCTGCGGTGATGGCATCCAGAGTTGCTTCCAATGCTTTCTTTGCATCTACTTTGCTCATGCCAGCGCCCTCGGCGATCTTGGCAACCAATTCAGTCTTGTTCATAATAATAATACTAAGTTGTTTGTAATTAAGTTGTTTGAAAATGCCTTCTTATTTCATAAATCCACGACAAATATAGGCAAACTTGCCCGAACGACAAAGCATTTGCGCGAAAAAATGCAATAATTCGCTAAAAAACCTTATATAAAGGGCAATTCTGCACAATTCTACGTCTATTTTTCGTACCTTTGCACGCGGAAACATAACATTTTGCCCAAACTCGATGAACACAATACCTCCCATCACAAAAAACCTGCTCATCATCAACGTGCTGTGCTTCTTCGCCAGCCTTGCTTTTGCATCACACCACGTGGATTTCGACGAGCTGTTCGGTCTGCACTTCATCCTTGCCAGCCATTTCCGTCCCTGGCAGTTCTTCACCTATATGTTCATGCACGCCAGCTGGCAGCACCTCTTCTTCAACATGTTCGCCGTGTGGATGTTCGGCCGCATCATGGAGCAGACGATGGGGCAGAGCCGCTTTCTCTTCTACTACCTCACCTGCGGCCTTGGCGCAGGCGTGGCACAGGAGCTGGTGCAACTGGCCGAATACTGGTACTACGGCTTTGGCAGCTACGACCAGGTGGCGTTCAGTGATGGCCTCATACCAATGGCCGACTATCTGAACCGCTGGAACACGGTCGGAGCTTCAGGCGCCGTCTATGGCATCCTGCTTTCCTTCGGCATGACCTTTCCCGAGGAGCGCATGTTCATCTTCCCCCTGCCCGTACCCATCAAGGCGAAGTACTTCGTCATGGGCTATGCCGTCATTGAGCTTCTCTCCGCCCTCTCGCAAAAGGGCGACGGTATAGCACATATAGCACACTTAGGCGGTATGCTTGTCGGTCTGCTACTTCTCCTCTATTGGCGTGGCGGAGGCGGCGGTGGTAGGCGTGGCGGGTACAGCCATTACAATTGGGGCGGCAGCAACTCGTGGACAGGCTTCCGCCGTTGGTTCTCCTCCTTATTCAAGAAGAAGGAGCCGCACATCAATGTCACCTACGGCGGACGCTACGGACAGGAAGCCGCCTACCGGCAGCAAAAGAAGGAGCAGGAGGAGGAACTCAACCGCATCCTGGACAAGGTGAAGAAAAACGGCTACGACGGCCTCACACCAGAAGAGAAACGGCGACTCTTCGACATCACCAGGAAGTGAAAGCCCCCTCCCCAACCCTCCCCCGAGGAGGAGGGAGAAATGTTTCTCTTGCAAATGAGCAAAACACAATCTCGTTCAAATAAAAAAGCCTCCCTCCTCGGGGGGAGGTTGGAGGGGGGCTGCTTGAAGCGCATATCGGTCAGCCTGTTTCTTGGTGCCAATCTCTGCACAATATTGCTGCTGTGGCTGTGCGTGGCACTGACCTATGTATCGCCCAGCCTCTTTCCGCGCCTGTCGCTCTTGACGCTGGCATTCCCCATCTTCCTCTGCGTCGATATCCTCTTCTTCGTGTTCTGGCTGCTCTTCTATGCGCGGATGGCATGGGTGCCACTCGCTGGAGCGCTCCTTGTGGGCGGCTACATCTTCGACTACTGCCCCCTACACTTCGGAAGCGACAGCAATGAGTCCGCCGACAGCACCCTCACCATCATCTCCTACAATGTTGGCCAAATGAAGGGCGAAGATTTGCAGGCCGAGCTGCTTGCCTTTCTCCGGAAGACCGATGCCGACATCGTATGCCTGCAGGAACTCAACGACCGTTTCCTCCCCGACCATCACAAATGGCTCGACTCCACCTCCTACCGTTTCGTGCAAAGCCACACCGTAGCCATCGTCTCGCGTCTGCCTTTCCTCAGCGACACCCTGTATATCGGCTACCCCACACGCAGCAACTACAGCACCGCCTGCTGGGTGGACTGGCACGGCGACAGCCTGCTCATCATCAACAATCACTTGGAGAGCAACCACCTGAGTACGGAGGAAAAAGACGAGTACGCCAGTGCCATCACCGACCCACACCGCCAGACCATCAAGCACAGTTCGCGCCTGCTCATGGACAAGCTAAGTGAAGCCGCCGCTTACCGAGGGACGCAGACCGACAGCGTCTGTGCCTTCATCGACCGCTATGCCAACTATGATGCCATCGTCTGCGGCGACCTCAACGAGACACCCGTCTCCTACACCTACCAGCGATTTGCCGACCGCCTCTGCTCCGCCTACCGTCAGGCAGGCCACGGGCCAGGCTTTACCTTCACCCGCCGCTCCTTCCCCGTGCGCATCGACCACCTCTTTTTTTCAAAGGAATGGACATGCACCTCATGTCGCATAGACCGCACCGTTTCGGCCTCAGACCATTACCCTGTCATCGTCCGTTTGCGCAAAAAAGTACGTTAATCTATCTTTTTTGCATAAAAAATCTCCCTTTTGCTCTTTGTTTAAGGAAAAAGATGTATCTTTGCACGCATTTTGACATTTGAAAGAAATAAAATAAGGAAACAAATAAATAACATTAAATAATTCAATTAACAATTAACAATGCAAAACAAAGGATTTGTAAAGGTTTTCGCCGTTCTGCTGACCCTGGTGTGCATCTTCTATCTGAGTTTCTCCGTTGTGACCAATCACTTCGAGAGCAAGGCTGAAGCTATCGCACAGACCGAAGGACAGGCTGCTGCCGACCGCTATTTGGACTCTCTGCTCAACAACAAGGTCTATTGCAACGTTTGGACGCTGAAAGAGTGCCGTGAGATGGGCATTGGCTTGGGCTTGGACTTGAAGGGCGGTATGAACGTCATTCTGGAAGTCAGCGTGCCGGATGTTATCAAGGCATTGGCCGACCACAAAGAGGAGACCGACGAGAACTTCCGCAAGGCCGTCGAACAGGCGACCAAAGAGGCTGCTGGCAGCCAAAACGACTTTATTACCTTATTCGTCAAGGACTACAAGGCATTGGAGCCCAACAAGGCTCTTGCCGAACTGTTTGCTACACAGCAGCTCCGCGACAAGGTGACAACCAAGAGCACCGACAAGGAGGTGGAGAGTGTGCTCCGCGCCGAGGTAAAGAGTGCCATCGACAACTCTTACAATGTGCTCCGCACCCGTATCGACCGCTTCGGTGTCGTACAGCCCAACATCCAGGCCCTCGAAGGTCAGGAAGGCCGCATCATGGTCGAGATGCCCGGTGTGAAGGAACCCGAGCGCGTGCGTAAACTCTTGCAGGGTAGCGCAAACCTGGAGTTCTGGGAGACCTACAATACACAGGAGATTGTTCCCTTCCTCGTCAACCTCGACACCAAGCTTGCCGCCGCACTGAGCGGTATCAAGGACGAGGCTGCCGCCGACACCACAGAGGCTGCCGCAGCTCAGACCGACGAGCTTGTTGAAGCTCCCGCCGACACAGCCAAAGCCGCTACTGACCTGGCTGCCGCCGTTGCCGAGAAGAGCGACGACGCATCTACTGCTGTCTCTGCCGCCGACATTGAGAAGGCACACAAGCAGCACCCCCTGTTGAGCCGCTTGCAGCTGGCCCAGGGTGCATACGGCTGCGTGGTTGGCTTTGCCAGCAAACGCGACATGGCCGACATCGACGAGCTTCTTGCTTCTCCCGAAGCCAAAGAAGTTCTGCCCTCTGACCTCCGCCTCAAGTGGGGTGTGAAGGGCATGGGCGAAGGCGCCGGTGCCAACATCTATGAGCTGTATGCCATCAAGGTGACAGAACGCAACGGCCGTGCTCCCTTGGAGGGCGACGTTGTGACCGATGCCAGCGACACCTACGACCAGCGCGGTATGCCTTGCGTCAGCATGAAGATGAACGTCGATGGCGCACGCCGCTGGGCAGCCCTCACAAAGGCCAACCTGAAGCGCAGCGTTGCTATCGTGCTTGATGATAATGTATATAGTGCTCCCACCGTGCAGAGTGAGATTACCGGCGGTAGCTCCGAGATTACCGGCCACTTCACTGCCGAAGACACCCGCGACCTTGCCAACGTGCTGAAGTCTGGTAAGATGCCCGCTCCCGCCAAAATCGTGAGCGAAGAAATCGTAGGTCCGTCTCTCGGTGCCGAGTCCATCCGTCAGGGTATCTGGAGTTGCGTTATCGCCTTCGTCATCCTCATGGTCTATATGATTACGATGTACGGCACCATCCCCGGCATGGTCGCCAACTGCGCCCTCATCCTCAACCTCTTCTTCACCATCGGTGTCCTGACCAGCTTCCAGGCAGCCCTGACCATGAGCGGTATCGCAGGTATGGTGCTGTCGCTTGGTATGGCAGTGGATGCCAACGTGCTCATCTACGAGCGCACGAAGGAAGAGATGAAGGCAGGCAAGAAGGTTCGCGAGGCTCTTGCAGCTGGTTACAGCAACGCCTTCAGCGCCATCTTCGACTCTAACTTGACATCTGTCATCACAGCCATCATCCTCTACTACTTCGGTACAGGTCCAATCCGTGGCTTTGCCACCACGTTGCTCATCGGTATCTGTGTCAGCTTCTTCACCGCAGTGTTCCTGACCCGCGTTGTCTATACGCAGGTCATGGAGAAGGACAAGTGGCTCGGCCTCACCTTCCGCACCGCCATCGGCGACAAGATTTCCTTCCAGAACCCCACGTACAAGTTCATGAGTGCCTACAAGAAGAGCTTCACCATTTTCGGCATTTTTGCAGTCATCAGCGTTGCCTTCATGCTGACACGTGGCTTCAGCAAGAGCATCGACTTCACCGGCGGCCGCAACTTCGTGGTGCTGTTCGAGAACGAGGTGCAGCCTGAGACCGTTCGCGGTCTGCTCGCCGAGGCATTCCCCGAGAGCAACACCAGTGCCATCGCACTGGGTACCGAGGGCAAGACCATCCGTATCTCCACCAACTACCGCATCGAAGAGGACGGCATTGAGGTTGACAGCGAAATCGAAGAGAAGCTGTTCAACACCCTCAAGGACGGCAACCTGTTGGCAGGCGACCTCACCCTTGAGAACTTCATCAACCGCGACGAACGCGCCGGCGGCTCCATCATCAGCAGCCAGAAGGTAGGTCCTTCTGTAGCAGAGGACATCACCTACGGTGCCATCTTGAGTGTCATCTTTGCATTCATCGCCATCTTCGTCTATATCCTCATCCGTTTCCGCAACGTATCATTCTCTGTTGGTGCCATTGCCGCTCTGATTGTGGATACCATCCTCATCCTGGGTATGTACAGTATCTGCTGGGGCTGGATGCCATTCTCCCTTGAGATTGACCAGACGTTCATCGGTGCCGTGCTGACCGCTATCGGTTACTCCATCAACGACAAGGTGGTGGTATTCGACCGTATCCGCGAGTTCCTGCACCTGCACCCGAAACGCGACAAGCAGGAGTTGTTCAACACCTCGCTGAACAGCACCCTGAACCGTACCATCAACACCTCTGTCTCTACGTTCATCGTACTGGCAGTTATCTTCTGCCTCGGCGGTGCCAGCATCCGCAGCTTCGCCTTCGCCATGATTCTGGGTGTTGTATTCGGCACGCTGTCTTCTATCTTCGTGGCAGCTCCCACAGCTTACCTGATTAGGAAGAAGACCATCGTGGAGGACGTTCCCGAGAAGAAGTAAGAAGCACAGAAATACTTTTTTACCTTTTTATAATGAGAGCCGCAGCACTGCCAGTCAGCGCTGCGGCTCTTTTTGCCTGTCACCTTGAACTTCACTTGACACAAAACTTGCAGTTTTAACAAATAATTATGCACTTTATGCTGTTGTTTGTGTAATTTTATGTATCTTTGCGCGATTTTGCGTGTGTATGCAACATCCTCAAAACCGGAAACAAACTCAAAAACAAAAAGACAATGAACAATTTCAAACTCGCTGCGCTTGCACTGGCTCTTCTGCTCTGCCTGCCAATGGGCGCGCAAAACATCAAACTGAAAGGCATCGGCCACGACAACCGCTACGACGACGGCGACCAGATGAAATCGACTTATGTGGGCTGGAACTCCGAACTGGGGAAGACCATCTTTATCGTCGATAACGGCATCTACAAGATGGACTGGAACGGGACGTCGCTCTCTACGCCGGAAAAAGAACCCGCAGTTGTTGCCTCCGAAGTGCGGGCTGACAACGACAAACAAATCTGGGCCACAAACTTCAACCTGATGTACGGCAACAGCGGAGCCGCATACGTTAACGGCAAACTCATGACAGTGATGTCTCGCGACGAGCAATCGACCACCGACGACGAACTCTTTGCCGTACGCATTTGGGACGCCGCCACGGGCGAGCTCCTCTCGTCGGAAATCAAGCCGAAGAGCGCCACTCTGGAGAGCGCAGGCATGTGCTACAACCCCAAGGACGGGAAGGTCTATGGACTTTTCTACATGACGGGTCAAAGCCTGCCCGATGAAATCACCTCCGACCCCGACTACTTCGAGGACCAGGATGCCGACATGACCGATGGCGACGCGGGCTACTGCCTCTGCACCCTCGATGTGACAACCATGAAAGTCACGCCCATCACCCCCGGACTCTACTACTATAACTTCGTCACCTTCGCCATCAACAGCGAGGGACGTGCCTTTGCCTTGACCAGCGGCGGCGCAAACGGCACCATCGACGAAGAGGGCAAGATGCGCAACATAGATGGCGAGCTGACAGGCGCACAGCTTTGGGAGTTCGACCTCACGACAGGTCTTCTGAAGACCAAGGCCGTGGAGAAATTCGATGATGGCGGCGAGGCATACACCGACCAGGAGCCTCTCGTACCCGCCACAGGCTACTGCTCGCAATACCGCCGCCAAGCCGCCTGCTTCGCAGCAAGCAACCCCGACAAGATGTATTGGGTGGGTTACTACAACAGCGGAAAGGGTGTCAACGACTGGGGTTCGTGGAGTTCGCTCTCCGACAAGGAATGGCGCACCAACGGCAAGTACGACACCGCCCTCTACGAGATTGATGTCAACACAGGCCAGACAACACGTCTCGCCAAGATAGACAACCGCTGGATATTCTCTGCCCTCTGGATTGATGGCGACGACGCGAGCGACGGCAGCGACATCGACCTGAACGACAAGGAGACTGCCAACGATGCCTATATCGCCCTCTCAACAGCCGACAACGGCAGCATCTGGCAGAAAGTGGAGAAAGGGCAGCAATATACCTACTATCTGGAACCTGCCATTGGCTGGCAAGTACACAGCGTGACGTTCAACAACCAGGACATTACCGACCAGCTTACAGAGACAGGCACCATTACCACGCCAGTTATCAGCACCGAACGCTCCACGCTCTTCGTCACCTTCGAACTGATCGACCCCGATGAGATAAACAGCCCGAAGCAGTCGGCAAGCGAGGTGAGGATTCTCGGCAAAAAAGGCGGCATCAGCGTTCAGAACGCCAAGGTCGGCGACATGCTTCACGTCTATTCCTCCGACGGCCGTCTGCTTCAGTCGCAGAAACTCGTATCTGACAAGGCCGACATCAACCTCGACAGCAAAAACCTCTACATCATCAAGGTAGCAGACAAAGTGCTGAAGGTGCGCATATAATTATATATAATGTATAACCAAACAATTAACAATATGAGAAAACTTACATTTTTATTTGCCGCATTGCTCTCCCTATCGTGGGGGACAATGAAGGCGCAGGAGAGTCTGACCATCTATGGAGATGCAGACTACTCCAGCGATTATGTTCCATTTGATGGATATGATGCTGACGCTGCTCAGCACGACCAATTGATTTTCCCTTCTGCGCAGCTAACATCTTTAGAAGGGAAAATAATTAAATCGATGACGTTTTATTACAAGAAAAACGAAACATCCGGAACAAATGTTGGTAACTGGATTGTATCGCTAGGATCAACTACAGCAACAACACTCACAGCACTTGACACAACAACACCTCTTACTCAGGTGTTTTCTGGTGCGATTACCCCAGATACAGATGCCAAGACTATTACCATTACTTTTGATGAAGATTACGTTTATGATGGTGGTAATCTGTTGGTAGATTTTAATCATCCACAAGCTTCAGGCTATAAGAAGTTCACATTTTGGTGTGTATACGTTACTCCCGCACCTGCCTATTCAAAAGGAGCCACTCGCACATATCTTCCTAAGACAACATTCACATACGAGGATAATGGCACATCTGAAGGCCCTGCCCTTGTCGTTAAGGAAGGCTCTACCAAGTTGACTTCTCCTTATGCTTACAGCTTCGGTCTGACAACCGCAGGTACAACCAAGACCTTCACATTGAGCAATCCCGGTGCAGAAGCCACACCTATTAGTGTGTCTGCTACAGGCGGCTTTGGCGCTTCTTTCTCTGACAATGCAACATCGATTCCTGCTGGTGGCGAAGTCACACTTACCATCACCATGCCTGAGGCTACTGCAAATGGCACAGTAACTGTCTCTTCCACAGCTGACGGCATTGATGATTTCGTCTTCAATGTCAGCGGCACTATTCGCGATGAGAGCAAGATGTGGGTGAACTTCGCAGAAGGTCTGCCCGAAGGCTGGACGAATAGCGGGAACTGGACAATTAGCACTACTGGTGCTGATGGCGAGACTTCCGGAGCAGGCTATGCCTATAACACATCCTATGAAAGTAACAAGCTCATGTACTCTCCTTTGTTGACTTTTGCCGAAGGTGAAAAGCTCTATTTGATGATAAAGGGACATGGTGCAACGGCAAGTTGGAACAAACTGAACATCCAGTATTCCGCAGATGGAACGAACTGGACAAATGCCAAAGTGCTTGAAAGCATCACCAACACTTGGCAGAGCCTTGAGGTATCCGAGATTCCTGCCGGCAACTGGTACATCGGTTTCTATGGCAGCTATGTGTATTTCACCGACATCTATGGCGGTACAGAGTCCACAGCTCCCGTTATTGCTCTTTCTCAGACAAGCTATGACTTTGGTCTGATTGCCGAGAACACAACCAGCGAAGCTGTTACCATTACCAATACAGGCAAGTCTGCTTTGACTGGCTTGAACATCATTTCGAGCAACCCGAACTTCACCGTCAACTACGAGGCTACAGAGATTGCTGCTAATGGCGGTACAGCTACGTTTACTGTGACAATGGCTCCTAACGCTACAGGTGCACAGAGCGCAACCATCACCATCAAGAGCGACAACGCCGACGACCTGACATTCACCGCAACAGGTGCGGTGGCTAAGGAAGGTACAGCAACGGCTGTATTTAATGATGCCACCCTCGCAGGATGGACAAAGGCTGGCAACACCAGCTTCAATAGCGATGAAACTGCTGCCTACTTCTATTACAGCACTAACACGTTGACCTCTCCGAAGGTAAGTATCGCCTCCGATGACTTCCTTGCTATCAATGCGAAGATAGCTTCCGGCTATGGTTACGTCACCGTTCAGGGTTCTGCAGACGGCACTTCTTGGACTGACATCAAGAAGCTCGACAGCAGCGTGCTGAACCAGACAGACTACACCACCGCTATCGTCAGCGGCATCTCCACCGACTACAAGTACCTGCGTCTCAACGGTTACTATTGCTATGTGAAGCAGGTGGCTGGCCTGAACTACGCTCCTGTCCTCACTGTTACACAGGGTACAGGTGCTGTCTCCTCTCCTGCTGCCTACGCTTTTGGCGAGGTGGGTGCAAACCAGACCGTGACCTACAACTTCACCAATACAGGTGCAGGCACAATCAACATCACCAATGTAGCGAGCGACAACGAGGTATTCACTACCAACTGGACAGAAGCAGTGGTAGCTGACAACTACGACCTCATCATCACTGTCAACTACGACGCAGCCAAGGCTGGCGAGCAGAACGGCACAGTGACTGTCACCACCACAGAGGGTGAGTTTGTCATCAACCTGACCAGCACTTTCCTTGCTGCCAACGCTCCCAAGTTTGCACTCTTCATTGGCGAGGCAGAGCAGACCACAGGTGCTGACCTTGGCTTCGGCATCATCACAGAGGCTGCCACCAAGGAGTTCATCATCAAGAACGACGGCACAGGCGCACTCAACGTCACTGGCATTGCCCTTCCCGATGCAGCCTATACTACCGACCTTGAGGCAGCTCCTTCTACAGAGAGTCCTCTGGTCATTGCCGCTGGCACAAGCAAGACCATCAATGTGACACTTGCCGCTACAGCCAAGGCTATCAAGACGGGCAACATCGTTATCTCTGCCGATGGCTTCGAGGACTTCAGTTTCGTTGCTGATGCATACGTACTGGCAGGCACAGAGGTTATTGACTTCAACACTGCCATCCCAAGCACATGGGAGAACGAAAGCAATGGTTGGTCTATCTTCAATAACGAGGCTGCCAAGTGTACTGGCAAGAAGAACCTGACAACGTCAAAGCTCTCCTTTACAGACGAAGACTTCTTCATTTTCAAGGTAAAGGCTAGCGATAGCGGCAGCGGCGACTATGTCACCGTTGAGGGTTCTGCCGATAATGGTGCCACATGGACAGCATTCGAGAAGAAGACCTATTCATATTCTGGTGACTTCGGAGCCAACACGGGTGATTACTCTACCATTGTTGTCTCTGGCATCTCTTCATCAGTCAACAAGATTCGTTTCAATGGCTATTATGTACTCATTGACGAGATTGCAGGTCTGACCTATGACGCCAACGATCCTAAGATGGGCATTTATTCCGATGCAGACTGCACAGTTGCAGCTACAACGAGCGTAGCTAAGGACTTTGGCTTCGTCACAGAGGACGCTACAGAGACCTATTATATAAAGAATGATGGCACGGGCACATTGGCACTTGACCAGGAAGAGATGCCTGCTGGCTTCTCTGCTGTACTCGGCGAGAGCGAGCTTGCAGCAGGCGAGAGCACCACACTGACCATCACCTTCGGACAGATTTCTGGTGGTTATCGCGGTGGCAACATCGTGGTTAATGGTAGCGATGGCGGCACATTCACCGTTGCAGTGAGCGGCGTTATGGTTGACGAGGACAAGCTTAACCTCGACTTCGCCACTGCCGACATTCCTTCCACTTGGACGGCTGGCAGCTGGGCAAAGAAGGATGGTGGTTATGTTGAAGCTGGCTATACCAGCACAACGATGGAGACAAACGTCCTGACAGCTGTTGCTGGTGAGACACTTGTTGTTGTTGCCAAGAACACAAGCACTTATAGCACCTATAAATTTGGCGTGAAATATAAGAAGGCCGATGCAGAAGAGTGGTCTGACCTCATCGCTGCAGCCAACTTGGGTACTGAATGGAAGACGCTGACTGCCACGATTGAAGAAGCAGGCGACTACCAGCTCCAATTCACAGGCAACTATGCCCAGATTAAGCACATCTATGGCTTGACTGAACCGACCGAACCCGTTATGGTTGTTTACGACGGCGAGGCAAAAGCAGCTACCACATACAACTTTGGCAACGTAGCCAATGATGCGGATGCTACCCACACCTTCACTGTGAAGAACGAGGGTAAGGCCGTTCTTGCTGGCCTGACTGCAACACTCAGCGGCGACCAAGCTTTCCACTATGATGTAACTATCAGTGGCTTGACCGATGGCGGTGTTGCTGCCAATGGCGAGGCTACCATCACAGTTACCCAGAAGAAGGACAACCTTGGCTCTCACGCTGCAACGCTGACCATCAGCTCCACCAGCGAGAGCATTGCTGACTTTGTCATTGAACTGAGCGGCGTTACCCGCGACGCATCGAAGATGTATGTTGACTTCGCAGATGGTAATATGCCTACAGGTTGGACGGTTGGTACAAGTTGGACTGTCACATCTGGCTATGCACAGCAGACCAGCTACAGCACAGCATCCGCTCTCGTAACCACTCCGCTCACTGTTGCAGAGGGCGAGACTTTGAGCTTCGAAGCAGCACGCTATAGCAGCTACTCTGCAGCACAGTTGAAGGTTCGCTACACCACCGATGGCGGTATCACTTGGAGCGAATATGTTGACTATGCTGCACAGATTACATCGGGCAGCTTCGTGACGCTCACTCTGACCGACGTTCCCGCAGGAACAGCCATCGTTGAGTTCTATGGCCGTTATGTGAAGCTTGACAACATCTCCGGCTTCGTTCCCACCACTGCTCCTGTATTTGCTCTGACCGAAGGCACCACAGCAGTTGCCAATGGCAGCACAAAGGAATTTGGTAATCTGACGGAAGCTGGTGTGGCTACCTACACCCTGACCAACAATGGTACTGCCGACATGGTAACGACCGTTGCAACGACTGGTGTGGCTACCGCAGCCATCTCTGGCGAAGGCGAAGGCATTACCATCGCAGATAACACCGTGACTTTGGCAGCAGGTAAGAGCGCAACCATCACCCTGACGCTTCCCTACGAAGCTCCCTTCGGCGAGAAGACAGGTGCAATGACACTCACCTCCGAGGGTTGGGTAGGCGACTTCTCCGTGAACTACACGGCAACCACTATCGACCCGACTGCACTCTTCGTTGACTTCTCCAGCAATGCGAAGCCCGCAGGCTGGTACAACAGCGGTTTCTCCTTCACCAGTGGTGCTGCCACTATCAACAGCAACACAGAGGCAACCCTCATCACCGAGAAGCTGACCGTAAGCGGCACCGACGATGTGCTGAGCTACGATGCAGTTGCGTCCTCTTCTTGGGCAAGTAACTACGCAAGTCTTGTTGTCAGCTACTCTACCGACCGCCAGAACTGGATTCCTGTGGAGACACAACCCACGCTGAGCACAACTGCCGCAACCTTCAATGTAAGTGGTTTGGATGCTGGTGAGTACTACCTCCAGTTCAAGGGCAAGTATGTGACTGTTGACAACATCAGCGGCTGGCACAAGGTAACAGGTATCGAACACGACCTCTTCTTCGTCAGCATCGACGTTCCCGAAGGCGAATACGTTCCTGGTTCTGAATATACAGCTACCGTCAAGGTTGTGAACCTGCGTGCAGCGTCTGAGACCGTAGCCGCCGAACTCTTCGTCAAGAACGAAAAGGCTGCTGAGCTCACCGAACAGGTTGTTGCCCTCGACGAAACCAAGACCTTTACCCTTACAGCTATCGTGCCTGAGGAAGGCAAGCACCTTGCCTACGTGAAGGTTTACAATAACGACGTTACCATCGAGACCGAACCTGTGACCTTCACTTCCGCTCACAACCGCACCCTCGAAATCACTGGCTTTGCACGCACCAGCGACGAGACTGTTGATGCCGATGCAAACAACGAGTTCACCTCTACGTTCAACGTGACGGTGAAGAACAACGGTACTCTTGCCCAGGATGCTGAAAATGTAAGTGTCAGCATCACTGATGCCGATGGCAACGTGATTGGTGAGAATGCTACCGCATGGACGCTTGCCAACAGCCAGACCGTGTTCATCAATCCAGGCGCATACACCACCGACGGTGCTGTGCTGGCCATCTGGCGCTGGAACACTGATGTTGACGGTGAATGGGCTCTATTCACGAAGATTAACGACGAGCTCTATAGTGTAGAGCGCAACGGCAAGACCAACTTCTGCATTGTACGTCTGAAGAAGGAAGGCGACGAAGGCTACAGCAGTGAGAATGGCGGTCTGAACTGGACCAACTGCTATAACCAGTCAACCAATATGAAGAATACCGACGGTAACTTCTTCAGCTTCAAGAGCTGGGGTGACGTGAACGGTGAGGGTCACCAGTGGTTCAATTTCGGAACTATGGCCAACTTGCCTATTGGTGCAAGCACCACAATGTCTGTCAGCCTTACTACTTCTGCTCTCGAGGGTGGTGTGCTCACCTTCAAGGCTAAGGAGAATGTGTCTAACACCGTTTCTACAGCTTCTGCTACTGTCACTGTGAACGCTGCTGCTCCTAAGTTCGAGTTGGCTCTTGGTACAACTGCAATCAAGGATGGTGACGCTGTGGCTTACGGCATCGTGAAGGCTGCTACAACCAAGACCTTCACCATCTCGAACACAGGTAACAAGCTGATGGAGGCTCCCAGCATCTCTGTTCCTGAGGGCTTCGAGTATGAAAAAGTTGCTGCCAACGGCGCTGATGCCGACTGGATACTCTATTTCTACAGACAAAACACAGACCTCAACGCAGACCAGGGGACATTCAAGACTACTGCTACCGATGGTGAGTTCATCATTGAGAATGTAAATGTACCTTTCGAGGGTGTCAACTTCGCTATTCACAATAATGGTTGGAGCACACAGTATGGCTACAGCGACGAGGGTGGACATCTGAATACGATTGCAACTGCAACCAAACTGGCTACTGCAACAGAAGCCTCTGGTTGGATGACAATTCCCGCAGGTAACTATGACTTCGTATGGAATGCTAACGACCTGACCCTTCTGGCCAAGCCTGCCGGTTCTATCCTGGCTGGTGAGACTGCCGATGTGAACGTGACGCTGAAGGCCGAGCAGGGCAAGGTGAGCGGTAATCTGGTATTTACCTATAAGGTGGATGCTACTACCAATAACACCTTCAACGTGGCTCTGAGCGGACGCTCTGTCTCTGCCGACACTTGGGCAGTGGACTTCGAGGATGGCAACATTCCTGCCGATTGGGACAACAGTAACAACTGGACTGTTGGTGAATCAGAAGGTAATCATTATGCAACGCTCACAGGCTGGAATGCAAAGAGCATTATGACTCCGCGTCTGGCTGCAGAAGCTAATGAAGAGCTGACCTTCGATGTGCTGTATGTTGGAAGCAGCTTCACCTACGCTTATTCTACAGACAAGACTAACTGGAGCGATGAAGTATCAGTAAGTGCTACAGGCGAACAGACTTTCGTTGCTCCTGCTGCAGGCAACTACTACTTGCGCTTTACCACTCGCAATGGTCGCCTTGATAACCTTGTCGGCTTCAGGGCTAATCCTCTTGAGCACGACACAGAGATTGCCGCTTCAAGCGTTCCTGCCACAGGCAAACAGTACAACGTCTATACCGCTACTGTGACACTGAAGGAAAGTGTCGGCAAGGCAGAAGAAGTTACAGCCTGTCTCTACGTTGGTGGCGAGGTTAAGGCTACCGAGACTCTGGCTATCACAGCCAATGGCTCTACTACTGTCACCCTGACATGGGAACCGCAGGTTGTTATCAGCGAAGCTGTAGAGGCATACGTTGCCGTTACAGGCACAGGCATTGACCTTGCTACCGAGCCTATCAGCCTGACTATCGCCGAGGTTTATACCCTTGACGAAGAGACCTCTGCATCAACCGTTGATGCAGTTAGCAACGAGACCGTTCTGCTGAAGCGCAAGTTTGCTGCAGGTTGGAACACCGTTTGTCTGCCGTTCGCTATCAACGACGTTGAAGCGTTCTTCGGCACAGGTGCCAAGGCATACGACTTCACTGCTTATAATACTACAAATGGCGAGCTTAACTTCTCCACCGTTAGCACGCTCTCAGCAAGCTATCCTTACGTTGTCTATGTGCCGGAAGCAATCACCGAACCTATGAAGTTGCAGAACATCACCATAAGCAGCTACAACGACTATGGTTACTATCGCACTTCCAATGGCGTCAAGTTCCAAGGCACATACGCTCCCGTCGCTGCTGGCGAATGGGGTGCAAGCGGTGTTGTCTATGGTCTGACCACCGACGGTCACATCCGCAAGGCTGGTGCCAATGCCAGCATCAAGGGCTTCCGCGCTTACTTCGACATTCCTGCAGGTACTGAGATTAAGGCTATCAGCTTCGATGACATCGAAGATGCTATCAGCCTCATCCAGACCGACGCAGAGGAGAATGATGCCATCTACAATGTAGCTGGTCAGCGCGTCCAGAAGATGCAAAAGGGTATCAACATTATTAACGGCAAAAAGATTTTGAAGTAATATGAAAAAGACATATATTCAACCTCAGACCATAGTTGAGCTGGCACAGTGCGAGATGCTGATTGCCGCAAGCCTGCTTAATATAGACAACGGTGACTCCCAAAGCGTCACGGTCACAGACGACGAGTACGACGGAGAGTTCTCCGTCAAGGAATACTCCTTCGGCGACGACTTCTAAATGACGTACCGAAGACTACAAACGACAATCCCGCGCCACTCACTAAGAGTAACGCGGGATTGTTTTTTCTTTTCTTAACACGAAATGAAGAAAGAAGAGAGATTTCTTTCAACCTTCAACTTCCAACTTTCAACTTTATTTCGTACCTTTGCAGCCAAAGAAGAGGCGAATGACAAGACAGCTGACACATATTGATTGCTTTGCAGGGCCAGGAGGCATCTGTACGGGTTTGCATGCGGCGGGTTTGAAAACATTGGTCGCCATCGAATACATCAAGAGCTGCTGCGATACATATAAAGCGAATCATCCCGATGTACATATGATTCATTCCGACATTCGCCTGGTGACGGAAGAACAAGTTTTGCCACACATCCCTAAAGAGGGTGTGGACTTGGTAACGTCGGGAATGCCTTGCGAGACTTTTTCAACAGCAGGCAACACATCGCGCTCATTTTACGACGATCGCCAATTCCTGTTTCGAGAAGGGATTCGCATAGCGAAAATATGCAAAGCGAAAATGATTTTGTTTGAAAACGTGCCAGCTATTACGTCGAAGAAAGCTGCGAAGGACTCCAACCAGCTTATTGTCGATGTGCTAAAAAAGGAACTGAAAGAAGCTGGCTACGGTAATTTCTTGGAAGTTGTGTTAGATTCTACCAACTTCGGTGTACCCCAGAGACGTAACAGATTCTTTATTCTTGCCTGTCGTTACGCTGACTGGTGGTTGCAGGCTCCTGAGCGTTATTGCCGTCACATCGGGGTGGGTGACGCTCTGGCTGGACTGCCCAATGTAATTGCCAACAGTGGCATTGAAGGAAAGGAATACACCGACGATCATTCGCCATACGAAAAGCTGATGCGAGACGATGTTTTTTGGAAACGTGAAAACTTGTCCAAAGCAACAATTACTAATCACATGCCAATGAAGCATCGCGAGTGTACATTGAAGCGTTTTTCCCTGTTAATGCCTGGCGAAAGTCTTAAGACCCTGTTCGACCGATATGGTGGTGAGGAACGTGAGAAGTTGCAGGCAGAAAGGATTCTGCCAAAAAAGATGTTCATCAAACGCAATTATCGGCTGAAGGAAAGTGAACCGTCACCAACGGTGACGAGTCATTGCCTTGACGAATTTGTGCACCCAAAATATGATCGTGCGCTGACTGTCCGCGAATGTGCCCGTCTGCAGTCTTTTCCTGATTCCTACGACTTCGTAGGCGGTCCTTATATTGTACCACACATTGACCGAACGGTGCAAGATAAATACGAACAAATAGGAGATGCTGTTCCACCATTGCTGGCATACGCATGGGGTGAGCAAATCAACAGACTTTTTGAAATCAACGAGAAATGAAAGAGACCTGTTACAAGTTTTGCCTAAACGCATATAAGAACGAGTATTCCCGAAGCCTGCGAGCATTGACAAAAGAACACAATGGGCAGGATGTGCCAAAAAGCAAGATGGATGATTTCGATCGAGAGGCACAGAAATCGGCCATCCGCATTGCAATCACAAAAGCATTGAAGGAGTTTCCCGATGAGCCTGTTGCGGAACTATGGAATGCTATATACCGGGCACATCTGTTCCGAAAGTCAGGCATTTCCAATCTCGATACTATCAATAAAGTTATCAGTGCCGACCAAAGCTGGAAGAAGTCGAGCGGTCATGCTTTCGAGGAAATGGTGAAGGAACTGGCCTCGCTTGCCATGCACGGTACCGGCATAGAAGTCATCTTACAACGTGACTTGAACACGCTGATTAAGGCCAACGAACTGGCCAACGAACCACGCGACATTAGCTGGTTGCGCGAACAAATCAAGGCAAACATCTTCGACCTTTATTGTATCCTGAACATCAACGGCAAGAAGTATTGCTATGGTTGCATACAAGCCAAGACCAGTATCCGCGACCGCGTAACACGCGACAGGGAACCGTCTATCCACGCTATGCAGTCATTCTTCTGGAGCGTCGTGTTCGTGCTCGACGGAGACTTCCTACGTCTGCCAAAGTTTGTTAGTATGATAAATGGCGGCTCTGAGGAGTTCCGTGAGAATGGTTGGCACGGCATGTATGTGCTCTCCGTTAAGAAACAGCGTGACCGCATATATCCTCTATTAATGGACTTCAACATCTTCAAGTCACATGCTTTGCAAGCTGCTGAGCATTGGCAGAAACGCCGCCAATGGTTCGACAGAAACTGGAAAGCAGAATAACCAATGCTTAATTCTATATCTTTGTTCATTTATACGTTGAATAATATATTGCCATGAGTCCAAATGAGCTCAATGAACTGCTGAAGCAGACGGTGGGGCACCTTACGGAACCCGACGAGATGTATGGCCTTTTCTATGAAATGGTTGACGGAGACCCGCTTCCTTCCGGACCGGCATTGGCAGAGACAATAGACCTTTGCCGAGCCATCCTGTTCCCAGGCTTCTATGGAAAGTCCACGTTGAACAGCAAGACACTTCCCTATCACATAGGCGTCTGCCTGGATCGCCTCAGTCACCTGCTCACGCAGCAAGTCATGGCAGGGCTTTGTTTCCAAAGAGGCAAGGAGCAAGAGGCGAGCAGCAAGGAGCAGAAGATAAGGTGCGAACTAACAGAGAAGGCACAAAACATTGTGGCGGAGTTTGTGAAGCGCCTGCCGGAACTGCGCCGCGTCCTTGCCACGGATGTTGAGGCAGCCTACAACGGCGACCCGGCTGCTGAGTCCTACGGCGAGATTATCAGCTGCTATCCTGTCATCAAAGCCATCAGCAGCTACCGAATAGCCCACGAGCTTCTGGTGCTTGGCGTGCCACTCATCCCCCGCATCATCACAGAGATGGCGCACAGCGAGACAGGCATCGACATCCATCCGGAGGCAAAGATAGGCCACCATTTCACCATTGACCACGGCACAGGCGTCGTCATCGGTGCCACCTGCATCATCGGCAACTATGTTAAGCTCTATCAAGGTGTCACGCTCGGAGCAAAGAGCTTCCCTTTAGACGAGAACGGCAACCCCATCAAGGGCATTCCGCGCCATCCCATCCTCGAGGACAACGTCATCATCTACAGTAACGCCACCGTGCTTGGCCGCATCACACTGGCCAAAGGCACTGTCGTCGGCGGCAACGTATGGGTGACTGAGAGCACAGAGCCAGGCGAACAGCTGTTGCAGGCCAAGAAGCGCAAGAGCCATGTGGTTCGCCCCGAAGACTGGGGAGGGCTGTGATTGTTCATAGTTCATAGTTAAGAATTAAGAGTTAAGAGTTAAGAATTAAGAGTTCATAAATGGAAAATGATAGATGGAACACTCCCGCAAGCAAGCAGGGAGAAGAGTTTGAAATGATTGCCAAGACCTTTCAGGGCTTGGAGACAGTGCTGGCAACGGAGCTTATCGAGCTTGGTGCCAACAACATACAAATAGGCAGACGAATGGTGTCGTTCACGGGCGACAAAGAGCTGCTCTACCGTGCCAACTTCCAGTTGCGTACGGCCATCCGCATCCTCATGCCCATCAAGCACTTCCGCGCCACCAGCGCCGACGAGGTGTATGATGCTGTGCAGGAGATTGACTGGACCAACTACCTGACCAACGAAACGACGTTTGCCGTCGATAGCGTGGTGTTCAGCACAGAGTTCCGCCACTCGAAGTTCGTCGCCTACAAAGTGAAGGATGCCATCGTTGACCAGATGCGCGAGAAGACTGGCGAACGCCCCAACATCCAGATAACCAACCCCGACCTGCAGCTGCACATCCACATTGCAGAGTACGACTGCACCCTCTCCCTCGACACCAGCGGCGAGAGCCTGCACCGTCGCGGCTACAGGCAGGAGACCGTGGAAGCTCCGCTGAACGAGGTGCTTGCCGCAGGCATCATCATGCTCACCGGCTGGAAAGGCGAATGCGACCTCATCGACCCCATGTGCGGCAGCGGCACCATCGCCATCGAAGCCGCCCTTATTGCCCGAGGCATTGCCCCCGGCGTCTATCGCAAGGAGTATGCCTTCGAGAAGTGGCCCGACTTCGACCAGGAGCTCTTCGATGCCATCTATGAGGATGACTCCCGCGAGCACGACTTCGACCACCACATCTACGGCTACGACATCAATCGCAACGCCGTCGCCATCGCCACGACCAACGTCAAGGCGGCTGGCCTGAGCAAGGAAATCACCATTGCTCAAAAGGACTTCGCCGACTTCAAGCAGCCCGCAGAGAAAGCCATCATCATCACCAACCCGCCCTACGGCGAACGCATCTCCGCCCCCGACCTTTTGGGTCTCTACAAGATGATAGGCTCGAGGTTCAAGCACGAATTCACGGGCGGCACAGCATGGGTGCTCAGCTACCGCGAGGAGTGCTTCGACCAAATAGGTCTCAAACCGTCGCTCCGCACACCGCTCTTCAATGGCAGCCTCGAATGTGAGCTGCGCAAGTACCAGATGTTCAGCGGAAAGTTCAACGACATGCGTGCCGAAGGCGGCGACATCAAGACCGCCCAAGAGCGCCGCATGATGGCAGACCACAAGCGCTTCAAGCAGCATCGCGACTTCAAGGAAAAGCTCGAAGACAACCCGCACGACCGTTTCAAGCGGAAAGAAGACCGCGAGGACATCAGACGCAGCGACCGCAAAGACTTCCGAAGAGAGAATCGCGAGGAAGAACGTCGGGACTTCAAGCGAGGCAACGACAGGAAAACCTTCAAGCGAGGTGATGACAGGAAGGACTTCAAGCGAAGCAACCGCGAAGAGGGCAGACGCGACTTCAAGCGAGACAGCGGGAAGCCCTATTCAAGAAAGAGATAATCGTCTTCACGTCACAAACAAACTTCAACCAAATGAAAACCATAATCCTTCCTCTCCTTATGTTCATACAGGCAGGTTCACTCATGGCTCAGAAGCTCTTCACACTCGAAGAGCTCAACTTCGGCGGAAAGAACGCTGCACAGTTCTACCCCGAGCGGTGGACGCTGCGCTGGGACGGCGACCGCCTCATCGATGCCGACCAGAAGCCTGCCATCGTCATAGACCGCACCACAGGAAAAGCTGTTGAAGGCGAAACCCTCGACCTTGATGCAGACAAGCGCAAGCAACACGAAGGCGAACTGGAATACTGCAAAGCCTCTGGAGCAGTGGCCTTCCTGAAGGACAATAACCTTTGGGTTGCAACGGCTGACGGAACGGAGCATAAGCTTTCGAGCGACGGCTCACGCGAAATAGTCTATGGGCAAAGCGTACACCGCGACGAGTTCGGCATCCGCAAGGGAACCTTCTGGAGTCCCGACGGGCAGCAGCTCGCCTTCTACCGCATGGATCAAAGCATGGTGGCGGACTATCCGCAGGTTAACACCTTCGAGCGCGAGGCGACCCATACCCCCGACAAATACCCTATGGCAGGCATGACCTCGCACAAGGTTACCATCGGCATCTTCTCGCTGCAGACGAAGCAGACCGTCTGGCTCGACCTTGGCGACCCAACCGACCGCTACTTCACCAACATTGCCTGGGCACCCGACGGAGGGACGCTCTATCTTTATGAAGTCAACCGCGACCAGAACCACACGACGCTCGATGCCTACGACACAGCCACTGGCAAAAAGCTGAAGACGCTCCGCGAGGAACGCTCGGACAAGTACGTCGAGCCCCTCCACCCCATCACATTCCTGCCCTGGGACGAGACAAAGTTCATCTATTGGAGCTGGAAGGATGGCTACAAGCACCTCTACCTCATGGACACAGAGGGCCGCGAACTCGGTCAGCTGACCAGCGGCAAGTGGGTGGTTAAGGAGCTTGTCGGCTTCTGCCCCGCCACGAAGAGCGCAATCATCATCACAAAGGAGGCAGGCGACCTGCAACGCAACATCTACCGCCTCGACCTCAAGACCAAGAAGCGCACGCTGCTTGACAACGGACGCGGCTGCCACTCTGCAAAGCTCTCTGCCGACGGGCGTTACCTCATCGACACTTGGCAGGAGCCGACGCTGCCGCGTGCCTGCGCCGTGACCGACACGAAGACTGGCAAGCAGACCATGCTCCGCACGGCCAAAGACCCGTGGGAAGGCTGGTACCAGCCCATCTTCGAGCAAGGTACCGTCCTCGCCGCAGATGGCCAGACGACGCTCTACTGGCGCATGGTCAAGCCGATGGACTTCGACCCATCGAAGAAATACCCGACCGTCATCTATGTCTATGGCGGCCCGCACGCTCACAACGTGGAAGCCTCATGGCACTGGGGCTCACGCTCTTGGGAGACCTACATGGCACAGAAGGGCTACATCCTCTTCATCCTCGACAACCGTGGAAGCGAAGACCGAGGCAGGGACTTCGAGCAAGCCACCTTCCGCCACCTTGGGCAGGAGGAGATGAAAGACCAGATGCAGGGCGTGGAGTATCTGCGTTCGCTGCCATACGTGGATAGCAACCGACTCGGCGTACACGGCTGGAGCTTCGGCGGCTTTATGACCACATCGCTGATGCTCAACTACCCCGACGTCTTCAAGGTGGGCGTGGCAGGCGGCCCGGTCATCGACTGGAAGTGGTATGAGGTGATGTACGGCGAGCGCTACATGGACACGCCGCAGCAGAATCCCGAGGGCTACGAGCAGACGAGCTGCATCAACAAGGCCAAGAACCTGAAGGGCAAGCTGCAAATCATCATCGGAATGAACGACCCGACGTGCGTTCCCCAGCACTCCCTGCAGTTCCTCAACGCCTGTGCCGAGGCAGGCACCCAGCCCGACTTCTTCGTCTATCCCGGCGAAGGCCACAACATGGCAGGGCATAAGAGCGTCCACCTGCACGAGCGCATCACGCAGTACTTTGAGGATTACCTGAAATAGGAATCCTCCCAAAAGCAATTTCAAGCTCCAACTCGACTCGCCGAAACAGTTTGTTTCGCGTGTGGAAACAGTTTGTTTCGCCCGAGAAACAAGGTGTTTCGGCACGCGAAACAACTTTTTGCAGCGTGTCTTCCTCCGCATCGTGGCAGCACGAAAATAGTAATCAGGCAAAAGACATGAGGCATTAAAGCATTAAATTGTTAAAGAGTGAACGCTATTCCAAATTTATTTCGTATCTTTGCGGCATAAATAACTCTTTAACATTTTAACGCTTTAACTCGTATATGAAGATTCTGTTATTAGGCAGTGGCGGGCGAGAGCACGCACTGGCATGGAAGATTGCACAGAGTGACAAATGTGAGAAGCTCTACATTGCTCCAGGCAATGCGGGGACTGCATTGGTAGGCGAAAACGTCAACATAAAGGCCGACGACTTCGACAACATCAAGATGTTTGTGTTGCGGAACCGCGTACAGATGGTGGTGGTCGGCCCCGAAGACCCATTGGTGAAAGGCATCTACGACTACTTCCTGAACGATGCCGAGCTGAAAGACATCCCTGTCATCGGTCCGAGCAAGAAGGGAGCCGTGCTGGAAGGCAGCAAGGACTTCGCCAAGGGCTTCATGCAAAGGCACGGCATCCCCACGGCTGCCTACCGCACCTTCACGGCAGCCACCTTGGAGGAAGGCTTCTCCTTCCTCAAATCCCTCCGCCCCCCCTACGTCCTCAAGGCCGACGGCCTCTGCGCAGGCAAGGGCGTGCTCATCCTGCCCACGCTGGAGGAAGCGGAGCAAACCCTCAGGGATATGCTGGGAGCTGCCTCCCCCTCCGAAGGGAGTCCCAGGGAGTCTCCCATGTTCGGAGACGCCAGCAGCCGCGTGGTCATCGAGGAGTTTCTGGACGGCATCGAGTGCAGCGTCTTCGTCCTTACCGACGGCAACAGCTACAAGATACTTCCCGAGGCAAAAGACTATAAGCGCATCGGCGAGGGCGACACCGGCCTCAACACAGGCGGCATGGGCAGCGTCAGCCCCGTCCCCTTTGCCACGAAAGAATGGATGCAGAAGGTGGAGAAGCGCATCATCCGCCCCACGGTGGAAGGTCTCAAGGCTGAGGGCATCGACTACAAGGGCTTCATCTTCTTCGGCCTCATCAACGTGGATGGCGAGCCGAAGGTCATCGAGTATAACGTCCGCATGGGCGACCCCGAGACAGAAACCGTCATGCTGCGCCTGAAGAGCGACCTCGTCGATCTCTTCGAGGGCGTTGCCACCGGCACCCTTGCCGAACGGGAAGTCGTCTTCGACGAACGTGCAGCCGTCTGCGTCATGCTGGTCAGCGGCGGCTATCCCCGCGCCTACGAAAAGGGTTTCCCCATCACAGGACTTGAAGATGTCTGGGGAAGCATCGTCTTCCACGCCGGCACTGCCATGAAGGACGGTGATTTGGTGACGGCCGGCGGTCGCGTCATGGCCGTCAGCAGCTACGGGAAGGACAAGGAGGATGCCTTGCAAAAGAGCTTTGCCAATGCCAAACTGATACAGTTCCACGGCAAGAACTTCCGCAGGGACATAGGGAAAGACCTATAAGTGAAACGGAACCGGTTCCAGAACAAAGTGGCGGGGAGTGAGCTGACACTTCCTGTATGTGAAGCAATGGCAGTCGCTCTATGGTGGCTGCCAGAGCGTGCTTTCTCCCTGCGCAGCGTGCTGGGGCTGGTGCTTTGCCTGCTGACGACCTACATCATCATGGAGACCAACGCGCAGCAGCACATCATCCGCATCCGCACCCGCATGATGTCGTGCGTCTGGCTTGTGCTGTCGATATGCCTGCCCTTCATGCACCCCTTGGGAAAGCCGCTCTGCGCCGCAGCCTTCCTCTGCGCCGCCTACATGCTGCTCTTCCGTTGCTACCAGCGGCATCGTCCCCAGGCATACGTCTTCCATGCTTTCCTCATGCTCGGCATAGGAAGCTTCTTTGCACCTGTCATGCTGCCGATGGCGGCACTTTTCTTCCTCTACCTCGTCGTGTTCCTGCGCTCCCTGACAGCGAAAGCTTTTTGGGCAGGCATACTCGGCCTCGTCGCTCCGTACTGGTGCTATGCGGTGTGGCTGTTCTTAGGGGCATGGGGCATGGAGCAAGGGGCAGCAGGATTCCTTTGGGAAGGCTTGGAAGTCCCTGACTATTCTCTTGCCGCTTTCCCCTTTCCCCTTGCCCCAGACTTGACAGATAGTCAGATGGTCAAGCTGTCGAATGTCGCTGTCATTGTCCTGCTCGCAACGGTCAGCATCATCCACTACCTCCGCACCAACTACGACGACAAGATACGTGTGCGCATGATACTATATATATATGTCGTGCAGACTCTGGTGCTGATGGCATTCCTGTTGCTCCAACCCGCACAATACGAGACCACCATGGCATTGCTCATCTGCAGTGCCAGTCCGCTCATAGCCCACTTCTTCGCCCTCAGCAGTAGCATACTGAGCAACCTGTTCTTTGTCCTGTCACTGCTACTCACGGCAGCATTGGCAACTCTGAATCTATGGACGACATCATTCAGTATCTTTTAGCCTACGGCTACACGGGTATGGGCGTGGCTGCTTTCGTGGCAGGCAGTGTGTTCCCCTTCAGCAGTGAAACCCTTCTGGCTGGCTTGCAGCTGGCCGGCCTGCAGCCCTGGCCGCTCTTTGTCAGTGCCACCATAGGCAATGTGCTTGGCAGCATGTTCAACTACTGGATAGGCACCTTCGGCCGCTTAGAGTGGATAGAGCACTACCTGCACGTCAAGCGCGAGAAGATAGAGCACACCCAGCGATGGCTGCAGGGGCGCGGCGCCTGGATGGGCTTTTTCTGCTTCCTGCCCATCTTGGGCAGCGCCCTGAGCGTCACACTCGGGTACATGCGTGCCAACCCCTGGCTTTCCTTCCTAAGCATTTTCCTGGGCAAAGCACTCCGCTACGCCATCCTCATCTGGGCCATCAACCTGATGAATTAAGAAAGACCACGTCACGATGACTGTGAGGTAGCGTCTAAGCACCTCATGTCTATCAGGTTGCCAGCAATGGCATAAATGGTGAGACCCGCGAGAGAATGGATTTGCAGCTTGCGGGAGATGTTCCGTCTGTGCGTCATAACTGTGTTGACCGAGATGAACAGCCTGTTGGCAATCTCCTTGTTCGACATGCCCTGCACGAGGCAGACAATAATCTCCTTCTCGCGTTCTGAGATAGACTCCTTTGCCTCTGCATTCTTTATCATGCTGGAAATGCGGGCCGACACATCGTCGTTCTTCGCCCTCTGCTCCAAGATGCGGATGGCTGGGACAAACAGCACCTCCTCAACATTGCTGTGATTCAGGAGCCATTCCTCGTTGTTGTAGATGTCGTAGAGCGTTGCCGTCAGCTGGTTGTTGGCAAGCCCGTTGTGGGGCAAGTACTTGATGATGATGTTCTTCAGCTCCTGAAACTTGCCAGTCGTGTCGCTGTGGTGCTTTGAGAAAATCTCCACATTGTAACCCGATGTCTGCTCTCCCCTCAGCAGCGCCTCGACGTAAGGGAAGAGCGTCTTCTCCTCATACTTCATGTGCAGGTGGATGTCGTGGGCATATTCATCATAAAGGCGCAGGATGAGTGCGGCAAGCCCATCCCCCTTGCAGAGGGACTTCTCGAGTTTGGCGCGTATGGAAGGCAGCTGGAAATCAAGGAAAAAGCGATGGGAAGCCTGCAGATAGCCAAGCAACGTCTTCACGGATATTTTCTCGTCGGTCTCCTTTGGCGTATATCCGTTGATGAGGAAATTGACGACGGTAAGGAACGTATAGCAGTCCACGTCCTGCTCGCGGCAGACTTCATCGACGGTCTTGTCTCCAAATCCCAGCCGGATGCCGAACGCGCTCAGCCCCTGAAGCATACTGTAGTTGTCGCTGATGAGGTCAATCATCTTATCCTCGGCCTCGTATAGTTTCATGCGTTTCATGGAAGAATAGTTGGTTTTCGCTTGCAAAGGTACAACTTTTCCTTGGGTAACACAATCCCCAATTGTAGGTAATTCTTCATTCCCCGCTCTTCCTCCTTCATTATTATATGGTATTCCGGCAAAAAACGAGGGATTCGGCACCGTATAGCGCCTCATCAGAAAGCATGGCAATCCCGTCCACCTATAATCCGCCGCCCCCTATAATACGCCCCCTATAACACAACAAACGGAAAAGCCCCCTGACCTCTCTTTTCGAGGCAGGGGGCTTCCTTTGCATGTGCCCGGAACGGGAATCGAACCCGTACGGCCATCACTGGCCAAGGGATTTTAAGTCCCTCGTGTCTACCAATTCCACCATCTGGGCATTTGCGGTGCAAAGGTACGACTAATAATTCAAAATTCAAAATTCAAAATTATTACTTGTCGCTACCATATTTATATTGTCAAGCTAAAAAGTAGCTCGGCGAAGTCCATGTCTCTCCTTGTTTCTTGTTCCTTTGTCACTATGCCGACCTATCATAAGCCTGCCGGAAGGAACGCGGCGCACCAACAATATCGAGGCTTATTGTAAAATCAGATTATTTCAAACTAATTCTTCATTCGTTTCTCATTTTGAATTTATAAAATTTGAATTTTGAATTAAATAGTCGTATCTTTGCAAGCGAATGGGCATAGTTTGCTCCAGAAAGGAGCAACAAACCCTCAGTGGAGGCGCCCATCAAAACTTATTGGTAAATATAGCGTTTGCTGTTTATTCGAATGTTCGAGAAACTTGGCGGTTGACAGAACAAATTGCGGATGGATAGAAAGCGGGCGTTCACGTATAGGCGTGGACGTTCAGCTCCGTCCTCGCAATTTAGGTTCCGCCAAGTACCTTCGAACATAGGATGTGAGACTTCGTCCACGTTTTTTGTTGGTACTTGGCGGAACTATCGTATCAAAGAGCAACGCATAAACGAATATGCGCTTATGCAAGCTAACAACGACAATCCCGTATTGAACAATCCGTACGAGGAACCGAGGTATTACTATGATACCGACATGAACGGTAACATAGACTATCAAAACATTATCAATGGCCGACGTCCGTTTGGCTATGACGTACACATTGTGCCTAAAAAACGCGAAGACCGCACCCTCTTCTCGCAAGGCGACTTCGTGTCTGCCGACCCCAATGCCGAGTTCATCAACATCATCCGCAGCGAGGTGAAGGCTTGGCGTGAGGCTGGTTATCCCAAGGCTTCTCGCATTACAAAGGAGCTGCTTGACTTCTGGTTCAACAACAAAGAGCGCAAGGCAAACCTCAGCCTGTTCTTCTGCCAGCGTGAAGCTGTGGAGACGGCCGTCTGGCTGAACGAGATAGCAAAGCGCGACCCCAACACGGGCAACTACATCTTGAATCTCTTGGGCGAGCGACGCCATTCTGTCTCTGAAGATGATGCCTTCGTCCTGCCTCGAACTGCCTTCAAGATGGCAACAGGAACAGGCAAGACGGTGGTGATGGCTATGCTCATCCTCTACAACTACCTGAACAAGCGGGCCAATCCGATGGACACACACTATGCCGACCACTTCCTGCTTTGTGCGCCAGGCATTACCATCCGCGACCGTTTGGGCGTGCTCCAATTGGACTTCAGCAAGCGCAGCAACGACTATGAGCGAACCGACTATTACCATCAGCGCAATCTCATCCCCCGTCACTTCGAGAAGGAACTGGGCGGCCTGAACTCCTCCATCACCATCGTCAACTATCAGCAGTTCCTGCCCAGAACATTCTCCGGCAAGCACGCTTCGCCTTTGGACGGCAAACAGAAATGGAAGGACGGAGAATTAGTGACGCAGAAGGACAAGGAGGACTACAGCGTGATGCTGAGCCGCATTTTGGAGAGAGGCGTGAAGGGCAAGCGTATTGTGGTTATCAACGACGAAGCCCACCATTGCTACCTGCCCCGTCAGGACAAGAACAAGGCATTGAGCGAGGACGAGAAGAACGACCTGAAGCAGGAGAACGAGACGGCTATGGTGTGGTACGAAGGCCTGCGGCAGATGAAGCTCTTGGGCTATAAGCTTCAGCACGTCTATGACCTCTCGGCAACACCTTATTATCTGAAAGGCTCTGGCTATCCCGAGTACTCGCTCTTCCCCTGGGTGGTGAGCGACTTCGGACTTGTGGATGCCATCGAGAGCGGCCTCGTGAAGATTCCCTACTTGCCTGCCTACGACAACACGCCCGACCTTGACGAGCCAAAGCTTCGCAACATATACGAGTGCATCAAGGACAAGCTGCCCAAGCGCGGTATGAAAGCACAGAAGAAGAAAGACAAGGAAGACCAAGCTGCCGGCGTTGAGTCTGTTGCAGTTTTGTCTCAACAAGCCCCCAACCTCCCCACTCTCCTAAACACAGCCCTCGACCAGTTCGTGGAGGACTACAGGAACTACGACCGCGGACTGCGCGAAGCTTACGAGGCAATGGGTACGCTCTACACAGCTCCACCCGTGATGATTGTCGTCTGCAACAACACCACCGTCTCGTATGAAGTCTATCGGGAGATTGCTGGCTATCAGGATGGCGTGAACGAGGATGGCGAACCTCGCTACCGTCAGGGACGCTTCAATATCTTTTCCAACTATGATGCGATGGGCTTGCCCAAAAACAAGTTCCCAACCCTGCTCATCGACTCCTCTGCCCTCGACGAGGCTTCAACCCGTATTGATGAAGCCTTCAAGAAAGCCTATGCCGAAGAGATAGAGGACTTCAAACACGAATATGCCAACCAGCACGGGGCAGGCTCTGCCGACAATCTGACGGATGCCGACATCTTGCGCGAAGTGGTGAACACGGTCGGCAAGCCCGGCAAGCTGGGGGGCGACATCAAGTGTGTTGTGAGCGTCTCGATGCTGACAGAAGGCTGGGATGCAAACACCGTCACTCATGTCTGCGGCATCCGCGCCTTCGGCTCTCAGTTGCTTTGCGAACAGGTCGTAGGTCGCGCCTTGCGTCGCCAAAGCTATGAGCTGACTGCCTACGACAAGCTTGGTCGCGAGATTGACCCTAAGGACATCTACAAATATAATAAGGAGAACGTGACCTATAAGTTCCCGCCTGAATATGCCCGCATCATCGGTGTGCCGTTCAACACCTTCAAGGGTGGTCAGACGGTAGTGACAAAGCCGCAGAAGCCCAAGGCCATCGTCCGTGCCCTGCCGGAACGACAAGCCACGATGGAGATTCGCTTCCCCGTGATTACAGGCTACCGCTCGGACAACATCGAAGGGACACTTACCGCCAAGTTCGAGGGTCTGCCCAAGTTCGTGCTCGACTTCAACAAGGTTCCGACGAAAACCGCCTTGCAAAGTGTCGTGAACGACAAGGAATATCTGTTGAAGACAGACTACATGGAGCTGCGCGACAGTCAGGTCGTCTATTACTTTGCCCACCTGATGATTCGTGAATACTATACCAGCCGCGAGCACGGCCAGCAGTTCCAAAAGTTTCCCGACATCAAGCATATTGTCGAGACGTGGTACAACACACAGCTGGAAATCCGTGGCGACGACGGCAGTCCGGAACAAAAGCGATTGGTAATGCTTTGGGACTATAAGGCTGTGCTGGCAAACATCATGGAAGGCGTGCACCAGGCTAACGCTAATCAAGAAACAATCTCTGCCGTCCTCAACTACTACAACCCGGAGGGAAGCACCGTCCATGTGTTCCGCCCAACGAACAGGACCGTTTGGCCCACACAAAAGAGCCACATCAACTGTATCGTCTGCGAAGACAACAGTTGGCAGCAGATAGCGGCACAGACACTCGACCGAATGGATTGTGTTGTGGCTTGGGTTCGCAACCAATATCTTGGCCTGCGCATCCCTTATACCGTTGGCGACGAGAACAAGGAGTATCAGCCCACCTTCATCGTCAGGACAAAAGACGTGAATCTGATTGTGGAATGTGAGGACTTCGACGGCGACAAGTCAGGCAACAAAGAAGCCAAGCGGCACTATCTGAAAGACTACTGGCTGCCCGCCGCCAACAATCTGAAGTCATACGGGCGATGGGATTTGCTGGAAGTAAGAGATATAGACCAATTAGGAAACCTCATCAACGAAAAAATCAAGCAACTATGATAGATAAGAATAGACCTGTTTCAAGTATTAAGCACGACAACAAACGTGCTGCCATTCCCGACAGTGCCCATCAGGGCGAAGAGAAGATGGCAATCAGCGGACAGCCGGAAGTGAGTGAGTATCAGGTGTTCCGCCATGAGTTTCAGCGCGGACGCGACCCAGAGCTCTATTGGCTCGGCAAGTACAAGAACGACGATGAGGACAATCCCTCGCGTATGCCAAGCCTGCGGACAGACATCCGCAGTTTGTATAAGCACGAGGATGTCCGACCTGAAGCCATTATTGACAACCTCTACGAACTGCACGAACACAAGAGCGAGAGTGCCAAGTTGCAGCTCGACCTCTTTGGCGACTGGTCAGACGGAGAGGAAGATGAGTTGGAACGTCTGGCAGGCTACTACAAGCATAACGACAACTGGCAGAACCGACTCATCCAAGGTGACAGTCTGTTGGTAATGAACTCCCTGCTGAACCGCGAGGGCATGAAAGGCCAAGTGCAATGCATTTACTTCGACCCACCGTATGGTATCAAGTATGGCTCAAACTGGCAGATGAAGCTGAACAATAATAATGTAAAAGATGGTGCGGATGACAATATTTCCGGTGAGCCCGAAATGATAAAAGCATATAGAGATACATGGGAATTAGGTATTCACAGTTATCTTTCTTATATAAGAGATAGATTAGTGTTAGCTCGTGAGCTACTTACAGAGAGCGGATCTTGTTTCATGCAGATAGGTATTGACAATCTCCATCTTGTAAGAAATATTATGGACGAAGTTTTTGGAAGTGAGAATTTCGTTAGTATAATTACATATAAAACCTCAGTAGGATTAGGAGCGACAACAATGGACAATGTTGCCAATTATCTTATATGGTATGCGAAAGATGTAGAAAATATGA
>JAFXVN010000023.1 GCA_017524545.1 Bacteroidaceae bacterium
GGTTTACCTCCTCGACAGACCGATTCTTCCTTCATACAGCAAAGGTAAGAAACTGTCTTGAGTTGTCTGTCATCTTTCTTATTTTTTTTATTTTTATGCGACTTCGTCGCAATCCTCCGCAAAGTTAGAGTGCTTTCTGTGTGAGGTTAAATGCTTGGGTGGCACGCTTGCCGTGCCTGGTTCGTCTGCGAGCCGTGCCTAATTGCGCACTTAGGCGTGGCTTGTGTCCTCCCATTACAGGGAGGGGGCTGCAACACTTGCAACAGTTGCAACATGTTGTTTCGGGGCGAGGGGCTTCCCTATATATTATATATCAGTCATTACATAATTGTATTAATTATATAATAATATATAGCACCTTCTTTTTTCTCGATTTTGCGTGTTGCAACTGTTGCAAGTGTTGCAGAGAATAAAATCTTGTGCAACCCGAAATAATTTGGCATTTCGCTTTGTTCTTAAAGAAAAAAATGTTAACTTTGCAAGGTATAAGATGAAAATCGAGACAAGATAAACAATCTTTTATCAATTAAAACCTAACAGCTATGAAAAAAAGACTACTTTTTACGCTCCTGTCCTTCGTGATGTGGATGGCAGGAAGCTGCGTGACGGCAGTGGCTCAGACTCCCGGACAGAACGATGTGATGGAGATTGCCACAGCAGAGGACTTCCATTCTTTTGCAGAGCTGATTGAGAACGGTGTGCAGCTGGATGGCCTGCTGACAGCCGACATTGACCTGAGCGAGAGCGACTATCCCGACCAGATGATAGGCTCTGAATCAGGCCCCTTCACCGGCACGTTCGATGGTCAGGGACACACCATTACCTACCATTATGAAATGGTCACCGAGAAGTGGAAAGGCCTATTTGCCTACATCGACGGTGCCACCATCCGCAACCTCATCGTTGAGGGAAGTGCCGTTACGACGAACATCCACTACGGCGCGCTCATCGGCGTGGCATACGGCACAGTCCTCGTGGAGAACGTGGTGACGAATGTGGATGTTACCGGCCAGCGCAGCAGCGTGACGGGCGACGCAGGCATGTTGGGCGCAAACTACGCCGACATCACCTTCAACAACTGCGCCGTGCTCGGTCCGTTGGGCTATCCCGGCAGCTCTATGTACAGCCCCTTCTCCGGCTGGTCGAACGGCAGCAGCCATACGACGCTGAACAACTGCTATGCTGCCTGCTACTTCAAGGAAGGCACAAAAATCGACGGCAACAGTGCCACTCTGTCGCATGGGGGCGGCCCCAACGAATTCAACAACTGCTACTACCTCAACTACATTGACAAGCAGCAGGGCACACAGGTCACAATGGAACAGATAGAAAGCGGTGCGCTCTGCTACAAGCTGAACGGCGACCAGAGCACCATCGTCTGGACGCAGTCCATCGGCAACGACCCCTTCCCCATGCCCAACCCCGACGGCCAGCGTGTCTATGCATCGGGCACTTGCCGTTGCGACGGCGCGGAATTGGAGGATAGCCCTTTGACATACACCAATACCGAAAGCTATCCCGTAATCCCCGCCCACCAGTTCGACACGGACGGCATCTGCATCGTTTGCGGCATGACAGACCCCAATGCCGTGACACAGAATGCGGACGGCTTCTATCTCATCGGCAATGCCGAGCAGATGTACTGGCTCAGCCTGAAGGTTCAGGAGGGCGGCGAAGAGCTGAAAGTGCTCCTGACAGACGACATCGACCTCAGCAACGGCATCGACCCTGACCTGATGATTGGTACGGAGAACAGACCGTTCACTGGCATCTTCGACGGTGCAGGACATACCATTGCATACGATTATGCCGCTGTGACAGAGAAATGGCGCGGTCTCTTCGCCTTCGTCAAGGATGCTACCATCCGCAACCTCCGTGTAGAAGGAAGTGCCTACGTGACAAACATCCACTACGGCGCCCTCATCGGAAAAGGCGAAGGTACGATACTTGTGGAGAACGTCGTGACGAATGTTGACATCACGGGAGCACGCTCCGGCGTGACCGGCGACGCAGGCATGATAGGTGCCAACTATGCCAACATCACCTTCAACAACTGCGCTACGCTCGGCGAGATGGGCTACGAGGGCAGCTCGATGTACAGCCCCTTCTCCGGCTGGTCGCACGCCGACTCCTATACCATCCTCAACAACTGCTTCACGACCAGCAAGCTCAAGGAAGGTACTGACACCGGCAACTGCTTCACCATGACGCACCGCAACGGCCACGTCACCATCAACAACAGCTACTATCTCAACCTCGTGGGAACGTATGTCGGCGGCACACAGATAACCGAGGAGCAGCTGGAAAGCGGCGAGCTCTGCTACCTGCTGAATGGCGACCAGAGCACGATTGGCTGGTACCAGACCCTCGGCGAGGACGAGATGCCCGTTCCCGACACCACTCACCAGAGAGTCTATGGCGCAGGCACGGCCTTTATGAACATCACCGACGCTGCAAGCTACAGGGATTTCGCCTCCCTCGTCATAGATGAGGAGAAAAACCTCTATGAGGAAACCATCGCCCAGAAGAGCCTCATTGAAACTTATCTCGAAGCTCTCGAAGCCTTGCTGAATCTTCCCGACATCGACGCTTTCATGGCAGGCTACGACGAACTCGCCGGCCAGCGCCAGAGCATCCAGAGCTGTGCCGCAGCATACGCAGCATATCTGGCCAAGGTGGGAGAAGTAAAGAAGTATTTGGACGAGAATCCCGACCTGACGAACGAAAAGGCCGAGCTTCTGAGGTCCTATGTTTCGGAGTACAATGAACCCAGCGCAGACTATCCTCACGGCTCTGCCGAGTACATCATTGAGAACCTTGAACTCAGCGAAGAGGAAATCGTCGCCGAAACAGCCTTCATAGAGGATAAGCTGGTTGAGGCCATCACCTACACCACTTCTGTCGGGACAGAGATAACCATGCTCTTCACCAATGCCGACCTGAAGGACGAGTTCAACGGATGGGAAGGACAGCTTCCTACAGGCTGGGGCGGTTCGGAAACCAGTCCGCTGTATGCCGCTGAATGCCTTGTCGCCAAAATGGACATGTACCAGACAATCACGGGCTTGCAGAATGGCATCTATGAGCTGCGGGTCAACGGCGCTTTCCGCCCGACTCCCCACGACGACTACGACAACACCAACTATGCAGCCACGCTCTATGCCAACGGCATACACAACTACTTCCAGACCAACATCGAAGACATGATTGGCGTGGACGATGCCATCGACGGCGTGAACTGCAACATCACCGGCCCTGTCTCCGATTTCGCTATTAAGGATGAGGACGGCAACGTGATTGGCTACACGATGCAGGGTATCGTCAGCTGCTGCAACGCTTTCCAGGCAGACCGCTATCCCAACAGCGTGCTCTGCAAAGTGACCGACGGCACCCTGACCATCGGCATCCGTCAGCCCGGCACGGGACTCACGCGCGACTGGCTCGGCTTTGGCAACATCAAGGTGTACTACTACGGAGAGGTGGATGAGGCTGCCGAAAGCCTCGACCGCGTTCTGGCCTCGCAATCGGCTCGCGCAAACACAATCCTCAACGTCTATGAAAATGACATTGCCATCGATGATGATTATCCCAAGTATCCTAACTTCAGCCAGGCTCTCAAGGACGAGCTTCAGCAGACACTCGATGCTGTAGCCACCACCACGGAGCCGGAAGCCAAGTACCAGCTCATTGAGAAGTTCTCCAGCCTCTTCCTGCAAATCTATGAGTGCAAGCAGGCTTACATCACCCTCATGGACAAGGCAGAGGAACTGAGCGGACTGATAGATGCATTCTCCGACATCCTTACTACGGAAGAGTTCTATCGTCTGGAAGACCTCTACGCTCTGCTTACCGATGGCTACATGGACGGCACCTTGTCGGCAGAAGAAGCTCTGGCTATCGACATCAAGGAGGGACTCACCTTCTTCCCCGAAGAAAAGGACGGCTACTATCTCCTCCGCACCCCGAAAGACTATTTCGTATTCTCATGTCTGGTGAATGGCGGTCAATCCCAAGTCAATGCCAAGCTCCTTGCAGACATCGACCTGCGCGAGAGCGAGTTCTCCAACACAATGATTGGCAACAAGAACGACGAAAAACCATTCGCAGGTGTCTTCGACGGAGAGGGACACACCATCACTTATAGCTATGACTTCCAAGACAACTATTGCGGTCTCTTCAGCTATATAAGCGGTGCCACAATCCGCAACCTCCGCGTGGAGGGCGACGTCGTGACAAGAGGCATCCACTACGGCGCGCTCATTGGCTATGGCGACGGAACGATGCTCGTGGAGAACGTGATAACCAATGTCAACATTACGGGCGAGCGCGGCGGCGTGACAGGCAACGGCGGCATGATTGGCGCACTCTACGGCAACATCACCTACAACAACTGCGCTACGATGGGCGAGATGGGCTACGAGGGCAGCTCAATGTATTGCGGCTTCACGGCGTTTGCCACCAGTGGCGTTAGCTCCACACTCAACAACTGCTACACCACCTGCTCCCTGACCGAAGGCACAGTTACTGACTACTGCTTCACCTTCTGTCGCGGCGACATGAAACTCAACAACTGCTACTATCTCAATGCAATAGGTGAGAAACAGGGCAAACAGATGACCCTTGAGCAGTTCCAGAACGGCGAGGTTTGCTACAAGCTCAACGAAAAGCAGCCCGACATCACCTGGTATCAGACCATTGGCGAGGATGCATTTCCTGTGCTCGACAACAGCCACGGCATTGTCGTTCGCGACGACGACGGCAACTACACCGGCATCCAGGAAATGAAGGATGAAGAATCAAGGAAGAAGAATGAAGGTGCCGCAATCTACAATCTTGCAGGCCAGCGTCTTAACAAGATGCAGAAGGGCATCAACATCGTCAACGGCAAAAAGGTTCTCTACTAAATCTTAATTCTTCTTTTTTAATTCTTAATTTGATTGTAGCAATGAAAAAGAAAGCATATTTAACTGTCATTCTCTGTGCCATAGCCTCTGTTGCTATGGCGCAGAGCTTCACCGTTTATGAAGGGTCAAAGACCCACGGATACAATAATGAGAGTGTGGACAGCATCGTGTTCAGTCCCGAAAAGGCGGCAGCATCAAGTGCGGAGCCTCGCCAGGTAAAGGGACGCTGGTGCTCGCTTGGCACTTCCATCTCGTGGCTCAACGAGAACACGGCTTCGTGCCCTCTCACCAAAGGCTATCAGACACGTGTCATGGAAAAGCTCGCCTTTGCGAACTTCACCAACAAGGCCGTCAACGGCGGCACCCTCTCGTCGGCTGTCTCGTCGGTCGTCTTTGCCGACTACTATACCATCGAGCATGGCATCAACGACTGGGGACACTCCACCCCTGTCGGCACTATCGACGACTACATCAACAACACGAAGAACGGCACCTTTGCCGCCATCTATAGGCAGGTCATCGACCGCATCTTCGCACGCAACAAGAAGGCTCGCGTCATCCTCTGCACCCCTCGCAAGGCATACGGGTATGGCGGCTATCTGCCCGACCATTGGTACGACCCCTTGAACGGCATCTACCTTCAGGAATATGCCGACATTGTGCGCCAGATAGCAGCATACGAGTCGTTCCCCGTGGCCGACTTCTTTGCCGAATGCGGCGGCCAGCGCCAGTTGGACAACTGGAGCTATGACACAGCCTTGCATCCCAACGACGATGGAATGCAGATAATGGCTAACGTCCTGATACAAGCCTTCGAGAAGATTCTGGCAGAAGAATAGTTTAATTTGACAATTGGACAATTTAGCAATTGGACAATTGTGAGTTAGAAGAAATCGTGAAATTGTCAAATCGTGAAATTGTCAAATTAGAAGGTGTGGTCGTTGTCAATGAGGGCAAATGCTACCAAGCGAATGTCGTTGTTGAGGATGGCAGGATAAAGACCCTCTCTAACTCTCCCTTAAAGGGCGAGAAGCAATCGCTCGACGAAGTCAACTCCCTCCCTTTAAGTGAGGGTTGGGGTGGGTCTTTTTTATTGCCCGGCATCATCGACGGCCATGTCCACATGCGCGAGCCGGGGCTGACCCACAAGGCAACGATGGAGAGCGAAACGCGCGCGGCTGCCCGTGGCGGTGTGACGACGGTGCTCGACATGCCTAACGTCGTGCCGCAGACCACCACCCTCCAGCTTCTTCAGGAACGCTATGACCTTGCCGAGCACCAATGCCATGTGAACTATGGTTTCTATCTTGGTGCCACGAACGATAATTTAGAGGAAATCAAGCGGCTCGACACGACATTCTGCCCTGGCGTGAAGCTCTTCATGGGCAGCAGTACGGGGAATATGCTCGTTGACAGAGAGGAAGCGCTTCGCGGCATTTTCAGGGAATCGCCTGCGCTCATTATGGCGCATTGCGAAGACACGGCACGCATCAATAGCCTCACCCAATCCCTCTCCAAAGGAGAGGGCATCTTCCGCGACTTGGCTCCCTCTCTTTTGGAGAGAGATGGGGTGAGGCTTCACCCTCTCATCCGCGACCATGAGGCTTGCTATCGGAGCACAGAGCTTGCCGTCCGTCTGGCTAAGGAAACAGGTGCGCGGCTGCATGTGGCGCACATCACGACGGCACAGGAGCTGGACTTTTTCCATCCCGACGATGACCAAATCACGGCAGAGGCTTGTGTGCCGCATCTGCTCTTCACGGATGACGACTACGAGACGCTGGGCGCGCGCATCAAGTGCAACCCTGCCATCAAGACAAAGGCAGACAGGGACGCAATCCGTAAGGCTCTGACCGACGGCCGCATCCGCACCATTGCCACCGACCACGCGCCGCATCTGCTTAGCGAAAAGGAGGGGGGCTTGAAGGCCATGAGCGGAATGCCTATGGTGCAGTTCTCCCTGCCAGCGGTGCTCTCGCTCGTCGATGAGGGCGTGCTCAGCATCGAGCGTGCCGTAGAGCTGATGTGCCACAACCCAGCCCGCCTCTACCATATCAAGGAGCGCGGCTTCATCCGTGAAGGCTACCATGCAGACCTCGTCTTGGTGCGCAGAAAACCCTGGACGGTAACGAAAGACTGCATCGAGAGTCGTTGCGGCTGGAGTCCCTTGGAGGGACGCACGTTGGGCTGGCAGGTGGAGAAGACTTGGGTGAACGGCCAGCTTGTCTGGGACGGCCAGCACGTCAATACTGAAGTCTTGGGGCAAGCGGTTACTTTTAGTTCATAGTCCAGAATTAAACCTTTTTGCGCCTATGTTGTCTATTAAGTAGTCAAATCAAAAATCGTAAATAGTAAATGAATCGGCTCTTCTTCATCTTTTCGCTTTTTTCTCTTTTCACCTTTTCACCTTTTACTACGGCTGTAGCACAGAAAGTGACACTTAGCGGTGTTGTTATGGACGGCGCAATGAACGAGCCTCTTCCCGGAGCGGCTGTCGTATTGCTCCAGCCTAAGGACAGCTCACTGGTCGCAGGTGTCTCTTCCGATGTCGAGGGCAAGTTCAAGCTTCCTTCCCTCAAGGCGGGCAACTACATCTTCCGCATCAGCTACATTGGCTTCCAGACACATACCCGCAACCTGAGCCTAACGAAGAAGACCAAGGATGTCAACTTGGGCACCATCACCCTGCAAGAGAACAGCAAGCTGCTGAAGGAGGCAGAGGTGACGGCCAGGCTTGCACAGGTGGAGATGAAGGCCGACACATTCGTCTATAATGCCGAGGCGTACCGTATGCCCGAAGGCTCTATGCTGGAAGAGCTTGTCAAGAAGCTCCCCGGTGCGGAGATTGACGACGAGGGCAACATCAAAATCAACGGCAAGAGCGTCTCAAAGATTATGGTCGATGGCAAGGAGTACTTCCAGAACGACACGAAGATGGCGATGAAGAACCTGCCATCGAAGCTCATCAAAAAGCTCAAAGCCTACGACAAGAAGAGCGACTACACGCGCATCACCGGCATCGACGACGGCGAGGAAGAAACCGTCCTCGACCTTTCTGTCAAGAAGGGCATGAAGGAAGGCTGGGTTGGCAACTTCGACGGTGCCTACGGTACGGAGGACCGCTATTCGGGCAAGGTCAATGTGAACCGTTTCCTCGACCACAGCTATCTGTCCGTCATTGGCAGCCGCAACAACGTGAACGACTTCAGCGGCCGATGGGGTGGGGGAGGCAACGGCATCACCACCAGCACGATGGGCGGCGTGACCTTTGCCTGGGAGAACGGCAAGCCCGACTATTCCGCTGGCCTTCTGAAGCTGGGCGGCAACGTGCGCTACAACAGCAGTGACAGCGAATCGGAGTCGCGCACCAATAGCGAGATGTTCCTGCCATCGGGTGCAAGCCAGTTCTCGAATTCCAAGAACCAAGGCACCAGCTGGAACCAGAACGTCAACGCTAACTTCCAGATAGAGTGGTTCCCCGACAGTATGACCAACATCATGTTCCGTCCGAACTTCAGCCACTCGAATGGCGACAGCTTCTCCGACAGCCGTAGCGTCACCTTCAACGAAAGCCCCTTCGAAAACGGCCTGACCGACCCCGTGGAAGAGTATAAGACGATGGACGACTCCAAGGGCATACGGGTGAACGGTAATGAGCGTGTCAATAGCGGCAACAATTATAATAACAACGTAAATGGAAGGTTCCAGATAAACCGTCGCCTCGTCGTTCCCGGGCGCAATCTCACCTTTAACCTCGACGGTTCCTATAGCGAAAGCAATAGCGAGTCCTATAGTCGCTCGATGATTACTTACTATCAGCGCAGAGACATCAATGCCGACTACCAGAACACAATGTCGCCCTCCAAGAACTACAGCGTTCAAGGCCGTGTCAGCTACACCGAACCCATCCTGAAAGGGACGGTTGTACAGTTGAGCTATCAGGCGCAATACCGCTTCCAGGACAATAAACGCAAGATAGATATCTATGAAGAATTGGAAGATTCTTTGAGGAAATACCTTCCTTATGATTATAATTATGTGACGGCAACGAATCTGTTTGACGGCACTTACAGAGGCAGGTACTTTACTGATTATGGTGTTGACCTTACGGATTTGATAGAGGATAAGGAGAACAGCCAGTATGCCAAGTACAAGGAGTTCAACCAGAACGTCAACCTTATGCTGCGCTACAACAACAAGATGGAGAACGGGCAGGAACTCTTCTTCAATCTTGGTGTCAACTGGCAGCCGCAACGAACAGAGATGGACTACAGGAAGCGGGATGTTGACACTTCTGTCGTTCGCCACATCCAGAACTGGGCTCCGCGCTTCAACATGCGTTGGAAGATATCCAATACCAGCCAGCTGCGTGTCCGCTACTTCGGCAGCATGTCGCAACCCTCGATGACCAACCTCATTGAGGTCATGGACAACAGCAACCCCCTCTATATCTCTACGGGTAATGCAGGACTGAAGAGCTCGTGGAACGACCGCTTCAACCTCGACTACAACGACTACATCACCGAGAAGCAGATGGGCTGGAACTTCAACGGCTGGGCTAACATCAACCGCCGCTCCATTTCGAACGCCACCATCTACGACACCAGGTCGGGCATCAGCTACAGCCGCCCCATGAACATCAACGGCAACTGGAATGCCGGTGCCTGGATGGGCTTCAACACAGCCCTCGACAAGGGGAAGCACATCAACCTCAATTGGAACCAGAACATCAACCATTCCAACAGCGTCGGCTACATCAGCAGCGAACTACAGACCCCCTCTGGCTCCTCCTTGGGGGAGGAATCCAGTTCGCAAGTCTCCCCTTTAAGGGGAGATATAGAGGGGTCTTTGTCTGACCTCTTCAACTACATGGAGCAGAACGGTCTGCTCAAGAAATCCACCACCCGCAGCACCAACCTCGGTGAAAACCTCCGCATCAACTACCGCAACGACCTGATTGAGGTTGGCGTCAACGGCGGCATGAACTATCAGCACGCCCGCAACGACATGCAGGAGAAAGGCAACCGCGACACATGGTTCTTCAACTATGGCGGTAACGTGGTTATCAATTTGCCTTGGAACATGCAGTTCAGCAGCGACATCTCGCAGCAAAGCCGTCGCGGTTACGACGATGCCTCGATGAACACCAACGAGCTTATCTGGAACGCACAAATCAGCCAGAACTTCCTTAAGCAGAAGAATGCGACGTTGAGCATTCAGTGGTACGACATCCTGCGCCAGCGTTCCAGCATCAGCCGTAACTACAGCGCCACGAACCGCAGCGACACTTGGACCAATGCCATCCACAGCTATGTCATGGTGCACCTCATCTACCGCTTCAACCTCATTGGCAACAAGGAGGCTCGTGCCGCTGGCTTCAACGGCGGTCAAGGCGGCCAAGGTGGTGGTCGCGGCGGCTGGGGCGGCGGCGGTGGCGGCTGGGGTGGTCGCGGCGGCGGCGGTCGCTTCTGATACCCAATCCCCTATTCAGATACTCATCATCAATCTCAAGGATTTCTCGTCCACGAGTTGCTTTAGATTGTCGCCAGTTCGTGAGAGTGATGGTGCGCTTTCGCTTATCTTCCAGTTTTTTCCAAAAACAAGGCTGTGTTATAACAAAAGAGCACCCGCAGGTTGCTGATGCTGCTCTAGATGAAACACACGATTAAACAATATCGCATTGCTTTCCATTATCTGTTGGCTGGCGGTAAAGGCACGCATGATACGGATATTCATGGCAACAGCCGTTTCAGAGCCTAACACACTACTTAGCATTCCTATGCCGTTTCGCGTGAATGCGTATGGAAGCGTTCTTATCTTTGATAAGTTCTTTGTGGTCGCAAATTTCGACCGCAAAAATGCAATTGCCTTATCCTCTGGTGTGTTTGCAGTCGCAATTTGCGACCACCTTTTTAGTTTCGTCCTCTTTTTGCTTGCTTTTCTTCGCCATAGATTATTTTGCTATTCCGTCTGAAAATATAAACAAAATTATCGAATTACAAACCAGTAGAGACAAAATAAAAAGAAAAATGATTTGCAGCTCCTTCGTCGTGATGATGCAGGAGCTGTTTTCTTTATTCACTTTTCACTTTTGAAGTTCCGCAGTTTGTCGTGCGGAACTCTATGGGTGTGATGCCTTGGAAGTGGCGGAACATTTTGTTGAAGTAGGAGGCGGAGTCGAAGCCGAGGCGATAGGAGATTTCCTTGCACGATAGGTTGGTGCTGAGCAGATAGTCCTTGGCACGCTCCATCTTTAGCCTGAGGAAATACTGTGCAGGCGCAAAGCCCGTATAGTCTCGGAACACCTTTCGGAATTTGGAGTAGCTCATGCCCGAATGAGTCGCAATGTCTTCCATCCGAAGATTGCTATGCAGATTCTGCCTCATGTGTTTCATCGCAAGGTTGATGCCGTTGGCATCCGGACTGTCCATGTATGGGAGCTGCTTGCTCCGTGCATAGACGGTACTGGCAATAAGCGCAATGTAGCCCGCCAACTGCTGCTGGTAGGCAGGCAACTGGTCCTGAGCTATCTGGCTGGCTTTCTCGAAGGCGACGGACAGAGAGTCGGACAAGCCGACGTGGTGGATGGGGTGAGAACGGTCGGGCAGAAACTTCTCCAGCAGCAGGTCGGCGAAAGGCCCTGTGAAGCCAATCCAAGCCTCCGACCACCCCGTCTCCTTGTCGGGAGCGTAGTTGTGCCATTCCCCCGGATAGAGCACGATGGCGTCGCCTGCCCGAAGGGAAGTCCGAGGCTGATGGGCAGAGACAAACCAGCCGCTTCCTCTCGTGATGTAGATGATTTGTGCTTCACGCAGCACACGGCCTTTGCTCACGAAGAAGAGGTAGTCGTCGGGGTGCTCACCGATGGGGTAGTTGCTACCCGCAGGAACATCCTGCTGTCCCACAGTTCGCGTAATGATGCCCCACTCATAGTCCGACTTTTGAGGAAGCAAGTATTTGACAGATGCCATAAACAGCAATTCTTAGCGTTTCACAATGCAAAGATAGGATTTTAACTGCAAATGTCAAAATGTTACATCAAAAAATCATTTCTTTCTCCTTAATATAATTAGAAACAACGAACTTTGCGCAATAAATGTTCAAATCTACGCCAAAATATAACATTAAAAACAAACAAATAACATGAAAAGTCTGTTTCTCTCTTTCTTGATGTGCATGACCGCCACGGTGGCTTTTGCACTCGACGTCACAGGTCTGCGCACCGAAGATTATCATAATCCCGTCGGTCTGGACAAGGGTGTCGTTCATTTCTCCTGGCAGCTTCAGAGCGAACACCGCAGCGTGCTCCAGACGAGCTACAATGTCCAGATTGCTACAGATGCCGTGTTCGGAAATGTCGTCTGGGAATCGGGCAGCGTCAGCTCCGATGAAAGTGTGTTCGTAGAAGCCAAAGGCTTCAAACCAGCTGCCGAGACACGCTACTACTGGCGCGTCACCGTCACCGACAACAAAGGCGAGACGGCTACAAGCACCGAGAAAGCATACTTCGAGACTGGTCTGATGAGGGCTGATGCATGGAACGGTACGCAATGGATTAAAGCCTCCACCAATGCCTCCGAGGATGGAGAGAACGCTGTGCCTACGGACTATGAAGTGGAAGTAAAGTTCACCGTCAAGCAACTTGCAGCAGGTCTCATCTTCGCAGCCTCCGACCACAGCAACTACTATATGTGGCAGGTCAACACCAACGGCAGCGTCCGCTTCCGTCCCCATCGCTGGAGCGGCGGCAACCCCTCTCTCCTCTCCGAAGCTGCCATCACACGCGTCAGCATCAAGAACGGCGAACAGCACAAGCTCACGGTAAAGGTCACAGGAGCCAACACAGCCCGCACCTATATCGACGATGTGCTGATAGACACCCGTACCGGCGACTTCGCTTACGGCGACTTCGGCTTCCGTGAGGACTACGACAACGGCAATCAGCCAGAGCAGGCTCTCTTCGACGACTTCAAAGTGACAGCCGACGGAAAGGTGCTCCTCGAGGAGAACTTCGACGCAAGCACCTGCATGTTCCAGAGCGGTACGCTCCAGAGCGGCCAGTTCTACGTCACCGGTCCCGCTACCTACGCCTGGCAGCAAAGGGTGGGAAAGCCCGTCCGCTTCGACGTGGAGTATGACTTCACACTCGTCAACGACAATGCCAGCATCTGCTTCAGCGCCACCTCCGGCGATACCTACATGATGTGGGCCATCAACACGCTCGACGTCGCTCAGCCCGTCGTGCGCCGCCATGTGTATCAGAACGGCAACCTCAACTACAGCGATACGCCCATCACCGCCTTCTCGAAGGCCGACCTCCTGGGCAAGCAGCATCATGTCGTCCTGGAATGTGAGACCCCGTACGTGCGTACATATATAGATGATGTATTGGTCGATACCTATCAGGACACCCAAGGCGTGCTCGCCATCGGTGACCTCGGTATGCGCGTCAGTGCCACCGGCAACGAGCGCGAAAGGGCTTACTTCGACAACATCACGCAGATTGTCTATGACGAGGAAGGTAACGGCAAGGTGACCTTCAGCGAGGACTTTGAGGGCGCAGGCAATGCCTTCAACGCCACCGACATACGCGACTACGGCGGCAGCCGCCAGTGTTACATGGAAGCAGCCGTGGGCGGCAGCAAGCGACTCATGCAGCAGGACGGCAGCATAGCGGCTGGCGTGCCGATGTTCCGCAAGGCCTTCGAGCTGGGACAGGCAGTTCGCCGCGCACGTCTCTATGCCACGGGATTGGGCGTCTATAACGTCTTCATCAACGGCGAGCGCGTCGGCCAGACCGACGAGGACGGCAAGACGCTCTACGATGAGCTCAAGCCAGGAGCAACCGAGATGAAGAAGACCGTCTTCTACACCACGCACGACGTGACGGCTCTGCTGCGCGAAGGTAAGAACGCCATCGGCGCTGAGGTGTCGAGCGGCTGGTGGAACGGCGCCATCGTCCACGGCATGTATGGCAACAAGCCCAACGCCTTCCGCGCTCTCCTCAAGGTGGAACTGGAGGACGGCTCCATCGTCACCATCCCCACCGACCTCTCATGGCGCAGCAATTCCAATGGTCCTCTGCGCAAAGGCGACATCTATAACGGCGAGACCTACGATGCCCGACTCGAGGCAGGCCAGTTCACTCCCGACTTCGACGACAGCGAATGGTTCGGCGTAGCCATTTCAAATGACTTCAAGGGCGAGATTCGTGCCTTCGAGGGACCAGCCATCTTGGCCGTCGAAGCCCTGCGTCGCTTCCCCAAGACTATCCAGATATACGAAGGTACGAAGCCCAACGGCAAGACCTTCGGCGAGATAAACATCGTGGAGGAGATAACGGGCAATGGTCAATCGTCAATGGCCAATGGTTTTACGCTCAAAGCAGGCCAGACTGCCGTCATCGACCTCGGCCAGAACGCCTCGGGCTGGGTCAGCTTCACGGCAAAGGGTGAACGCGGCACGAAACTTCGTTTCCGCTTCGGCGAGATGCCTAACACGACGGGCGACCGTGGCCGTGGCGACGATGGTCCTGCCGGTTCCATCTACACCGAGAACCTCCGTTCCGCAGAAGCTACACTCTACTACACCCTCAAGGGCTCGGAAGAGGGCGAGAGCTTCCACCCCACGACCACCTACTTCGGCTTCCGCTACATCGAGGTGACCACCTCGGCAGATGTCGAGCTGACCGACGTCATCGGCGAGACCGTCACCAGTGCCGTCGATGAGAAGTCATCCTTCCGCACCAGCCACAAGGACGTCAACCAACTCTACAGCAACGTCATCTGGGGGCAACGCTCCAACTTCGTCAGCGTGCCCACCGACTGCCCGCAGCGCGACGAGCGCATGGGCTGGACTGCCGACACACAAGTCTTCTCTCTGACGGGTCTCTACAACGCCGACACCCGCAACTTCTACAAGAAGTGGCTGCGCGATGTACGCGACTCCCAGCGTTCCGACGGTGCCTACTCAGTAATCGCTCCTTACCATTGGGGCGTGGAATACGCTTCGACGGGATGGAGCGAAGCAGCCATCATTGTTCCCTGGAACGTTTATATGATGACCGGCGACAAGGACATCCTGCGCGACAACTTCGAAGCCAACGAGCACTACATGCAGTTCCTCACAACCAAGGCAGGTGATGGCTATCAGTACAACGGCTCCGACCCCATTCACGGCGACTGGGTGGCCTACGTCAATACCGACGGTCGCTACATTAGCGTCAGCTACTATGCCTATACTGCCGACCTCATGGCCCGCACCTGTCGGGCCCTCTCTGAGCAGGAAGGCGACACCTACAGCCAGAAGGCAGAGCAGTACGAACAGCTCTTCCAGAACATCAGGGCTGAGTGGCAGAGTCGATTCCTCAACAACTCCAAGGTGCCTACCCAAGCTACTCAATGCGGCTACCTCATGGCGCTTCGCTACAACCTCCTGCCCGACGAGCAATCCATCAGCCGCACCCGCACCTATCTCCATCGGGCTATCCAGAGCAATAGCTTCAAACTCAATACAGGATTCCTCGGTACAGCCATCCTCAACCAGACACTCACAGAGAACGGGTTCATTGATGATGCCTACACCCTCCTCCTGCAGCGCAACGACCCCTCTTGGCTCTACAGCATCGACCAGGGCGCAACGACCATCTGGGAGCGCTGGAACTCTTATACGAAAGCCAGCGGCTATGGTCCTGTCAGCATGAACTCCTTCAACCATTATGCTTACGGTGTCGTGGCCGAATGGATGTTCCACCACATGGCAGGCATCGTTCCCGACGAGGCACATGCCGGCTTCAAGCACTTCTTCCTGCAACCTTATCCCGACACCCGCTCCACGCTTCGCTACAGTCAGCAGCGCATCACCGATGTGGATGCAGACTTCGCTTCGGACTATGGTCTGATAAAGGCTGAATGGCAGTGCGACGGCACGAAGGAGATGACCTACCGCGTGACAGTTCCTGCCAACACGACTGCCACATTGCGTCTGCCCATAGCCGATGGCCTCTATGTCTATGAAAGCGGCGAGGTGGCTGATGAGGCAGAAGGTGTGGAGTACACCGGCACAGCCGACGGCTATGCAACCTTCGAGGTTGGCTCCGGCTCCTATCTCTTCTCTGTCAGCAGCAAGGTTCCCGACAACATCGGGGAAGTCAAAAGTGAAGAGTCAAAGGTAAATAATGAGGAAACTGCCTATAACCTTGCAGGTCAGATGGTCAACGCCGGCAGACATCATGGCATCGTGATTACTGGCGGCAAGAAAGAATTGAAAAGATGAAAGGACAAGCCTCTTCCTCCCTCAAAGGTGGCAAAGGGGGTCGTTTTAAGCGCGTGGCCCTCTTGCTTTGCTGCTTGTGGTGCATGAGCTGCCAGACCTGGAGCGAGGAGTCACCTCTGCTCGAGACGAGGGAGTTTGCCAAGCCCTCAATGTCTTGGCGACCCATACCCCTATGGTTCTGGAACAATACGCAGATTTCGGCATCGCCACTCGTTCAGCAGATAGGGCAGATGGTCGAGACCGATGGCTATGGCGGCTGCGCTATCCTTCCTTTCGGAGGAGCCTTCCGTCCCGAATATCTCTCCGAGGAATATTTCACCCTCTACGGCAAAGCCGTCAGCAAAGCCCGTTCCCTCGGAGCCCACATGTCCATCTACGACGAGTACGGCTTTCCCAGCGGCAGCATGGGCGCCATCAACGGGTCGGGCGTGACGACCTTTATGAACAACCACCCCGACCATACCGTCAAACGTCTCGACAAGACGGAGTACCGCGTCTCCAGCGGTGCTACATTCAATCGCCAGATAACCCTTCAGGGCAAGCTCATGTCGATAGTGGCCTACAACCTGAACACCAAAGAGGTTGTCCCGCTGCGCGACTATTATGACGAGGCAACCGGTCAGGTGACCTGGACAGCTCCCAAGCAATCCGGTTGGCGTGTAATGGTTTGCCAATGCGTCAAGGACGGCGACCCGAATGTCGATTACCTCTCTCCCGAGGCAGTCAGCCTGTTCATTCAGGACACCCACGAAGCTTACTACCAGCACTTTGCCGACGACTTCGGGAAGACCATCGTCTCCACCTTCTTCGACGAGCCCACGATGTACAGAGCACAGGGACGCATGTGGACGGGCGACTTCAACGAGAAGTTCGAACAACGTTACGGCTTCTCACCCGATGCACTCTATCCTGCTCTTTGGTACGACATTGGCGAGAAGACGGCATGGGCCAGAAACCTGCTCTTCGGTCTGCACTCCACGCTCTACAGCGAAGGCTTTATGAAGACCATCTGCGACTGGGCAACGGCGCACGGCATCCTTGCCACTGGCCATCAAGACCAGGAGGAGATAGTCAACCCTACCAGTGTGGCGGGCGACTTGATGCTCGTCGGGAAGCACCTCACCATGCCTGGCATCGACAAGATAGGGAATGGCCGCAATACCGAGGACTTCTACAAGGTTGTCTCCTCATCGGCCAACAACTGGGACAAGACCTACGTCATGTCCGAGACGTTTGGCGCTATGGGAAACATTGCGGTGGAAAAGCTCTACGAGGTAGCGATTGAGCAATATACGAAGGGCATCAACCACCTCATCCCCCATGCCGTTTGGTACAACGACGGCGACGTGACCTTCCTGCCCGAACTCTCGTGGCGCAACCCGCTCTACAAGGCAGAGCTGCCTCGCTTCAATGCCTTCCTTTCCCGCCTGAACTACATCTTGGCCCGCGAGGGAAGACATGTGGCAGACGTGGCGGTGCTCTATCCCATTCAGACGCTATATGCCGGGCACAGGCTCGACGGGCCAAAGGGTTACTACGAAGGTGGCGTCGATGTGGAGGGTACGGATTATCCGCAGATTTCGCACTACTTGACCGACGACCTCGGCATTGACTTCACCTATCTGCATCCAGAGGTGCTCGACGACCGCTGCAGCGCATCCGACGGCAAGCTCAATATGAACAATGATGTCAACCATGAGCACTTCTCTGTCATCCTGCTTCCTGGCGTGAAGGTCATCTCGCTGAGTAACCTGAAGAAGATTGAGCAGGCATGGGAGCAGGGCGTGAAGGTCATCTTCACGACTCAGTACCCTCAGCAGTCTGCCGACGGTAGCGAGGGCGACGAGGAAGTGAAGAGCATCGTCGCACGGATGCTTGCTTCGGAAGAGAACAAGGCTTATTTCCTCTCCGTTCCCTCTGCCGAGACCTTGGGCGAGGTGATGGATGAATGCCTTCCCCAAAGGGATGTCGTCTTTTCGGACGCTTCCCATCCCTTCAACTATATACATAAGGTGATAGACGGGAAGGATGTCTGGTTCTTCGGCAACATCGATGCCACGTCTGCTACGAATACGATAACAGTTAAGACTACAGCCTCGAAGCTCACGTTGCTCAATCCGCATACGGGCAAGACCCTCTCTAACTCCCCCTTAAAGGGGGAGAAAGCAGGCGAGCTTTCCGCGAAGGAAGTCTCCCCTTTAAGGGGAGATTTAGAGGGGTCTTCTTCTTCTTCTTTTAGTCTTACCCTGCATCCCAACCAGTCAGTCTTCCTCGTCGATGACGCTTTGCTGCTGAAGAATGGTTCGTCTATTGACCCATCGGACGAGAAGCTTTCTTATACCATAGAGATGATGGCAGAGGTGGAGCAGCTCTCGGCTGGCATCTGCTTCTCCATAACCGGCCAGCAGGACTACTACATGTGGCAGTTCAATGCCTCTGACCCTCAGCATCCCCGCTTGCGTCCCCATCGCTGGCTGGGTGGCAATGCATCCCTGCTGGGCGAAGTGGATTTGCCCGCAGAGGCCAGCATTCAGGTGGGCCGTCCCTTCAAGGTGAGACTCGAGATAGAGGATGAGGCTTACGTCAAGACCTACATCGACGATGTCCTGGTAGATGAGCGCGGCGGCAGTTTCGCCTTTGGCAAGATAGGGTTCCGTCAAGCTCACGACGATGCCTACGGCAAGACTGAGATAGCTTGGTTCGACGATGTGAGCATTCGCGTGAAGAGCGGCAGCGGTCCGGGCGATGTGGTCTTCTCCGAGGACTTCTCCGCTTCCAATCCCTTCTCCGACGGCAGCATCATATCGGGCAGGCTGAAGGTGACGGGGCAGATGTCGCACGACATCCTGGCTTGGCTTCGTGAAGTGCCGGACGGCCTCGGTGAAGTGAAAAGCGAAAAGTCTAAAGTGAAAGATGATGAGACCGTCTATAACCTCGGCGGTCAGAAGATAAACGGCAGGGTAGCCAATGGCATAGTCGTCCATGGCGGGAAGAAGTATTTAACGCGTCAGTAATACATACATTATTATATTATATAACCAACGTATTAATTCTTAACAGTCAAGCAAAATGAAAAGAATGAGAATTGCAGCAATGCTTCTGGCCTTTATGGTCTGTGGCATTCAGGCGTGGAGTTACAGGATTACTGATAACTACACCATCGAGAGTAAGTTCAAGATTAACGCCCTTGGCGCAGGTATTGCCTTCCGTGCATACGAAGGCTTCGGTGGCAGCATCTGCATGTGGCAGTTCAATGTGGGCCTCGACGGCTCGAAGTCGCTGTTCCGTCCTCACGACTGGAAGGTGGGTGGCATTCTCCTTGCTGAGATTAACACAGCCGAGAAGGGCGTGACGCTGAACACTACTGACTGGTTCGTCACCAAGATTGTTGTCAGCGGCGACGGCACTCATGCCGACACCTATCTGCGCCGTGCAGACAGCCCAGAGTTTGTGCTCATCGACCAGCGCGACGGCAACTTCCGCTTCGGTATGGTCGGCACACGTCAGGACCACGACGGACAAGTCAATGAGTCGGCCACCTACGACTACTTCCGCGTGACGGCCAACGATACCGAAGAGGACCTCTACTTCGAGGACTTCGAGGCTACGAATGGCAACTGGAAGAATGACCCCATTTGGGCCGACGGCGCCATCACCACCGAAGGCCGCAACCTTAGCGAAGTGAAGTACTTCCCCAACAACATGTTCAAGGATGCTGTCAAGATGCACTACACCGTTGAGGCAGACGTGCAAATCGAGAGCGGCTACGTCTCCTTCGTCTTCGGCATGAACGAGAGCGGCAGCAACTACATGTGGCAGATTTCACCCAACTACAGGAACAACGGGGGCGTCTGCAACTACTATCACCTCGACAACGGCAACGAGTCGTGGAAGGCTCATGCTGCAGGTCCCGACTATCCCGACTTCTATCAGGCCGACTTCTGGAAGAAGCGTCACGTGATGATTGAGGTGGATGGCAACGTGGTCTATACTTACATCGACGACAAGCTGGAGGACACCTTCACACAGTGCGACATGACGGACCTCGCCCTGCTCAACACTGGCAAGGTAGGCATCCGCGTCGATGCCGGCAACAGTGTGAACCACGAAGTTTACGTTGACAACGTGAAGCTGACAGAGTACGACTCAGAAGGCAATCCCACAGTCAAGATGGAGGAGAACTTCAACGGCGGCGTGGCTCGCTACTTCGAGCTGAGCGGCAAGAACGCCACCTACGCCAAGGTTGAGGAGCTGGATGGCGACTATGCCCTCCACATCACTTGCGACGGCACTCAGGACAAGAACGCCAAGGTTCGCCTCATCCAGACCGACGAGGCTGTATGCCCCCACATCTACGAGAACGGCATCTGCAAGGTTTGCGGCGAATTACAGGAGCCTGGCTACGACATCGACCTCTCTGCCTACACCATCGGCAACCTCGGTCAGCTCATTCGCTTCGCCCAGATTGTCAATGGCGGCGAACAGGGTGCCAACGGCTCTCTGACGGCTGACATCGACATGGAGTACAGCAATAAGTTCCAGCCCATCGGCCTGAACAACGATGCCAATTGGCAACGTCCCTTCCAGGGAACCTTCTACGGCAACAACCACGTCATCAGCAACCTCTTCGTCAGCACAGAGTGCGAGGGCGGCCTCTTCTCCCGTCTGCGTGGCGGCAAGATCTACAACCTCGGCCTCGTGAACGCATACGTCGAGAGCACAGCCAACCTTCGTTGCGGCGCTATGGCTGGCGAGCACCACGACAATGCCATCATGGAGAACTGCTATGCTCGTGGCGACATCCAGTTCGTCACCACCCATTCCCAGACGAACGCTATGGCCGGCGAGACGGCTGGCGGTCACTTCATCAACTGCTACACCACGCTGCCTCAGCTCTCCTGCTCATATCCCATGGGCGGCGACCAGACAAACAGCTACGAGGGCGTAACCGCAGAACAGGCTGCTACGGGTGAGCTTTGCTACAAGCTTGGCGGCACATTCCGTCAGACGCTTGGCACAGACACTTATCCCGAACTCGACCAGACACGCGCCGAGGTTTCATACGTTGGCGAGGCAGGCTGGGCAACCTTCTACGACGATGTTGCTGGCTATGAACTCAGCGGTGATGTGAAGGCTTACGTTGCTGTCCTCAACAAAACATGGCTCGAGCTTACGGAGATTGAAAATGTTCCTGCCAACACTCCCGTTATCCTGAAAGGCACCTATTATAATAAGACGGATAAGGACTTGCCCGCCATAAACATTGCAAACGAGCTTCAGGGTACTGGCTTTGCCACCGAAGCCGACGGCACAATGTACATCCTCGCAAATGGCAGCGAAGGTGTTGGCTTCTACTGGGCAACCGCAGGCACAACCATTCCTGCAGGCAAGGCTTACTATCAGAGCACCAGCGGCGTGAAGGCATTCTTCTTCGCCGAGGATGATGCAACTGGCTTATCCGACATGTCCGACCAGTCTGACTTGTCCGACCAGTCCGAGACCATCTATAATCTTGCTGGCCAAATGGTAAATGGGAAATCGTCTCGTGGCATATATATAGTTAGTGGTAAAAAGATGTTTAAGTGATGATAGAACCTCCTTCCACTCCCTTCCCCCTTGTGGGGCCGTGACGACCTCCCACACCACCGAACAAGCAATTCATAAAATCGCTTGTTCGGTTTTTTGTTTTATTCCCAATCGCTCATAAGATGTTTTACAAGCTATGATGTGGCTGGAAACCAACACAGCAGAGTAATCGGGGACAGCGTGCTGTAAAACCTCGCAGAGCGTGCCACAAAACTTCGCAGAGCGAGCTTACAAATTATTTTCAAGGCTTGATAATTTATTTTCAAACCATGAAAATATATTTTCAAAGCTTGATAATATATTTTCACGCCTTGAAAATAATTATATAACGAGCCTAAAAGACTTTTATGCCGCGTTATGGGGAGGTTTATATCGTGTTCTTCGAGAGTTTGTTCCCTGTTGGAGAGCGTTTTACTTTGGTTTGTGTTGTTGCGAAGCTTGCTCGTGCAGGCCAGGCGAGGCTTTTCTCTTGGAAATAGATGTTTTTTGTAAAAACACGATTATTCTCGCTATTTATTCGTATCTTTGCAGACGGAAAGGCAAAGAAACTATGGCAGAAATCAGAGTATTCATCAGTAGCGTGCAGGCCGAGTTCGTCGATGAACGCCAGCGACTCTGCAACTATATCCGACAGGATGCCTTGTTGGGTCGTTTCTTCATTCCCTTCATTTTCGAGGAGCTTCCTGCCATCAACACTTCGGCACAAGAAGCCTATCTCGCTGAGGCTGGACAGTGTGACATATACTTGGGACTATATGGCGAGCATTATGGCTACGAAGACGAAGAAGGCATATCGCCCACAGAACGCGAATACGATGTGGCAACCCAGCAACATAAGCATCGGCTTATTTATCTGAAAAATGTGGCTGCGCGCCATCCCAAGGAAGAACGTTTCATCCACAAGGTGGAACAGGATGTCGTACGTAAGTCTTTTAGCGGCTACGAAGAACTGCGTACAGCTGTCTATACTTCGCTGGTTCGCTATCTGGAGGAGAAGGAGTATCTGAGACTTCTGCCTTTTGATGCCACGTTCCATCGCACGGCCACCCTTAGCGACATTGATCCTGCAAAAGTAGAGTTGTTTGTCAGTCTGGCTCACGATCGTCGTAATTTCCCCATACCGTTCAGTGCTGGTATCCCTAAGATTCTAACGCATCTGAATCTGATGGCAGAGGACGGCAGACTGACCAATTCCGCCCTGCTGCTGTTTGCCAAAGACCCACAGAAATTCTTCTTGACATCGGAAGTGAAATGCGCTCAGTTTTACGGCACTAAGGTCGAAAAGCCAATCCCCTTCTATCAGGTGTTCCGTGGCAGCATCTTCGAACTGGTAGATCAAGCCGTCGGCTTTGTGATGGGGCATATTGATGCAAGGGTGGGCGACAGGTCTAAATCGACTTCGGTTAATGTTGACTATGAGTTTCCTGTAAAAGCTGTCACCGAGGCTATTGTAAATGCGGTGGCTCATCGCGACTACACCAGCAATGCCAGTGTGCAGGTGATGTTGTTCCGTGACCGTCTGGAAATCTTGAATCCAGGCACGCTGCCATACGGAATGACTATACCACAACTGTCTCAACTTCATTCCTCTGTTCCAACCAATCCTGTATTGGCTCACCCCATTTATTTGGCTGGCTATATAGAGCGCATGGGAACTGGAACCACCGACATTATAGAACAATGTGAGGCTATGGGATTGCCCACTCCTACGTTCATGCAAGATAGTTTCTTCCAAGTGACGCTGTATAGGAAACAACAAGACAACAAACGAGATCAGAAAGTTTTAGAAGAATCGAAAGCTGCTAAACCTGCTGCGCCATTCGAACTAAACACCAGGCAAAGATTAGTATGTGTTTACTGTCGTCTGCCAAGAACAAGTCGCCAAATTCTGAATCATATAGGTGTAAGCTATCATTCTACAAATATTAAGAAGTATATTAACGATTTGGTGGATGTCAAATTGTTAAGAGTTGTAAATGGAGGCAGCAGGAACAGTAAAGATGTTATGTATGTAAAATGCTAATTATAAGTTAATTTTGAATAGTTGACTGTCAGAGATAGTGTCAGAGATAGTGTCAGAGTAACTGTCAGAGATGTAACATGGAAAAGTTTGGACAAAAGCAGGTGGGAGTATAATCCTAAACGACTATAAAAAGAAATAGGTAACACGATATGATAACAGGAGAAATAAAAAACCGCATTGATGCGAAATAGGATACCTTACCTCTTTTTCTTGAAGCTGCTGGATGACGTGGACGGCAGCCGTCAGAGAGTTTAAGGAGAAATTCTTGTAGTGACCTATGGACGAGAAGGAACAATATATCAATTTCGACGAATACATCCGTCAGGGCGAGCCGCAACAGAGTGAACGGGCGGAGGCTTGGCGTGTGGCTATTGGTTTGCAAGCTGTAGATGGGCTGAAGACCTCAGAATATCTGCAAGAAACTGCACGCCGAAATATCGAAGGCGAAATCACCATCGACGAAGCACGCGAATTGGTGAAGGAATACTACACCAAAAAGACTGCTCACGATAACGACGATGCAGACAAGGAAGAGGCAGACCGTGTGTCGAGTAACATCTCGAAACTTATGCAGACGGATGCCTTTACTTTTAGTGTGGCAGGTTTTGCTGCCATTCATCGCGCTATCTTCGAAGGCGTGTTCAAACATGCTGGACGCTTCCGCGATTATGATATTTCGAAGAAAGAATGGGTTTTGCGAAACGATACAGTGCTCTATGGACGCTGGCAGGACCTTCGTATGACTGTGGAATACGACCTGGAACAAGAGCGACAGTTCGACTATACGGCCTTAAACAAGGAACAGATGATAGAGCATCTGGCAAAATTTGTGGCTGGATTGTGGCAGATTCATCCCTTTGGTGAGGGCAACACTCGAACCACAGCTGTTTTTACCATCAAGTATCTTCGTTCCCTGGGTTTTAGTGTAAATAATGATATGTTTGAGCGCTATTCCAGGTATTTCCGTAATGCGTTGGTGCGTGCAAACTATCGCAATGTGCAGAAAGGCATCAATGCAGAACCGTTATTCCTGGTACGCTTCTTCCGTAATCTGTTGCTTGGCGAGACGAATGAGCTAAAGAACAGGTATATGATAGTCAATCCATCTGAAGAATGGAAGACCCGAACAAGTACCCGAACAAGTACAGGACAAGTACCCGAGCAAGTTCAAGATTTATTGCATACATCCAATCCGCTAATCATTAAACTTATACAGGTTATCGGGAATGAAGAGCTGTCTGTCTCTCAGTTAATGGAGAGAACAGGATTAAAACACAGACCTAACTTCATTGAATATCACTTAAATCCAGCTATCGCAGAGGGCTACGTCCGTCTGCTTTATCCCCAGTCGCCTCGTCATCCACGACAGAAATATCTGTTGACGGTGAAGGGCTTGGCGTTGTATAAAGAGAAGGAGATAGAGGCATGAAGGAAGGTTGGGAATATAAGAAGTTAGGTGGGGTCTGCGTTTTGTGTTATTTCCGCTCTATCAATTTGACAGGGCCGAGGAGTCCATAGGGTAGAAGCTCGGCTTTGTCCGAAGGGCCGTTGATGACCCAGGTCTTGCGCTCTTCCCGAGGCAGGCGGGCATCATAGACAAGGCGGTTGTGCCAGGTGCTGGTGACTTGCACGATGAGGCTGTTGCGCCCCTTCTTGGCGTAGCGCGTGATGTCGGTCTCGTAAGGCTCTGCCCAAAGGGTGTCGGCAACGTGCCCGTTCACGCTGACCACGGCAATCTCCTCCACCTTACCCAGATTCAGGAGCAGTCTGTCCTTTGGCTTGTGGTCGAGCTGGAAGGTGGTCTCGTAGGTGGCGGTGCCGGAGAAAGCCTTGCCCTCGTCGCTTAGAGGAAGGTCTTTCCAAGGCTTCAACCCATTGAGGGCAAGGGGTGCCTCGATGCCCCAGCCCTGCGGGAAGGTAAGAGTAAAGAGTGCTCCGCCTGCGCCTGACCGGAGGGAAGAAGAGTGAAAAGTGAAAAGTGAAAAATCAGGGTTACTTTCATTCTCCAAGTGGTTACTATTATTCTTCACTTTTAACTTTTAACTTTTCACTTTATCGTGATGAAACACGACAAACACCATTTCTCCACGACAGAGGTTGAGGTCGAGGCTGGCATACTCGCCGTCCTGACGTGTAGCGACGGGGGTGATGCTGCCGTTCATGGGGTTCCACAGCTCGGCGCGTCCCGTCTGGCGGAACAGGACGGTGCCGCAGAAAGCCTCTTCTTGCTTCGGGCAGACCATGTACCAGTCCGCTCCCTCGTCTTGGCGGTGGAGCCAAGAGCCTACCCCCGACCCCTCCCAAGAGGAGGGGAGTTCCGCCTGCGCCTGAGCTTTGGGGAGAAATTTCACGTCGGGCTTCAGGCCTAATTCCTTTATGGTAGCCTCCAGATTCCCTTCCCTTTGGGAGGAGTTAGGGGTAGGCTCCAACACAAGATGTCCGCCTTGTGCCACAAGCTGGCGGAGGCGTTCCTGCGTCTCGGGCAGGAACCGTCCGCGCTTGGGAATCCACAGCAGGTCGTAGCTGATGCCTTCGGGAGTCACCCATTTGCCGTCGCGCACGCTGATGCGATGGAGCAAGGCGTCGGTGTTGCAGTAGTCGTACTTGTAGCCCTCGGGGAACGGGGTGTACTGGTCGGGCTTCTGCTCCGTCTCGTCGCCCAAGTACCAGAGAACGCTGCTCACGGGTCGTCCGCGCTCGAGCATGAAAGCACAGCGGGCAAGATAGGTGTTGAAGTGCCGCATGTAGGGCCACCAGGTCTGCGACCTCAGGAAAGGCGTGCCGATACCGCTGCCGAAGGACGTTCCGGGGAAGTAGCGGTCGGGGTCGGGATTATGCGTATAGGTGTGGAAGACGGTATGCGTGACGCCCTCGACCATGTTCTGGTTGGCGACCTCGCGCAGCATGGATAGGTGTTCGTCCCAAGTCAGGACGAAGGATGTGAACGACTCGGCGCTGACCCTCGGCTTGCCATACATGCGTGCTGCCGAAGCCGTCGGGCGGATGGGCTTGTAGTTGTGGTTGGCGAGGAAGTTGCTGAAGGGCTGCCAGTACTCGGCCATCGGCACGTCGGCATACTTGTAGTACTCCATCGGGTCGGCAGGGAAGATGTCGCCAGCCGCCGTCTCGTAGCTTGCCGTCATTCCCTTCTCATGCGCCAGGCGGGTCATGTGTCCGTAGAAGTTCTGGGTGAAGAGTTCATGGATGGTGCGCCGCCAGTCGGCAAGGAACTGGCTGGTCTGCTCGCGGTCGTCCAAGACCCACCCGAAGACGGCAGGCAGCCAGGTGGTGAGGTCGTAGTGGCGGCGCGACAGGAACTCTTCTCTCATGTGTCGCGTCCAAGTCTGCGAGGCACATTCCCAACTGTCCATCAGCATGTTGTCGAGCAAGCCCTTCAGCGGGCCGTCTGCCAGACGGCCTATGTAGCTGTTGAACTGGTAGGTGACGAAGGCCGTGTCGAGCTTGTTGACTTCCCATCCCGTCGCCTCTTTTGGTGCAGGCCCGTTCTTCCTGCCAGTGTTGACGTGCCCAATGCGGAGGACAGTCCATTGCCCTTGCGGAGCTTCCCAGTGCAGCTGGCCGTCGGCATCCATCTTGTCCGAGATGTCGAAGATGTCGGCGCGATGGATAAAGCCTCCCCCGTCCCCTCCCAAGGAGGGGGGAATGGCGGGGAGGCAGGATGATACACCCCTCCTTTGGAGGGGATGGGGGAGGCTTTGTCGCGATGTCCATCCTGCCTCCATCTCCCAGTTATGGCCACGGGCAGCAGACAGGAAGCGCATGTAGCGGATGTGCATGTTGTGCAGATTGGTGATTTCCACATGATAAGTCGTGGAGGATTTGCCCATGAGGGCAAACGTCATGCTCTTCTCCGAGTCCTGCCAGTTGCCGGCGGGGAAGTCCGAGTCTAATACCACTTGGTCGTCGGCAAGGATGCGGACGTGTATGTCTGGCTGGACGCAGAAGTCGTGGTTGAAGTTGTCGATGGGGTTGAACTCCACTGAGCGAGCCTCCTCGTCGCCTTTAATTTTCAGGCTGAAACGGTAGGGCTTGCCGGGCTGTGTGGCAGGCATCACGAAGTCCTTCCCCTCCTTCAGCAGTCGTTCCCATTCCTGCTGGTGGTCGTCGGCTCTCACCTCTTCCACCTCCAAGTAGCGGTTGGTGTCGCCCAAGGGCGTAGGGAAAGCCAGCACATAGACATCCCGCCAGTCGCGCCATTCCTCCTTGGCATCTATGGGCAGAGAAATGTCCACCTCCCCGCCTCCCTGCACGTCTGTCCGCGTATAGGCAAGGTGCCGCATGGCCTGTTCGGGCTTAATCCACGGCCCGCCGCTCATGGCCCAGCCGGGACAAGTCTGCAGGCTGAACCGCATCCCTAACCGGTGTGCCTCGGTAGCTGTGTGGCGCACCAAATCCTCCCATTTGGGTGTCAGGCACTCGATAGGCTCTTCCGTGCCAGGCCAAACGTCGTCGCTCATGCGTCCGTGGAAGAGCTGGATGCCCTGAATACCCGATTGGGCTATGGCTTCCACGTCGCGCGTGATACCTTCGCGGCTCACGTTTCCGTTGACGAAGTGGAACCACGTCTCGGGGTAGAAGATGCGGTCCGGGTTACGGAACATCTTCTCGTCGGCTTTGTTGAAAGGATGGTGCAGCAGCGCGCTGTCGGGTACGGCAGGGAACTTCTTGGGTTCGTCGGCAGCCCAGGCAAGCCGGGGAAGGGTCAGCCCAGCCAAAAGAAACAGGAACAAAAATCTTCTCATAGGTTTTATAAAGATGTATGCACACGTGAGTATCGGTACAAAGATACACATTATTTATATTATTATGATGATGCCTGGCAGTTTTTAGCATAAAAAAAAGGCATTTCTTTTGCTTTTGTCCTGCGGAAATCGTATATTTTCGGAGCCATACATGAAAAACAATGAATACTTTACCTTAATTTATATTATTAACCTTAACACATTTGTACTATGAAAAGAAGATTTCTTCCGATGCTTCTGCTTGCAGTCCTTGGGCTTGCGGGGGGAGCGAGTGCGAACGCACAGACGCAGATTGCCACAGCTGACGACTTCGTGGCCTTCGCAGCAGCTGTGAACGGCGGTCAGACAGACCTTGATGCCCAGCTGACAGCCGACATCGTGCTGACCGACAATACAATGGTCGGCACAAGCTCCAATAAGTATGCTGGCACCTTCGACGGCAAGGGACATTCCATTACCTATAACTATACGGTCGGCTTCGACTATGGCGGTCTCTTCAGCTATACAGACGGTGCCACCATCAAGAACCTGCGCGTAGAAGGCACGGCTGTGGTGACGAAGATTCACTTCGGTGCGCTCATCGGTCATGCCGAAGGCACAGTACTCGTTGAGAATGTCATTACAAATGTAGATATTACAGGTACTTCCGGCACAGGTGTTCAGGGCGACGGCGGTATGCTGGGTGCCAACTATGCGGACAACATCACCTTCAACAATTGCGCTACGCTCGGCAAGATGGGTCACGAGGGTTTTGACACATCCCCTTGTCTTTGTCTGTTTATAAGAACCGCTTGGCGATGGTGAAGATGCGGGAGCGGATGCGGCGGCGCAGGGGGAAGCGTTCCTTGAAGACTTCGGGGGTGAGCAGGGTGCTGTGCTTCTCGATGTCTTCGGTATAGATTTGTTGCAGCTCCTGCGTTGTGGCGCGGTCGAAGATGAAGGCGTTCACTTCGTAGTCGAAGCAGAGGGAACGCGCATCAAGGTTTGTGGTGCCAACGGTGCAGAAGAGGCTGTCCACCATCATCACCTTGCTGTGGTGGAACCCGTCGTTGTAGTAATAGACCTCCGCACCGCGCTTCATAAGCTTGCGCATCTCCAGCCCTACGACATCGTCGTTCACCATGCCGTCGCTCTTGGTGGAGACCATGAACTGCACCCTGACGCCACGCTCCAGTGCCCTGCGCAATGCCGCCCTTACCTCTCCGAAGAGACCTGCATAGGGGTTGACAATCTGCACCAGATGCTCGGCATTGTCGATGGCGATGCGGTAAGTCTGTCGCATGATGCGCGGCGACTCCTTGGGCCAGCGGGAAGCGAAAGCAATAGAAGACCCTTCCAAACCTCCCCTTAAAGGGGAGGCTTTATGTTTCTCCCCCTTTAAAGGGGAGTTAGAGAGGGTCTTCCAGAACAGCTCCTCGTATGCCTCTACGATGGGGCCTTCCATACGGATGTGCATGTCGCGCCACTTGCCCACCTTCGGTTTGCCGTGCAGGTAGTAGTCCGCCACGTTCATGCCGCCAGTATAAACCACCTTGCCATCGATGACGGCTATCTTATGGTGGTCGCGGTGCATGAGATGGTTTATCCACGGGAAGCGCACAGGGTCGAAGCCTACAATCTGTATGCCCGACTCGCGGATGCGTGCCTGCAGAGTGTCGGAGAGCGGCAGGTCGCTGCTTTTGTTGCCGAAGCTGTCGAAGATGATGCGTACGTCCACACCTTCGCGAGCCTTGCGCTGCAGCTTCTCCAAGAGCACGCCGCAGATGCTGTCCTGCTGGAACTTGAAGTAGTCCATCAGAATGTATTTCTCGGCTCGCTCCACAGCCTCGAAGAGGTCGCGGAACTTGATTTCCCCCGTGGGGAGGATGGTCACACGGTTGCCTTCATAAAGCGTCAGCCCTATCCGCACGAAGTCGCGTTTGGTGCGCTCGGCAGAGTTATCGCCCATAGCAAACAGGCAGCAGAACAAGGCGAGGACAAAAAGAGAATGGCACTTGCAGTACATTGGCGTATGCTTTTCGGTGCAAAGTTAAGACTTTTCCCGAATATTTTTCTACTTTCAACTCCCAACTTTCAACTTTTTTCGTACTTTTGCACAAGAAATCGTTAAAATGTAAATTGTCAAATTGTGAAATTGTCAGATGAGTAAAGTAGTTATCAATTCCTATGAGGACTTCCAGCAGTATGTGGGACAGGAACTGGGCGTAAGTGATTATGTGGAGCTAAGCCAGGAGCGCATCAACATGTTTGCCGATGCAACGCTCGACCATCAGTGGATTCATGTCGATACCGAGAAGGCGAAGCAGGAAAGCCCCTTCGGTCAGACCATCGCACACGGCTACCTGACCCTGAGCATGTTGCCCCATTTGTGGAATCAGATTATCGAGGTCAACAACCTGGAGCGCATGATGAACTACGGCATGGACCGCATGAAGTTCGCCATGCCTGTCCTGAGCGGTCAGCACATCCGCATGAAGACCAAGCTGGAGGAACTTGCCAATCTGCGCGGTGCCATCAAAACCACCATCAAGTTCACCATCGAGATTCAGGAGACAGGAAAGAAAGCCCTCGAGGGACTGGCAACATTCATCTACTACTTCAAAAGTTGAACAGTTCCAACTGAACGTGGTGAGGGTTGGGCACGGGCTTTGCCTGTTCCTTGCGTATTTCACTGCGGATGGCATTGTCCAGGAAGAGGTCGAGCTGGATGGCAAAGTCCGGTTTCATGGCGTAGGTGCCGTAGCGTGTGCGGCAAAAAGGCGACTCGTTGCGTCGGCTCTGCTCCCACAGGTAACGCCCCACGCTATTGCGTATCTCCTCATAGTTGATATCCGAGACAAAGAGATCGACATGCCGGTTGTAGATGCGGCGTGCTATGTTCTTGACGCGGTGACCTTCCCTGCCGCATTCAAGCAGAATCTCGACGATGTCCCTATGGTAGATGTTTTTCACTTTAGTTCAAGCCCAAACGATGCTTCATTCTGCAAATTTACACATTTATATGCAAAGATGCAAAGAAATAGGCAATAAATAATAGACAATAAACAGTAAAAATGCCTTTAGCTTCCATATTATTATATATTATGCATTGTGTATTACCTGTTTTTTTGTAACTTTGCCCATAGAATAGAAGAATAATGTATGATGAATAAGATTAAGATAGTATTGCTTGCATGTGCAGTGCCAGCCCTTGTGATTTCATGCAGTAACGAGATTGAAACGCATGAGCTCACACCCGTAGATAAACCGTATGTCCTTTATGCCGACCATACGTTAGACTCGTTGCTCTTCTACTCCTTCGACAGTTGGACAGCAACGCCCCAGGTTGATTGGTTGAGCATATATGGAGACTCGCATACAGAGATTAAAAACGACAACACGAAATACTTCTGGACGATACATGTGTCGGTGAAACCCAATGCCACGGGGCAGACACGCAAAGGGTCGGTGCTTGTCCAGTCGTACGACTACTCCTATTCGTCGCCTGTCATCCAGCTTGGTTTGCTTAATCTGTCGCATCCTGACTATATAGTCGATTCTTGGCTCGACGAAAAAGCCCGCATACCAGAAGTGGCCCATTATGAGTTGATAGACAGTGCCCATTGGACCAGCGACTCCATCTGCTTCACCGTAGAGAACAACTGGGAGCTTGCGTTCGAGGGCGAGGCTCCCAACTGGCTTAGTTATGACAGAATGTTCGGCTCCTCGGATGAGCATTATCGGGTGAACCTCACCCTTGAAAGGAACACCGACCGCGAGAACGAGCGTCGGGCGACGCTCCGCCTCACCAGCGGCGAGGTTTCCAATATCATCACCGTTCGCCAGCTTCCTGCGGGGAAAAGGAAAAGCAACAATTAAAGCGCTATGCAGTACGAACTCTTCAGCGATACAGACTTCCAGCAGGAGACACCCTTCACAGGCCGCTCTGTCTGTCTGCTTGGCAGTTTCCGCACCGCATCAAAGTCTTTGCAGAAAAAGCTTCAGGCTCTTGGTGCCGACGTGAAGCAGGGACTGAGCCGCACTCTCCATTATGCAGTGCTGGGCAGCGATGTGCCTGCCGATGCCCTCGACCACTTGCAGCAGCTGGCTTATCATGGCTATCAGCCCAGGATTCTGAGCGAGAGAGATCTCGACGACATCTTCCAAGGGCATTACGCTCCCTATAAAGTGCCTGCGCAAATCAGTAAGGATTTGCATTTGACGCTTCGGCATTATCTCGGTTCGCAGTTCCGCTATGACGGGAGCCTGAACCCGCTCTACATGGAAGAGCTTTATCTGGCTCCAGACACCGAGGCTCCTCAGGCGGACCTTTACCAGATGCTCGGCAACCGGGGTGTCTATGCCAATGCCTATATAGACGACACCACAGATGTCCTTGTCATCAGCGACCGCTCCTTGCAGCACTTGCGGGATGGCCAGACAGACGAGAGCCTTCGCTACATAGAGCAGCAGTACAACCAAAGCCGTGCCCAGACCTTCCGCTTCCGCATGACGAGCGAAGGCGAACTGCTGGCGTGGCTAAAAGCCTCCCCTAACAGCCTCCCCTAACCCCTCCAAAGGAGGGGGAAACAAAGGGTAAGTGGTAAAATAGCAAATGAATAGTAAATCGTAAATAGTCAAATAGTAAATAAAATAGGGTGTTAGGAACAATAGTCAATACCTGCACTATCATCATAGGCAGTGCGTTTGGAGCCATGGTGCGCTCTGGCATTGGAGAGAAGTACAAGAAGGTGCTGTTCGACGGGCTTGGGCTTTGCTGCATCGTGCTCGGAGTGAATGCATCGCTGCCCAATATGGCTAAGAGCGAGTACCCTGTCCTCTTCATCCTGAGCCTCGCTATCGGAGGACTTATCGGCACGAAGCTCGACCTCGCAGGTAGGCTCAACAAGCTCACAGACCCACCCCGACCCTCCCTTAAAGGGAGGGAGCTCTCCCCCTTTAAGGGGGAGTTGGAGGGGGTCTTTACTGGCTGCCTTCTCTATTGCATCGGCACCTTCTCGATTGTCGGCCCAGTACTTTCGGCTCTTTCCCCTACGGGAGGCATGGCTTTCAATGAGCCGGCGAACACCTATTTATACACCAATGCCACACTCGACCTCGTCACCTCGGCCGTACTTGCCGCCTCGTATGGCAGGATAATGCTTCTTGCCGCTCCCGTCCTTTTCTGTTGGCAGGGCATGTTCTATGCCATAGGCTATTTTTGCGGCGACGGGATGCCAGAACCCATGCGCGTAGAGTTGAGCATAGTGGGTGGCGTACTCATCCTCAGCTCAGGGCTTAGCATACTTGGCATCAAGGATTGCAAGACCATCAACCTCCTGCCCAGCCTCCTCGTCCCCGTCGTGTTCTATCTCATCAAGATGGCTTTTTGAGGAGAAAAAGGAGCGGAAAAGATAAAAACTGAGGGAAAAGCAAATAATTTTTCACTTTTCATTCTTTTTAACCTTTTAACTTTTTAGTTTTTCAACTTTTCTTTGTACCTTTGCACCGCAATTGAGGAAGACCCCTCTTTGGAGAGATGGTAGAGTGGTCGATTACACCGGTCTTGAAAACCGGCGTGCTGAGAGGCACCGGGGGTTCGAATCCCTCTCTCTCCGCAAAGGAACTAACAAGAGATACCCAATCAGGTGTCTCTTTTTTTTTGCTGACGCCAATCAAAATTGTTTGAAATTGGTGTCAGTAAAAAAGAAAAACAAATAGCATCGCTATTCTCTTGTTATTTCCTTTGCAAGGGCCCCTGCGGCGAGCAGTGTAGGGATGGACGCAGTCAATCTTTCTTTCTCCAAGGGCGAAATGGCTGTTATACTCTTTTGTAAAAGAATTGTTATTCATCAATTTTAGATGAATGTAGGACTGAGGTCAATACACTTAACTCACTGTAATTCCCTTTTCAATAAAGGATATTGGAGAAGCTCCATATCGCTGTTTGAAGATTCGGCTGAAATGCGTCGGATTCTCAAACCCAAGACTGTAGGCGACATCAGCAACGGACATCTGTGAGGCCTGCAGCATCTGTCGGGCTTTCGAGAGGCGCTTCTCACGAATCCACTTGGCTGGTGTTTCGCCGTAGATGCTTTGGAAGTCGCGCTTGAAACTGGAAAGGGAACGACCTGAAAGATAGGCAAGTTCTTCAAGCGAAATAGGCGATGCGTAGTTTTCTTCCACCACGCGATGAACGTCCACTTTTACAGGCTGGCGCAACTGGAGCATCTGTCGGAAGATGTTCTTTGAGCAGTCCATCACATTGAAAAGCAACTCCATCACTTTCAGGCGCAGCAAGCCGGGATTAATCTGAGAAGGGTCGTTGAAGTATGGAGCCAACGACCAGCAATAGGCTACAAGGCGGTCGCTCATGGGCGAAACCTGTGCACCAAGCTCTTCGGTCATTGGCGGCACGTTAACTTGCTGTGAGGTAAGAAAGTCCTTTAGCAGTTCGTCGTTGATGGCGAAAAGCTGGCTCTCGAAGAGTCCCGTCTCTGGCGAGCCTTTCTTCTCGTAGCTGACACTATGGGCTTTGCGAAGCAGGATCATCTGGTTCTTGCCCACTGTCCATGACTGGCGTCCACAAGTAAGTTTCACGCTTCCTCCCAGCACCACGTAGAGCAGATGTTGTTCGAGAAAGAACGTGCCTCTCTCGCCAGCCGTCACGATGCACTGGTCGATGATGCTGCCGCCGTCCAGCGTGAGCGATGACGTAGTACAGTCACCGCTAATCAATGCTGATGGGAATTTCGTTATCTTCATTTATCAGATTCGCTAAATTGGAATTAATGTCACTACATGACCAATGGCATGGCAATACGGTCAAACTCATCAATCGGAATTGGTCTGAAACTGCGGACAAGGGCAACGACTTCAACTTGCCGGATAAGAAGGTAGGTGCAATCTTCGAGGCGAAAGCTGACGTTACAGAAATCTTCATAACTCCATCTCTGTTCAACGATGGTTCGTCCTTCTACTAGTCTGTCGTAAATCAGATAATATGAATGAATGCCGACATGCCAGTCTTTGCAAACAACCTTCTCCACATAAAACTTTACTCCGTCTTGATAGACTATCTCACTTTTCAGGAGTTTGCCTTCCGGCATGATTCTTTTTGGCTTCTTTTGTTTCTTATTGATGATGATAACAACAACTACGAAAAAAGCCGAAAGCAACAAAATAAACTCAATTCCATCCATACAAATTAATTATTCAGTAATGTCAGATGCCGCCCACCTATTATTCCCAGATACGGCTGAAAATAAAGTTCTTCTTTTCGTATAATTGTTGTCATAAATCACGACTTATCTGTTTCGTTTATCGAATGCAAAGGTACACAATTCTCCAGAAATACCGTCAAGTTTTAACTATTTTAAGGGGCAGACTCGGCTATAAAAGCACAAATCTGCCCCTTTTTTAGTGATTGCAATTACTTCACGCTGTAAATCTTGCTGACAATCTTCCACTCACCGTCCTGCTCAGCCAGAGTGAACATGTCGTTAAAGGTGGTCAGTTTGCTGAACGATGACGAGATGCGCACGAAGGCTATGTTACCTGCAACAGTCACGTCTTCGACGGTGTAGGTTACTTCTTCCTCACCCGTCTGCTCCAGCACGTCGAAAAGGGCATTGATGGGTACGGTGGTAATCACACCCTTCTCTACCCACGACATGGTGGCTTCCTTCGTAAAAGCCTTCTCACCAAGTTCACGACTTGCCTTGCGGCCTGCTTCAGCATAAAGTTCAATGGCATTCAGGATGCCTTGTACGGTTTCATTGTTCTTGTTCATTGTTACATTATTTTTATGGGTTACACATTGATTACATCTCTGAGCCTTGACTGCCGTTGAGCCAATGCACAACAGTAGGGCAAAGGTCACGATACGACTTAACTGTTTCATGACCTATTTCTTAATCGTATTTGAATTTTGATTGTATGCTTTGGCCACGCACTTCCATTCGCCGTCAATCTTCAAGAGCAGGAGCACGTCAGTAAAGTCGATGCTGCCGCCCCAGCCCTCTTCAAGCACACGGACAACGGCCAGCGTTTCTTCCAGTTCCA
>JAFXVN010000024.1 GCA_017524545.1 Bacteroidaceae bacterium
CCAAGCCTTCGTCATGCCCCTCTACAAGTACATCAACGAGACACCGAGCCGCGTGCCCATCTCCGACTGGCACGACACGAAGACCGGCAGCATGGTGGGCTTCAAGGCCCGCAGCGTCATCGGCGGCTACTGGATGAAAGTCCTCGCTGACAAGATGAAATAATTCAGGTCTGATTCCTGACTAACACAAGAACTCCCCCTGCGGCACATGCCGCAGGGGGAGTTCTTGTGTTTATCTATTGGACTTACTCTACCTAAACAAAGTTGTTCTCATCATCATCGCCGCACGATGCAAGACTAACACTTAACATTGCTACTATCATAAAAGACAGCAAAACATAACAATAATGTTTCATCATTTTTATTTCATTTGCCCCACCAGTTCCTCAAAGAGCGATTATTAGATGCAGGAAGCGTGGAACTGATATATACGCATCTTCATATGGAGGCCCTGAGATTGCCTGTTAGACAAGATGCTATAACAGCAGTCCACGCTATAAACGTGGAAGCCGTTATCTCACCTCATGTCTAACGTCGGAAGTTTCTCAGGTTTCCATATGACAAGACGAGCATAACGCTTCGTTTATTTTCCGATAAGTGTTCGTACCAGACCGCTGTGTGGCACAAAACCATTGCAATTGTACAAACAAAAACCTAAACTGCAAAGAAAAGCCTCTGGATTTTTTGTTTTTTACTGAAAATCATTTAACTTTGCACTCTATAAATGAATATACCCTATGACAGGAAAAGGTTATTCCGAAATCGAAGAAGGGAAAGGCACGGATATGTGCTGTGAACAACCAGTTGGCTATGCTGCTACAGGAAGCGGCTATGCTAACACCATGTATGAACCTGAAGACGATGTGCCACAAGCACCTGTCGGGAAGCTTGGGTTCTATACAGAAGACCTTGATGCCTTTGAAGCTCGAGTAGCAGACATAGAAGCTGACCTTGACGAGATTGAGGCAGGACATGAAGACCCACAGAAGTGGGTAACTTCGGAGCAGTTTGACCAAGCACTCTATCAACAATACCCGTGGCTACGATAAAGTGGAACAAAAGGGCAAGGCACGAGTTTGTAGAACATTTGGATTATGCGCTTGAAGAGTTCGGTGCTGCTACAGTTTCTCGCTGGTTTGCCAGGAAGAAAAGAGTTGAACATGCAATAAGCAGGTTCCCTGAATCATTCCCTCGTGAACAACTATTGCTTAACAAACGTCGCATATACAGGCGTGCTGTTTTGATGGGATGCTTCAAACTGATATATGTATATTATCCTTCATCCGATACTGTCCGTATCGTAGATATATGGGATATGCGAATGAATCCAAAGACTCTACAGCGAAGAGTTTAACAACATGAGGGTGTGTCAACATAAACTGACAAACCCTCTTTCTTAGTCTTTTGCAGAGGCTGGTGTGCCGTAGGTCTGGGTGACGGGGCGGATGGTACCGTCGGGGTTATAGAACATCTCATCGACACAGACGCTGCGGCGGCCTGTGGCAGGACCATAGCCGTGCAGAGACAGGGTGCTGTTGTGGTAGAAGAGATATGTGTGCCCCTTGAAATCAACAATGCCCGGATGGATGGTGTAGCTGTCTTTGGCTGTGCCTGTAATCATGCCTTTGTACGTCCAGGGGCCTGTCACTTCTGGTGCCATAGCGTATGAAATGGTCTCGCCTCCCTCCTTGCCCCCAGAGGCATATACCATATACCACCAATCTTTTCCCTCTTCCGAACGCCGCTTATAAAGCCACGGGCCTTCCACATAGTCCTCCATAGGCAGGGACATTATCTCGCTGTCAAGTTCTATCATGTTCTGTTTGAGGCGGGCTAGGAAGCAAGTTCCATTGCCCCAACTGAGCCAAGGAGTACCGTCATCGTCAATAAAGACCGTCGGGTCGAAGTCGTTCCACCAGCCAAGGGGATGGGCATTGGGCGTCATACTATCCACAATGAGAGGCTTCCCGATAGCGTCCTGGAAGGGGCCTGTAGGCGAATCGGAAACAGCCACGCCGATGGATTTGCAATTGGGGTCGGCACATTGTGTGCTGACAAAGTACCAGTACTTGCCGTCCTTCTCGACCACCTGAGCCGCCCAAGCCTCGCCCGAAGCCCAACTGAAGTCGGCAGGACTGAGCACAACGCCGTGCTCCGTCCAAGTCTGCATATCGTCGGTCGAGAAGCAAAGCCAGTTGGTGATGTTGAAGCCATAAAGTCCTTCGTAGCCCGCGCTGTCCTCGAAGCACTCGTCGTGACCAGTATAAAGATACAGTCGTCCGTCGAAGACGACGGGTGCAGGGTCGGCTGTGTAGCACGAGCGGATGAGGGGATTGCCTTCGTTTTGGAAGGTGACGGCTTTTTCGCCATTTGTAGAGCAAGCCAACAGGATTAGCAGCGAAAGGCAAAGGAAGGTAATGTGTTTGCGTGTCATAGTGATATTCGTTTAGTTTTTGCATTTATTCCTTCCGCAAAGATAGCAATAAAATATGTAGTACAATACATTTTGCACAATTATGGTGCTTTTTCCTTTCGTTTCCGCACAGCTTTGGTGCATTTTTGCTATCTTTGCAAAAGCAGCAGACAAAATATCATGGAAAAATGGAAATAAAAGAAAAAGCAGGCTTCTATCGCCTCTCGTGGTTGCAGCGCATTGGCTTCGGTTCAGGAGATTTGGCGCAGAACCTTATCTTCCAAACGGTGGCATGTTACTTGATGCTTTACCTTACTACAGTATTGAAAATCAATCCTGCCTTCGTAGGCGGACTTATTCTTTCGGTCCGACTCATCGATTGTTTCTGGAGTCCTGTAGTTGGGCGGTATATTGACAATCGCAATCCCAAGTTGGGCAAGTATCGTGCTTACCTTCTTTACGGCGGTATCCCCCTTACTGTTGCCGCCTGCTTGCTGATGCTTCCTCATGCCGCGACTTGGTCTATGGGCTTGAAGTTGGTCTATGCAACAGTCAGCTATACCGTATTGAGCATGATATATTCAGTGGTCAATATACCCTACGGTTCCATCATGGCAAGTATGACCCGTGACAACGATGAAGTGCTGATTCTTACCTCCACACGAATGGTATGCGCCAATATCGGTCAGATTATTGTTCAAGCAGGTTTCCCTATCGGACTTGCCATTGTTGTCCATACCGCAATCGACTGGAATCAAGCTACATTTATGGCTATCGGTACAATTCCCGCCTTCATCATCCTGCCCTCTCTTCCTATATTAAAGAAGTGGTTTGGCAAGAAAGGCCTTTACTATTTGCTTCTCTCAATCGGCTTTATTGGCTTTGCCATACTGTTCTCCATTGGCAAATTCTTCGACGTTGAAAGTTGCAATACCATCGTTCAGGCTGCAAAGGTAATGACAGGAGTAGGCCTTCTTGTCGGTTCTCTGATGTGGGCACTTGTGCCTGAAGTAATTACGGAGGCTGAGTACCGTACAGGCAACAGGCCAGCAGCCACGGTTAATGCCCTTGCTGGTGTGGCTTTCAAGGCAGGCTTCTCAATAGCAGGTTGGATTACGCCTTTGGTTATGGGAATGATTGGTTTTAACCTGGCGAGTGAACAGTCAGCCCTGCCTACCGAGCCTATAGCATGGTTTACGGTGACGTGCATTTTCGCCATTGTCGGCTTCGTCCTTTTACTTCTTTGCTTCTTTAGCTGTAAGGAAAGAATCGCTACAACACCAAAGAAACCTGTCACATACAGCGAGATGTTTGCCGAGTTCAAGGCTAACAAATGCCTTCAGTTGGTGCTCAGCATCTTTGTGGTGGTATTCCTTGCATCCTTTATAAGTGCGCCTGTAAATGCTTACTACACCAAGCTGAATGAGTATCAGGCAACTGCACAAAATGCAATCCTGTGGTTCACTTGCATCATTCCAGCCGTCCTGCTTATTGTCGTAGGATGTCTTATTTATAAATATCCTCTTACAGACGAGAGGCTCGATGAAATCAACAAAGAAATAGAAGAAAGAAGTCAACATTAACTATGAACTCTGAACTAAAAAAGCAACGCTATTTATTCCCCAGCGACTATATGGCCGACCCTTCGGTCCATGTGTTTAACAACCGTCTTTACATCTACCCCTCGCACGACATAGAGACGGGTGCTGCCTTCGACGACGACGGCGGTCACTTCCAAATGCGCGACTACCATGTGCTTTCCCTTTCAGGCAATCCCCTTGAAGCCGAAATTACCGACCACGGTGTTATCCTTGATGTTGACCAAGTGCCTTGGGCAGAGAAGCAGATGTGGGACAACGATGTTGTGGAGAAGAATGGACGCTACTACCTCATCTTCTCGGCAAAGGACTACAATGGTGTATTTCATCTTGGTGTAGCCGTTGCCGAGCGTCCCGAAGGTCCCTTCATCCCTCAGGAACATCCCATCAGAGGTTCTTTCAGCATCGACCCCTGTGTCTTAAAAGACGACGATGGCGAGATTTACTGTTACTTCGGAGGTTTGTGGGGAGGACAACTGCAATGGAGAGCCTCCCCCGTCCCCTCCAAAGGAGGGGGGAATCGTCCCGGTGCCTCGCCGTTCTCCCCTCCTTTGGAGGGGACGGGGGAGGCTGTCGTTCTTGGCCCCGCTCCCGACAGGAAGACCCAACTTTTCTGTCCACCCGACGTGCCGGCCTTGCCTTCATTTGTGGTACGCATGAGCGACGATGTACTGCAATTCGCCGAGGCTCCGCGTCCTGTCATTATCGTAGATGAGAAAGGTGAGCCTCTCAAGGCGGGCGACCCACATCGTTTCTTCGAGGCATCGTGGATGCACAAGGCAAATGGCAAATACTTCTTCTCCTACTCAACGGGCGACAGCCACTTGCTCTGCCTTGCTGTAGGAGATAATCCTTACGGCCCCTTCCGCTTCAAGTGCGAACTGCTTCAGCCTGTCGTTGGCTGGACAACACACCACAGCATCGTCCGCTACGAGGGCCGCTGGTGGCTCTTCCACCACGACTGCGTGCCCTCGAATGACATTACCCACCTGCGAAGCCTCAAGGTAATGCCTTTGGACGACAAACTATTTGAATAGGATTTAGATGTCAACCGTCACACCGCCCATAAAGGTGGCCTTTGGCATGGGGTAGCCCTCGTTGATTTCATACTTCTGCCCGAGGAGGTTCTCGCCCTTTGCCCATAGCTTCAGCTGGCGACATAGACGATAGCCCAGGGTGAGGTGAAGCAGAGAAGCATTTTCTTGCTTGGGATTGATGCCATTGGCGGTATAGAGGCCAACGAGCTGCTGGAAGCCTGCAGTAGCCGTGAACTTGCCATAGACGCAGTCGGCTCCGATGTAACCCTTGTAGTCGGGAGCACCCACAATGGGACTGTCCATGTGCAGATAACTGTGATTCGTGCTGATGCGCCAATGATTGCTGACCTTCCATGCAGCCTCTACCTCCACACCTTTGTTGCGGAACTTGCCGGTGTTGATGTTCTTCATTGCCACCGTCTGAATCATGTTCCTGCCGTTGATGAGGAAGAGGTTGATGCCGTATGTGAGGCGACCCTCCATCAGACGCTGGCACCAGCTTACCTCATAGTTGAGCATACGCTCGGCACGGAGTTCCTCGTTGGCTGGTTTGTAGAGATACTTCTCTTTGTTCGTCGGGTTGCGGAAGCCCTTGCTGAACATGAACTTGAACTCGCCTGTCTCGATGGGACGCACCACAAAGCCCGCCTGAGGAATCCATTCGCTGCCGGAGGTGGAATGGTGGTCGTAGCGAAGGGCGGCGTTGAGCGTCACATACTTGGTTATCTCCTGACGGACATCGGCATAGCCTGCCACCTCGTCCGCATGGTTGTGTGCGCTTTGCATCTTGCGCTGCTGGGTCGTCACCGTTGCTCCCGTGTTCTTGTTCTGATACCAGGCGCGTCCGTAGATGTGCTGGTAGTCGAAACCTGCCGTAACGCGCGTTGTCTTCGTCGCCATCATGCTTTGGTACACGGAAACACCTGCAACGGCATCGCGAGAGCGGAAGAGGTCGGTCTGTGGCTTCTTGCCCGCTTCGTAACCGTCATCTATCTTGTGATTGCCGTAATTATTGTAAATGCTGACGACACCACTGGTCTTCGCATAGTGGTTCTCAAGGACAAGATTGGCAGAGCCGCGCGTGATGCTCTGGTCGTTGTCGAGGAGCAGTTTGCTGACGGTGCCGGGGTTGCTGGCATTGAAGTGTGTGATGTCTGCCATTGCCTTTGCATCCCAATGGTTGGACAGCTGATAGCCGAGGCTCAGGAAACCGCCGTACTGCTCAAAGCCCATGTCGGGACGATGGTTGTCCGAGCGTTGGTACTGGGCTGCAACGGTGCTCGTGAAGCGCCCTGCACGCAGTTGGTTGCTGCCCTCCACCTGTACTGTGCCGTAGCTGCCGGCTCCTGCATTGATGGTGGTATGCTGGGAGAAGCCCCCTCCCCGCTCCCCCTTTGGGGGAGTGCCTTGTAAAGGAAGCTGGCGTGTAACGATGTTCACGACGCCGCCCATCGCGTTGCTGCCATAAAGAAGGCTGGCGGGGCCGCGAAGCACCTCCACCCTATCGGCAATCAACGTCTGGTAAGCATCAGCTATGCCGTGGCCGAAGATGCCCTGATACTGCGGGTGTCCGTCGATGAGCACCAGCATCTGACCCGCGCCGGAACTGAGGCCGCGCACGTTGATGCTGCCCGAACCGCCCGTGCTCACGCCGTAGCCCATCACGCCCCGGCTGGTGACGAGCACGCCCGGCACCTCCTCCATGATGGCGGGAAGTATGCTGGTACGCTCGTTGGCCGTCAGCTTTTCGCGGCTGATGGTGCTGACGGTCATGGGAAGATGGCGGATGTCTGTGGCAGAACGGCTGCCCGTCACCACCACTTCGCTCATTTGTGTAGTGTCCCGAATGCTTTCTTCTGTGGTTTCGGCCTGCAAGGAGAGGCTTGCGGCAAAAGTGCCTAATAATAATGTACGGATTTGCATAACTCTGTAATTGAAAGTTGATTGTTTTCCAGTGCAAAGGTACGAACAATGTAGGCACAAAGCCAAGCCGATATTTCGCAACCTGTTACCGATATTTCCTATCTGCAGGATATTTGCCCCCACACCTGCATAAGGTACATCGAAGTCTGTGCTTAGAAAAGTTGTTTCGCGTGCGGAAACACTTTGTTTCACGGGCGAAACAACTTGTTTCCACTGCCGAAACAAATCATCTCACAAGCGATTAAGATAGCGGCTGAAATGCGATGAGGTGTCGAAGTTCATCTTTGCTGCGACTTCCTTTGCGGTGAGCTTCTTATGCATGAGCAGGTGGCGGATTTCCATGACGGTGAACTGCTGAATCCAATGGCTGGGCGTGCGTCCGCTGACTTGCGTCGAGATTTTGTGCAAGTGCTTGGGGGTCACGCAGAGCTGCTGCGCATACCAGGCGACAGTCCTGTGCTGGCGATAGCTTCCTGCCTCCAACATCTGGATGAAGCGCGACATGATGTCGGCCGACCGCTGCGTGGCTTCTTGGTGCTCGAAAAGAGCGGCATGGGCATTCATGGCATCGAGATAGAGCATACGCATACTTTGCAGAACGGCCTCGTGCCTGTATGCCTCGGGTGTGTGCTCGCGGCGGAACAGAACATCCTGAAAGTCACGTTCCAGGACAGCAAGCGTCTCCCCCTCCAACAGGAAGATAGGGTGCATGAAGAGGTGCAGCCAGCCGCATGTCCCGTAGGTGCTTCGTGGCATACAGCTCGCCTGCTCCTCGGCAGGCAAAAGGAGCCGATAAAGCTGGCAATCCTCGCTTGGCCGGACGTTTCCCACATGACTTGCCATCGCTATCATCAGACAGCCCGGCGTGAGTTCATGCTCGCGTCCCGAGAAGTGAAGCCGACAAGTGCCAGCTGTACAAAGGAGGTGCAGAATCTGTTGCTGCATGACATGATAATCTTTTTACCGATGCAAAAGTACGGATTTTAGTTCATAGTTCATAGTTCATAATTCATAATTATTTGGCTTATCGCCCCAAAAAGGAAAAAACTATGAACTATGGACTATGAACTATGAACTATTTTTTGTACCTTTGCACCCGCAAATAGTAAATTGTAAATCGTCAAATTGTAAATTAGAAGATGCCACAGATTTCCGTACGAGGCGTTGAGATGCCCGAGTCGCCCATCCGCAAGCTGGCTCCACTGGCATACGCTGCAAAAGACAGAGGAATACATGTCTATCACCTGAACATCGGTCAGCCAGACCTGCCTACGCCCAAGGCGGCCATTGATGCCATTAAGAACATCGACCGCACCATCTTGGAGTACAGCCCCAGCCAGGGCTATCTGAGCTACCGCAAGAAGCTGGTGGGCTACTATGCCAAGTACAATATCAACCTGACGCCCGAGGACATCATCATCACGAGCGGCGGCAGCGAGGCGGTGCTCTTCTCGTTCCTCGCCTGCCTCAACCCCGGCGACGAGATCATCGTGCCGGAACCTGCCTACGCTAACTACATGGCGTTTGCCATCTCAGCAGGGGCCGTCATCCGCACCATCACGACTACTATCGACGAGGGCTTCTCCCTGCCGAAGGTCGAGAAGTTCGAAGAACTCATCAACGAAAGGACACGCGCCATCCTCATCTGCAACCCGAACAACCCCACAGGCTATCTCTATACGCGCCGCGAAATGAACCAAATCCGCGACCTCGTGAAGAAGTACGACCTCTACCTCTTCAGCGACGAGGTCTATCGCGAGTTCATCTACACGGGCAGCCCCTACATCAGCGCCTGCCACTTGGAGGGCATCGAGAACAACGTCGTGCTCATCGACAGCGTCAGCAAGCGCTATAGTGAGTGCGGCATCCGCATCGGCGCGCTCATCACCAAGAACAAGGAGGTGCGCAAGGCTGTGATGAAGTTCTGTCAGGCACGACTCAGTCCCCCACTCATCGGCCAGATAGCAGCCGAAGCCAGCCTTGACGAACCCGAGGAATACGGCCGCGAGGTCTATGACGAATATGTAGAGCGTCGCAAATGCCTCATCGACGGACTGAACCGCATACCCGGCGTGTATAGTCCTATCCCGATGGGAGCCTTCTATACGGTCGCCAAGTTGCCCGTCGATGATGCCGAGAAGTTCTGTGCCTGGTGCCTGAGCGAGTTCAACTACGAGGGCGAGACAGTTATGATGGCTCCTGCCGCAGGCTTCTACACCACACCCGGAGCCGGCAAGAACGAAGTCCGCCTGGCCTACGTCCTCAAGAAAGAAGACCTCGCAAGGGCGCTGTTTGTGCTGAGGAAGGCGTTGGAAGCCTATCCTGGACGAGTTAAGAATTAAGAGTTAAGAATTAAGAAAGATACATTTTGCCCTTGAAAAAGATATCTTCCAATACATTTTTTCTTAATTCTTAACTCTTAATTCTTAACTGCATATAATGCCTATGTTCTCCTGGTTTGTCGCTAAACGGCTTTTCTCCCAAGGCGGGAATGGCGGACGCGCTTCGCGTCTGGCCACAGGCATCGCCACCTTTGGCGTAGCCATCGGCTTGGCCGTGATGCTGGTCAGCGTGGCGATTGTGCTGGGCTTCCAGCGCGAGGTGCAGGACAAGGTGCTGGGCTTCGGCGCACACATCAAGGTGCTCAACTACCAGAGCCTCGGCAAGCAGGAGCTGACGCCCATCGTCATCGACGACTCCATCGTGTCGCGACTCACAGCCATCCCCAATGTCGCCTCCGTAGCACGCTTCTGCACCAAACCCGGTATGCTGAAGACCGAGGCCAACTTCCGGGGCATCGCCATCCAAGGCATCGGACAGGACTACGACCAAAGCTTCATCAGCAGCCACTTGGTGAAGGGCGAAATGCCCGAGTTCACAGATTCCGCCAGTTCCGGCAAACTGGTTATCTCACAACAGGTGGCGCGTGAGATGCAGGTCGATATAGAAGAAGCCATCTATGCCTACTTCTTCGAGCAGACGGTCAGGGCAAGGAAGTTCACCGTGGCAGGCATCTACCGCACCAACCTGACCGACTTCGACAAGAACTTTGCCTACACCGACCTCTTCACCATCCACCGCCTCTTGGGTTGGGACTCCCGGCAATATGGCGGCGCGGAGATAAGGCTGAAGGACTTCGACCGCCTCGACGAGAGCTTATACCATGTGGTGAACGAAGTCAACCACCGCCAGGATGCCTACGGCGAGTACTATTCCAGCCTCAGCATCCGCATGGAGCATCCGCAGATATTCGCTTGGCTGCAGCTGCTCGACATGGACATCGTGGTCATCCTCATCCTGATGATTTGCGTCTCCATCTTCACCGCCGTGAGCGGCCTACTCATTATTATATTAGAGCGCACCAACTTCATTGGCGTTATTAAGGCACTCGGCGCACGCAATGGCCAAGTGCAACGCCTCTTCATCAACTATGCCCTGCTGATTATCATTCGCGGCATCGTGCTGGGCAACATTCTGGCCTTCGCCCTCATCCTCGTGCAGAAATACACAGGCATCGTCACTCTCGACCCCGAAGTCTATTACGTCGAGGCAGTGCCAGTCCTGGTGAACTGGCTATGGGTGGCAGCCATCGATGCGGGGACATTCGTAATAAGCGCCCTCGCAATGATTGTGCCGAGCTTCGTGGTCTCAAACATCACGCCCGCCAAGAGCATCCGCTTCGAATAGGAGCATCGCCCATTCCTCTTCACTTTCCTGTTTCAGCAAGGAAAAGCCTTGCTGCACAGCGGCTTCCGTCAGGACGGGCACGTCCGAGAGATAGAAGCCGCTCAGAATCATCCTGCCACCTTTCTTTATCGCTTTCGCAAAGCGGGGCAAATCCTGAAGCAATATGTTGCGGTTGATATTGGCAATGAGGAGGTCAGCCTGCGGCTGTCCTTCGAGCACAGAGCTGTCGCCACAAGCCACAACAAAAGACCCCTCCAAACCTCCCCTTAAAGGGGAGGCTTCCCGCGCAGTGTTCTCCCCCTTTAAGGGGGAGTTAGAGGGGGTCTTGTTCAGCAACAAATTATCCTTCGTATTCTCCACGCTCCACTCGTCGATGTCGTAGGCGAAGACGCTCGCCGCTCCGCGCTTGATGGCCATGATAGCCAGTATGCCCGTGCCTGTGCCGGCATCGATGACGTGCTTGCCCTCCACGTCGAGATGTGCCAAGGTGCGCAGGATGAGCCGCGTGGTCTGGTGGCTGCCTGTGCCGAACGCCAGTCGGGGCGTAATGAGAATGTCGTATTTGGCAGGCGGCACGTCTGTATGTTTGACGTCGTGAACGACAATCAGAGCCGAGGCTGCATCTACTATTACTGGCTGAAACCCCTCTTCCTCCCAGACCTGGTTCCAATCCTCGTCGGGAGCCTCATCGCATGTATAGCGAATACTTACCCCAGGCAGGCAGAAGCCATGAACCACCTCCTGCATCTTTGCATCGTCCCACTCGCTTTGCTGAACGTAAGCCAGCAACCCGTCTTCCGTCTGGGAAAACGACTCGAACCCAATCTCAGCAAGCTCCGCAGAAAGGACATCAGCGGCTGTCTCGCTGAAAGGCTGCAACGTACATTTTACCTCAAAGTATTTCATATATTATTAAATAATGTATGCAAAAGTAACGCTTTTTATCCACATGGGGAAATTTCCCCGCCAAAATAGGCGTTTCCCTTTTGGTTATTTCACAAAAGGCTGTAACTTTGCATCAACAATTAAAAACAAAAGCACTATGAAAGCAAGGACTATTACTCTTATGTTGCTCTCGGCTATCTGCCTTGGCGCATACGCACAGGACGATGATGATATGTACTTCATGTCCTCCAAGAAGAAGGCACAGAAGCAGGGCACAACCGTTACGGTGCAGAACCGCCCGACAACCTCCTACAGCTTCGACGACGAGGCTGAAGCCGACTACCACAGCGGACAGTTGCGCGACGTGGATGAATACAACCGCCGCTACTCCAGAACCAATGGAGGCACAGCAAGCTACCGTCTGGAAGGCGACACACTCTATGTTTCCTCTGCCCCTGCGCAAGGCGACATCATCAGCTACGATGAAGGCTATGCCGACGGCTACAGCGATGGCCTCTACGACGGCGACTTCACCTACACGTCCCGCCTGGCACGCTATCGTGGCTTCTGCCTTAGCGACCCCTACTATTGGGACTACTATGGTTACTACAGCCCCTGGTATGGATGGCACTCGCCCTACTACTACAGTTCCATTGGCTGGAACGGCTGGAGCCTGAGCTGGGGCTGGCACTATCCCTACTACCACAGCTGGCACTACGGCGGGTATCATCCCCACCACTACGGAGGCGGCTATCACTATGGCGGTCACGCCACACGCCACAAGACGACAGCCTACCGCAACATGGGTCAACGCTCTGCTACCTATAATGGCCGCGCAGGAGGTGCAAGGATGGGCAATGGCCGCGTAGGTCCGTCCCGCTCCGCATCAGGCGCACACATCGGCACCAGAGGCGAAGGCACACGTCAGATGGCTAACGGCTCCAACAACACTTCCGTCGGCCGAGGCTCTTCGCGCAGCGGCAATCAGCCAACGACGCGCAGCGGCAACCAGACAACGACACGTAGCAGCGGCAATAGCAGCGGGACGACCAGAAGCAGCGGCAGCTACAGTGGAGGCTCCTCCAGAAGTGGCAGCTACAGTGGAGGCTCTCGTAGCGGAGGCTTCAGTGGAGGCGGTTCGCGCAGCGGTGGCTTCAGCGGAGGCGGTTCTCGCGGTGGCGGCGGCTCACGCGGAGGCGGTCGCAGATAATAGCTAAATTGCCAAATCGTAAATAAATAGTAAATAGTAACTCGTCAAATCGTAAATTATGAGACGCTATATTCTACTTCCCTTCCTTGCTGTCGCATTCGCAGCACAGGCACAAGACACATACATCAACGAACGCATCACGAACAACTCAAGTGATGTCATCGGCACAGCTCGTTACGTCGGCATGGGCGGCGCACTCGGCGCACTCGGCGCAGACATGAGCGTCATCAGCTGGAACCCTGCCGGTATCGGCATCTACCGAAGAAGCGACATTGCAATGACCTTCGGCGGCACATGGGGCAAGTCGTACATCAACGAGGAGAATCGGGGCAAAGCCACCTTCGACCAGGCGGGCTTCGTCTATCACATGCCACTAAACAGCACAACCTGCCCTCACATCAACCTCGCCTTCAACTACCAGAAGAAAATCAACTTCAACCACAACTTCTATGCCTTCGGCGCGCTGGGCGGCCTCAGCCAAATGGATCAACTGGCAGAACTTACAGACTGGGACGAAGGCTGGCAGAACAACTTGGCTGGACTGGCGCTGACCAGTGGATTCTTCAAAACTGCCACCAACGGCAACGGTGAGGAGTTTCGCTACAACGACTACTCATCTTCAAGCAACATCTATACCCACCATAGCGAAGGCTCTCTGCAGTCGTTCGACTTCAACCTGAGCACCAGCATCAACGACCGGGTCTTTCTGGGGCTTACGCTTGGCATAGACAACATGCGCTATCGCGGATGGAATGTCTATGGCGAGAATGACATGCTTGGCAGCGCAAACTACGATGTCAACAACGATGTCAACATCTCCGGCACTGGCGTCAACGTCAAGCTCGGTGCCATCTTCTTCCCCATCCCGGACAATTCCCTCCGTTTTGGCTTCGCCGTAGAGACACCGACATGGTATCGCCTGCAAAACAGCACACTCTTCAGCATCTATGACTATTATGACGAAGCCAGCACAGAAGAATGGGAAAGCTATCTGAAGTTCAAACTGCGCTCGCCTTGGAAGCTACGCGCCAGCATCGGCAGCACAGTGGGCAGCAACTTTGCATGGGATGTTGACTACGAGTTTGCAACTTACGCAAGCACCAGCATGGGGTATCCAAAATATGAAGATGTCTCTTATGGCAACATGAAGGACGTTGCCATGAACCAACTGACCCGCGACAACCTGCGCGGCACACACACGCTGCGCGCCGGCTTCGAAATAAATGCCACCAAAGAGCTTGCATTCCGGTTGGGCTACAATCTGAGCACTTCTGCCTACAAAAAGCATGTCGGCTATGACCAGTACAACCTCAACAGCGCTGCTATGAACTATGCCACCGGCACCAGCTACATGCGCCTTGGCGCGACCAACCTCCTGACGCTCGGTGTGGGCTATCGCACAAAAAGCTTCTACATTGACCTCGCCTACAAACTCCGCAACCAGAAGGGCGACTTCTATGCCTTCGACACAAGCTTTGCACAAACAGCATCCAACTCACAATTCGTGGCAATGAATCCAGAACTTGCAAACCAGACGATTGCTCCTGCAAAATTCGATTTGACAAGGCACGCTATCACCTGCACGCTGGGCTTCAAGTTCAAATAAAGAGCAACTGCTTCAGCGCACCAACACCACTCGCCCGGACTTCACATAAAGCCCGGGCTTTTTGTTTCCATCCCCCACCCTTATACCTGAAAGCATATAGGTCGCCTCATCATTTTTCACTTTTAACTTTTCACTTTTCACTTCATCGATGCCGTCCTCGTCATCGATGGGAGTGCCATAGACATGGAAGGCATAAAGGGCAGGCTGCTCGGCGTTGTTCATGCTGGCTGATGTGCGAGGGAAGACAAGCTTGACATAGCGGCCTCGGACAGGTGTTGAGAGGGTAACGGTCTTCTTATTGATTGAGCCTGCATTCTTCTTGTCCGCCACCTGCGTCCAGCAGGTATTGCTGTCGCCCGTCTTCGTTATGAGGCTGAGGTCGGGCTGCTCCTCGCTGATGAACACCTGATAGGCATTCATATTCGTGGCATCAGTATCGATGCTCTTGGCATCCCAAAGCAAGAGGCGCTTGATGTCGCATGTCTGCTCCAAATCGACAATGACGTATCGGAAGGGGTCGCTGCCTTGCTGAGGTGTCGTGGGCTTCCACGGACGCTCGGCAGCAGGCAGGCCGGTCAGCAGATTGAGTGCGCTGCAAGTGGCGTCGGGCGCATCGTGGGCTGCAAGGATGGTCTTGCCGATACTGACGTTGCCATCCGTGCGGGGCAGTTCGCTCACGAAGCGGCCATAGACATCGCAGCCATAGAGACGGATGGCATTGTCGGCCTCGCCGCTGGGACGAGTGCCGCGCGAGAAGACAAGCTTCAGGTAACGCACCTCGGTAGGCGTGAAGCTGATGTCCTTCTCTGCCTTGTCGCCTACACCTTCCTCATGCGCCAAAAGCGTCCACTCCTCGCCTGTCTTTGTCCTGCCATACACCCAATACTCAGGCACATTGCCGCAGTTCGACTCGCGTCCCTCCACATCCCGAAAGACGAGACGGTTCACTTCGTAAATACCCGTGAACTCCAGCACAATCCACGGCTGCACGGTGCTTGCGTCGCACCACTTCCGACTGGGATAGATGTAGCTGGTGTTCATGTAGCACGGCCTCTCGCCCTCCGAGGCATAACCGCTTGCAGAGTTCACAAAACAAGTCATCTTGCCTGTGCCGAGAGCCGTCTGCTGGTTGATGACACCTTCTGGCACCTCTGCTGTGACGATGGGGTCGCCCTCATGTGGCGAGGTCTGCGGGTCGCAGACAGCCACGCCGACAAACGAATCGGCACAGCCATAGTAGAGAAACCACTTGCCCTCGTGCCAGACGAGACCTTCGGTGAAAACCGTGCCGGCGGCATACTGCCCGCTCTTCTCAAAATCGGCAACGGGACGAAAGAACGGCTTATCAAGGCGGTCAACGAGTGTCAGCGGGTTCTCCCCGCTGAATAGCATCTGCCCGGCAGCATACGTACCCGCCGCATAGCAAGCATCCCCGTTGCTCCCGCTCGCATTCTTGCCATTATAGATGAGCACGATGCCGTTCTCCGTAACGACCGCTGGCGGGCCGCATTCGGCAAAGCTGCTGTCGAAGAAGCCTTTGCGAGTCCTTGCCAAATAGAGCAAATCCTTGTTGGCATCCACGATGGGGGTCCATGTGATGAGGTCGTCGCTCGTTGCGCCGCACACCCACGACTCGCCCCAATACATGAAGTACTTGCTTTCACCATTCACCATCACCTTTGCCGCTTGCAATCGTCCGTCCTTAATTTCCGTAACGATAGAACCCGACTTGCAGGCGAGGTTGGCAAACTTCCCGTCGTATGCCGTGCGGAAGCAAGGCCCGTGATGTGTCCATGTCTTGAGGTCGCGGCTCGTGGCGACACTTAGCCGCGCCGTTGAACGGTTCCACGAAGTGTACATCATCACATAAAGCGGCTCTCCATCTACCTCTGCCTCCACCACTCGCGGGTCTTCCGTGCCGCCCGGCCACTCGTATTCCTTCGAGACAGCCGACTGGTCGGGATACATAACCGGCACCGGCGAACGGTGGTCGATGGTTAACCCATCGACACTCTCCACATAACCAATTCTTGATGTCCGCTTGCCAATGCCCGCATTCGGGTCATCCTCAGCACGATAGAGCACACACACCTTCCCGTCCTTCACCACAGCCGCTGGATTGAACGTGTCGGCACACTCCCACCTCACCTGCGCCTTCTTCATCGGGCAGTAAAAGAAATTGTTTGCAACAGGACTTACCATCGGGTTTTTGCCCTCCGGCCTCGTAAATCCACCAATCGCCCAGTACGGCAGCACATTGACATTCGTCGAGCCTTGCTTATCGCCAGCCAAAGCACTCAGAGAACCAAGCAAAAGTATCAACAAAAGAACTCGTTTCATAATCAACAATCAGTAGCCCATTTTGTGAGGATTCAATAAGGCTCAATGGCTTTCTTGAGGCGGGTTTTGAGTTCTTCGAGGAGGCCTTTGCGGATGCTGACGCGCATTTGGCAATCCATGTCGTAGCTCTGCGAGAGGACGCGGGCATCCATGTCGCGGACGACTTTCATCACAGCATTCATCAAGGGATACTCGAAAGAGAACTCATATTGCGCCTCAACCTGTCGCTCTTCGATGGTGGCATTGGCGATGGCTTCGGCTGCTGCTGTGCGATAGGCAACGATGAGGCCGCTTGTGCCGAGCTTCACGCCACCGAAGTAACGGACGACAAGGATGATGATGTTGGTCAGCTCGTTGGAATTGATTTGTCCGAGGATAGGCTTGCCTGCGGTGCCACTCGGCTCGCCGTTGTCGTTGGAGCGGAACACGTCTCGCTCTGCACCAATCATATAAGCCCAGCAGACGTGACGCGCATCGTAGTACTCCTTCTGGTACTGCTCGACAAGCGCCATCGCCTCCTCGACCGTGCTGACAGGATGCGCAAAAGCGAGGAACTTACTCCTGAGTTCAGTGTAAGTGCCCTCGCTTTTGGCTTTAATAGTCTTGTAAACGTCTATCATAACAAGAACCAGACCCACCCCAACCCTCCCTTAAAGGGAGGGAGTTCATGCGGCAGTTCTCCCTCCCTTTAAGGGAGGGTCGGGGTGGGTCTTTTAGCTTAGTTTATGTATTACCAGCCCTGACCTCAGTTTTGGCTCGAACCATGTTGCCTTGGGCGGCATGATGTTGCCGCTGTCGGCAATGTCCATGATTTGCTGCATCGAGACAGGATAGAGGGCGAGGGCAGCACGCATCTCACCGCTATCTACGCGACGCTTCAGTTCGCCCAAGCCACGAAGTCCGCCAACGAAGTCGATACGCTTCGAGGAGCGGAGGTCGCCAAGCTGCAGAATCTCTTCGAGAATCAAGCGGCTGGAGATGTCCACATCGAGCACACCGATGGGGTCGTTGTTGTCGTAAGTGCCGTCCTTGGCAACGAGAGAGAACCAGTGTCCGTCGAGGTAAAGCGAGAACTCGTGGAGCTTGGCGGGCTTGTAAATCTCCGTGCCTTTGTCTTCGACCGTGAAGTTCTTGCGAATAGCATCAAGGAACTGCTCGGAAGTGAGGCCGTTGAGGTCCTTGAGGACGCGGTTGTAGTCGAGGATGGTGAGCTGCGAAGCCTGGAAAGCAACAGCCATGAAGTAGTTGTACTCCTCGTCGCCACGATGATTGGGGTTCTGCTTAGCCTTCTCTGCACCCACGAGGGCAGCTGCAGCAGAGCGATGATGACCATCGGCAATGTAGAGCGACGGCATCTTGCGAAACTCCTCGGTGATGGTGGCGATGTCGGCAGCATCGCTAATTACCCAGAACTTGTGGCCGAAGCCATCGATGGGTGCGATGAAGTCGTATTCAGGCTCAGTAGCAGCATAGCGCATGATAAGCTCGTCGAGCACAGCATTGTCGGGATAGGCAAAGAAGACAGGCTCCATGTTGGCATTGTTCACGCGAACATGCTTCATGCGGTCCTCTTCCTTATCGCGGCGCGTCAGCTCGTGCTTCTTGATGACACCGTTCATGTAATCATCAACGTATGCACCGATGACAAGGCCGTACTGTGTCTTGCCGTTCATCGTTTGAGCGTAGATGTAGTAGTGCTCATCCTTGTCCTGCACCAGCCAGCCTTTGTCCTGGAACTTCTGGAACTGACGCGCAGCCTCCTCATAGACACGCGGGTCGTACTCGCTGGTGCCGACGGGGAAGTTTATCTCTGGCTTGATGATGTGATAGAGCGACTTCTCGTTGTCACCAGCCTCTGCACGAGCTTCCTCCGATTCGAGAACATCATAAGGACGGCTCTCGACCTGCTCAACAAATTCCTTCGGAGGCCTGATTCCTTTAAATGGTTTTACAACAGCCATAACTTGCTACTTGTTTACTTGTCAACTCGTTTACTTGTTAACTTGAAATTTAGTGATACCATCGCGGAGGAAGCCGACAATCTGATTGGCGGCAGCGATGCCGGCGTTGACATTGGCCTCGGCTGTCTGTGCGCCCATCTTCTTCGGCGTAGCGAAGTAGCGGCCTGCAAACTTCTCAGCGAACTCAGCATCAGCATCGGGCTTGATGTCCGTGAGGTACTTCAGGTCGGTACGCTCTTCCATTAGCTTGATGAGACCAGCCTCGTCAATCACTTCCTTACGGGCTGTGTTGACCAAGATGCCACCCTTCTTTAGCTTGCCAACGAGGTCGTAGTTGATGCTCTGCTTCGTCTCGGGTGTAGCAGGAATGTGGAGAGACACGATGTCGCAAGTCTCGAACAGTTCGTCCTGACTCTTGGCAGCAGTCACGCCAGCAGCCTCAATAGCCTCTGCGGGGCAGTAAGCATCGTAAGCGGCAACTTCCATATCGAAGCCCTTTGCCACACGAGCTACGTTGCGGCCCACGTTACCGAAGGCGAGGATGCCCAGCTTCTTGCCCTTCAATTCTGTGCCACTTGTGCCGTTGAAGAAGTTACGGACGCCAAAGACGAGCAGACCGAAGACAAGCTCAGCCACGCTGTTGGCATTCTGACCTGGCGTGTTCATAGCGACCACATTGTGAGCCGTAGCTGCGGCGAGGTCGATGTTGTCGTAACCTGCACCGGCACGCACCACAATCTTCAATTGCTTGGCGGCGTCCAGCACCTCTGCATCCACCTTGTCCGAGCGGATAATCATTGCATCGACATCCTTCACGGCATCGAGCAACTGGCTCTTCTCTGTATATTTCTCGAGCATGACTACCTCGTAGCCAGCAGCGTCAAAAACTTCCTTGATACCCTTCACGGCCACGCCACTAAAGGGTTTTTCTGTAGCAATTAAAACTTTCATAACTATGAACTATGAATTATGAACTATGAACTATGAACTAATGCTTTGCCTCAAACTCCTTCATGCAAGCCACGAGAGCCTCGCAGCCTTCGATGGTCATGGCATTGTAGCAGCTTGCGCGGAAGCCGCCGACGTCGCGATGTCCCTTCACGCCGACCATGCCCTTGCTGGTTGCGAAGGCCATGAACTCGTCCTGCAACTCCTGATATTCGGGCTTCAGCACGAAGGTGATGTTCATGCGGGAACGGCTGTCCTCTTCGGCTGTGCCGACGAAGAGCTTGTTGCGGTCAATCTCGCCATAAACAATGTCTGCACGCTGCTTGGCCAGTCTCTCCATTGCCTCAACGCCACCCTGCTTCTTAATCCACTTCAGGTTCTGCAAAGCGCAGTAGATGGGCACGGTTGGAGGTGTGTTGAACATACTGCCCTTCTTGACGTGCGTGCGATAGTCGAGCATTGTGGGGATGGGACGGCTCACCTTGCCCAGCAAGTCTTCCTTAATGATGCAGAAGGTCACGCCAGCCATCGACAGGTTCTTCTGAGCACCGCCGTAAATCATGCCGTACTTGCTTACGTCAATTGGACGAGAGAAGATGTCGCTACTCATATCGGCAATCATAGGCACGGGGCTGTCATAGTCCTGGAGAATTTCGGTGCCGTAGATGGTGTTATTCGTGGTGATGTGGAAGTAGTCAGCATCCGTCGGAATAGTGAAGTTCTTGGGGATGTAGGTGAAATTCTTATCCTTGCTTGATGCCACCTCGACCACCTCGCCGAAGAGCTTAGCCTCCTTCTCGGCCTTGGTTGCCCAGACACCCGTATTGAGGTAGGCCGCCTTCTTCTCGAGGAAGTTGTAGGGAACCATGCAGAACTCCAGGCTTGCACCGCCACCGAGGAAGATAACAGCATAGCCTTCGGGGATGTCGAGCAGTTCCTTGAACAGAGCAACAGCCTCGTCAACGACAGGCTGGAAGTTCTTGGCACGATGACTTGTTTCCATCAGGGAGAGACCGCTGCCCTCGAACTCGAGGCAGGCAGCAGCAGTTGCCTCCATCACTTCCTTTGGAAGGATAGAAGGACCGGCATTGAAATTGTACTTCTTCATGTTTATGTTTATAATGGTTATTGGTTATAGATTATGGCTTATTGTTTTGTGCTACAAAGTTACGAATAATAGTTCAGAGTTCATAGTCCACAGTTCATAGTTTTCCTTTTTTTGATGAAAAAACAAATAATTTTTCAGTTTTCGCTTTTCTCTTTCCGCTTTTTGTCGTATCTTTGCACCGCTTTTCGCAATATAGCGATACGAGCATCGGGGTGTAGCGCAGTTGGTAGCGCACCTGGTTTGGGACCAGGTGGTCGCCCGTTCGAGTCGGGTCACCCCGACTTTTTTTATTACCCGCAACAAACAGAAACAAATGGAAGATATCGGAATCTATCGCTCAATCAGGAAGAATGCTGTTTTATTAGTATGTGGTTTTCTATGGATTGCTATCACCATTAGTCAATTAGCAACTGCTTTCATATTCACTATTGTTGACGAAAGAAAAAGTTTCATAGAATACTGGAAGGAATTCTTTCTTGGATTATTCGATCATCTGGGTGTCTTTATGGGTAGCGTGCTTCTCATTATTTTCGTGCCTGTTTATTTTTTCATCATTTACTTCTATTTTCGCTGGGCATATCGTTTATTAAGAGACCGAATCAAGCATATTCCTTATTACATCATCACAGACAAAAGTTTCATCATTAATCGCGCTGGGGGATTAGAATTTAGCTTTGCAGATATAGAGACATTTATTTACAAGAGAGAGAAGGTGAAAGGAAATACTTCCAAGTGGATAGAAATACAATATAAGAAAGGCGTGGATTTGAAGAAGTATGATGAAGTCACATGCATTGAAACTCAAGGTTTAACCGCCTCTCCCGAAAACCTTTGCGACCATCTGAACGAGCGGTTAGCGGCAACAAAGAAACGGGCTCTTTAGAAAACCACCAAACCTTTGACTGCACTCACAATTCGTCTGACAGGTGGTTGCTGGTTCGAGTCGGTTTTTGATTCACCAGCTTTACAGTCCTAAAACAATACCCGCAACTCCGCAAAGCACAATGATGAGGATGGGGCCAAGGCGATAGACTTTCTGAGCAATAAAGGCAAAAAGGAAGAGGAAGATGCTGAGGCAGAAGCGCCAAGGATTCTCTGCCATTGAACTGAAGTTTTCGCTGTTCATCAGAAGCAGGGCTGCGGCAGCAAGCAAGCCGACGACAGCAGGACGCAAGGCACTGAAGACATTCTCGACAGTTGAATGATTGCGGTACTTCATCAGGAACTTACTGATAAGCAGCATCAAAACGAAGCTTGGCAGCACCACAGCAAAGGTGGCAATGAAGCTGCCCAAGATGCCCCAATATGGCTCATAACCTGCATTCACCAAAGCTGTGTAGCCAACGTATGTGGCACTATTGATGCCAATAGGTCCAGGTGTGCTTTGGCTGATGGCAACAATATCGGTGAACTGTCCCATTGTCATCCAATGGTAATGCCCCACAACTTCGCCTTGTATCATGGAAATCATGGCATAACCTCCACCGAAGCCGAAAAGCCCGATGAGGAAGAAAGTTCCGAAGAGCTGTGTCAGAAGCAATAGCATGATGGGTTAGGGATTAGTGGTTATAGGTTATTGGTTATTGGTTATAGGTTATTGATTAGTGCGGGAGCTAACTTTCAATTTTCAACTTTCAACTACCGAAGTCCTCCTTCAGGTACTTCCCATAGACATAGCCCGAGACACCTGCTGCAAGGACGATGAAGATGGGGCTGACTCCAAGTTTCCAAATGAGAAAGGCGGCGACAATGGGAATCCAGATGTTGTATCGGGTTATCTTTGCACTCTTAGCCATACGGAAGACAGGAAGGGCGATGAGTGCGACTACTGCCGGACGGATGCCTCGGAAGAAGTGCTCCACATAGACATTCTCGCGGAACTGCTGGAAGACGAGAGCTATAGCCAGAATGCACAGGAAGGAGGGCAAGCATGTGCCGATGGCGCTAATGAATGCCCCTTTGTTGCCAAGCTTCTTCAGGCCGATGAATATGCTGATGTTCACGGCAAAGATGCCTGGACACGACTGTGCAACAGCAATGAGGTCGAGTAATTCCTGCTCGCTTACCCAAGCCTTCTCCTCCACCACCTTCCGTTCTATGAGCGGTATCATGGCATAGCCGCCGCCGATGGTGAAGAAGCCTATCTGGAAGAATGTCTTGAAGAGTTCGAACATAGGATATTTAATTGCTTCGTGGGCTTAATGGGTTGGATGGGTTTAATGGGTAGTGTGCGACTCGACCCATCGTCTTGCATTGACGAATGCCTCAATCCAAGGTGTCACTTGGTCTTGTTCCTTACGTTCTGCGGGATAGTAGCCGCATTGCCAGGGGAAGAAGGCGCGTTCGAGGTGAGGCATCATAGCCAAGTGCCTGCCGTCTGCCGAGCAGATGCCCGCAGCTGTGAAGTCGCTGCCGTTGGGATTGGCGGGATAGCCGTCGTAGCTGTACTTGAGGACGATGTTGTAGTCCTCTTCCTTGCCAGGCAGACTGAACTTGCCTTCTCCATGAGCCACCCAGATGCCTAACTTGCTACCACTAAGACTGCCCATCAGGATGCTCTGGTTCTTTTGTACGGTAAGCCCGACGAAGCCCGACTCGAACTTATGACTGTCGTTATGCAACATCTTGGGGCAATTCATAATGCTTAATTCATAATTCATAATTGCCTCCGGCTTATTCTGCGCGGCAACTTTATTATGAATTGTGAATTGTGAATTGTGAATTAACCCCAGTTCCACCATCAGCTGGCAGCCGTTGCAGACACCAAGCGAGAGTGTATCGGGACGGCTGTAGAAGCGGTCGAGGGCTTCTTTTGCCTTGGGGTTGTAGAGGAAAGCGCCAGCCCAACCCTTTGCCGAGCCGAGCACATCGCTATTTGAGAAACCGCCGCAGAAGACGATGAAGTTCACTTCGTCGAGCGTTTCGCGACCGCTGATGAGGTCGGTCATCATCACATCTTTCACATCAAAGCCTGCCAAGTAGAGCATGTAGGCCATTTCGCGTTCGCCATTCGTACCTTTCTCGCGAATAATGGCTGCACGGACACCGCTCTTTTCCCTGCGATTAGGGTTGAGACCATATTGGCTGAGTTTGCCTGTGAAGCCCTTTGGCATCTGCCACTTGAGCGGCTGCTGCTTGTAGTTTTCGTAGCGTTCCTTTGCCTTGCCGTTGAAGCTTTGCTTCTGGTCGAGCAGGTATGATGTCTTGTACCAAACGTCGCGAAGGTTTTCAATATCAAACTGATACTGTGCTCCAGCCTTTTCAACGAGGATGTGCCGCTCGTCGCAGGGACGGCCGATGTTGACGTAACCAACGCCTGCATCCTCCAAGAACTTCTTGACCTCTGTGCGGTTCTTGTCGGCAACCTGAATGATGATGCCCGGGTTCTCTGCGAAGAGGACTTTCACGAGGTCATCACACTTAATCTTATTGAGGTTCACCTCGATGCCGCCTTTTGTGTTTGCAAAGCACATTTCCAGCAAACATGTGATGAGACCGCCAGCCGAAATGTCGTGACCGGCAAGGATGAGACCCTTCTTTATCAGAGCTTGCACCGCATTGAAGGCATCGCGGAAGTACTCAGCATCGCGAACCGTAGGTACATCGCTGCCGACCTTCCCCATACTTTGGGCAAAGGCAGAACCGCCCAGACGCAGTTCGTCGAACGAGAAGTCTATATGATATAATGTAGAGGGGACATTCTGAAGAACAGGGCTCACGACCTTCTTGATGTCGCTCACCTGGCCGCCACTCGAAACGATGACCGTTCCCGGAGAAATAATCTTTGTGCCATCAGGATATTTCTGCGTCATGGAAAGGCTGTCCTTGCCTGTCGGAACATTGATTTGAAGTGCGCAACAGAAGTCGCTCAAAGCCTCAACCGCCTGATAGAGACGGGCATCCTCACCTTCCTGAGCACGGCAAGGCCACATCCAGTTCGCGCTGAGACTGACGCTGTCGAGTCCCTCTTCGAGCGGTGCCCAAACGATATTCGTCAGAGACTCTGCAACGGAAAGGACACTACCTGCGGCTGGATTGGCAAGAGCAGCCTGAGGTGCGTGGCCGAGAGCCGTGGCAATACCTTTCTCACCACGATAGTCGAGGGCTACCACGCCACAGTCACTCAGCGGCAACTGCAACTCGCCCTGGCATTGCTGGCGTGCCACCTTGCCCGTCACAGAACGGTCCACTTTGTTCGTCAACCAGTCCTTGCAAGCAACGGCCTCAAGCTGGAGAACCCTTTTAAGCGAATTCATAATGTATAATTCATAACTCATAATTTCATTTGCCCTGTTTCCATTTGCTTCATTATGAATTGTGAATTGTGAATTATGAATTGTTTCAACGTCAGTGTATTTGCGCTCCACCGTCTTGTCTCGCATGATGGTCTTGGGACTATGCCCGAACATCTGTGCCACATCGAGGTCGAAAGGACGCTTGCCATCCCCTTGCTGGAAGGCAAAGTGGGCATCTCCCGTCGTCTCGCCGACCACATAAAGCGGAGCTCTCTCGCGCTCTGCTATTTTGCGGACGTGCTCAATGTGCTTCTCGTCGATAAGGAGTCCCATGCGTTCCTGGCTTTCGTTGGCGATGATTTCCTTTGCAGAGAGCGTCGGGTCGCCAATGGGAAGCTTGGTCATGTCAATCAGTCCGCCGCACTCCTCCACAAGCTCCGAGAGACAGTTCACATGGCCAGCACTTCCGTGGTCGTGGATGCTGACAACGGGATTCACTTCCTCTTCGCAAAGCGCACGCACCAGGTTGTTGGCTCGCTTCTGCATCTCCGGGTTGGCACGCTGAACGGCATTCAATTCGATACCACTCGAATAGCGACCAGTCTCTACGCTGGAAACCGAGCCGCCACCAAGTCCGATGCGGTAGTTGTCACCGCCGACCACCACAACCTTATTGCCCTTCTGAGGTGTTTTCTTCAAGCAATCGCGCTTCGTGCCGTAACCCACGCCGCCAGCCAGCATGATGACCTTGTCGTAGGCATATTGCTCCTGACCTTCCTGATGCTCGAAGGTCAGCACAGAACCGCAGATGAGCGGCTGCCCGAACTTGTTTCCGAAGTCCGAAGCACCATTGGAAGCCTTGATGAGAATCTGTTCAGGAGTCTGATAGAGCCACTTGCGGGGAGGAAGTGAAGAGTGAAAAGTGAAAAGTGAAGAATCAGAGTTACTTTCGCCCTCTAATTGGTTACTATTATTTTTCACTTTTAACTCTTCACTTTTAACTCTTTCTGGATATGCCGTCATATACACCGCAGTACCCGCGATGGGCCACGAACCGACGCCACCTCCCATACGGTCGCGAATCTCGCCACCTGTTCCTGTCGAAGCGCCGTTGAAGGGTTCGACGGTTGTCGGGAAGTTGTGCGTCTCGGCCTTGATGCTGATGACGCTCTCAATGTCACGCACCTCGAACCAGTCGCTTGTGCTGTGGTCCTTCGGAGCGAACTGCTCAACGACCGGCCCTTCTGCAAAGGCGACATTGTCTTTGTAGGCGGAAATGATGTGATGGGGGTTCTCCTGCGTCGTCTTCTTAATCATCTGGAAGAGGGACGACTCCTTCTCTTCGCCGTCGATGATAAATGTTCCGCCGAATATCTTGTGCCGGCAATGCTCGCTGTTGATTTGTGCAAAGCCGAAGACCTCGCTATCGGTGAGCTTGCGGCCCAACTGACCTTCCACCTTGTGCAGGTATTCAATCTCTTCAGGCGACAGGGCAAGACCTTCCTGCTCGTTGTACGCCTCCAGATTTTCAATATGGAGAATGGGGTCGGGCTTCTTGTTGATGGTGAAAATGTCCTGATTGAGGCCGTGATAGAGGCGCTGGAGCATGGGGTCGAAGGAGGAGTCGGGGGAGGCTTGATAGTATTCCTCAATCCTCGCAATGCCCTCTATACCCATGTTCTGTGTGATTTCCACTGCGTTGGTGCTCCAAGGCGTAATCATTTCGCGGCGAGGGCCGACGAAGTCGCCTTGCAGATGCTCCTCCGCCTCTATGCTCGCTCCGCCATAGAGCCAACAGAGTTTCTCGACTTCGGCTTCGGTGAGAGCCTTTTTGCTTTCCGTAGCGATGATGCTCTGCTGCGGAGTCTTGAAGAATGTTATCATTTTAGTGGCCTTTTTAATTTGCCTGCAAAGGTACAAAAAAGAGAGAGAATAACAAAAAGAAAAGGAAAGTTTTTCCTTTTTATTTCCAAGCGCAGAGGTCGTTCTGTCCTATAACGGTCAGGGAGCCTTTATCTGGAATGTGCTGCCCTGCTGCCTGTCGTTCTTGAGGTGGTCGTCTGCTGCCTGCCAAAAGCCCGAGGTGCGGCCAGCGCACTGGATGGTGAAGCCTTCTTCGGCCGAAGCATCAGACGAAGCGGGGATTCTGGTGATGACGTAGGTGTGCCAATCGGCATCGAAGGGGTTCTGGTCCTTGTTCTTCCAGAAGATGCCCAGTTCGTTGATGTAACGCCCGTCCTGAGCGTTCGTTATCTTGTAGCGGCCTGTTGCCGGCATGAGTTCGATGTTCCAGAGCTGGCGTTGGGGATTGATGGTGTCGGCCTCTGCCACAAAGACAGGGTAGTCGCCTGTGCGGTCGGTCGAGGCATTGACATCGGTCAGATACTTGCCCTCATACATTATATAATATAGTCCGTCCTCGATGACCTGCTGGGGGAAAAACTCGCGGCCATAGGCATAACGCTTCTTGTAGTCCTTGACGAGCTGAAGCGCCGTTTCGTTCACCCAAGGCGTGACGACGGTGCCGCTCACCACTGGCTTTGCCTTGACGACAGACCCCTCGAAGTTGCGGCTGATGATGCCTTTCTGCTTCTCTTCGAGCTTCTGCAAGGCGCGGTAATGCGCCACAAAGCCAATGGAGTCATTCTGCTGCAAAGCCTCCTGCATCGAAACGATCTGCAAGCCTCGCTGACCGAGCACGCGCATTGTCTCCACCCAAGGGGCAATCTCCCGCAGCATTTCGGGTTGGGAAATGCTGTCGGCAAGCAGAGCATCGGCATTGTCCACAAGTTGGCTGAAATATAGCTTGTTGAAGGCCTTCCCCATGAACTTTGGGCTTTCACCTTCCCGGCGAAGGCCGTGTCCCGTCTTGCCGAGGTCGATGTTGTTCTCGCAGAAGAAATGGAACGCTTCCTTGCTCGTTGGCATCAGTTCCTCGATGGCGCGTTCCCAAGACTTCTCGGCATCGTAGGCAGGCATGTTCCAGCAGTAGTCGGCGATGCTGTAGAGTGAGACTTTGGAGGCTTCGGCATACTCCATCGGATTGCTGCAGAAGCCAGAGACGAGGTCTGCGATGTCGAGGCCGTTGCCGTAGGTCTTGCCCATGAGCAGGCGGCTCTGGCAGTAGTCGTTGACAGGATAGTTGAGCCAGATGAACGCCTTGCGCTTGATTTGCGCGTTAATCCACTCCATGTCGTCGCGTTCTATCATATCGACCACCGAGTTGCCCGTCCACATGATGCGCACCTCGGGGTACATCTTCGTGCCGAGCGTGGAGAGGTAGTCGCCGCCGCTCCAAGCTTTATTATACTGCGTGGGGCAGATAATGAGCGGCTCCACGTCCTTATGCTTGCGCACAAAGTTGTCGGTCAGATAGTTCATCAGGCCAGCCTGCTTCTCGCCCCTCGCGCCCTCGCCGCCGATGTCGTCGAAAAAGACGGCAAACGTGCGGATGCCGAGGTCGTACATGAGGTTGAGCTTGTTCACCACAGCAAGGCTGTCCTGCAGGTTCCAGCGGATGTCGCCTCCGGGATGGATGGCCCATACGAACTGCACCCTGTTGCGATGGGCAGCCTCGACAAGCTCACGCAGCTTGGCGGCCTCCGCCTCGGGATATGGGTCGCGCCAATGGGCACGATGATAGGGGTCGTCCTTCGGACCATAGACGTATATGTTCAGCCTGTGCCTTCCGTAGAAGTCGAACTGCCGCAGACGGTCTTCGTGGCTCCACGGGTTGCCATAGAAACCCTCAATGACACCTCGGCAACTGACGCTCGGCCAGTCGCGAATCTCGAAACAGGCCCCACCCTGGACCCCCTCTAACTCCCCCTTAAAGGGGGAGGACAAGGATACTTCCTTAAACTGAGACTTTAGATACTTAAATAAGTCCTCTCCCTTTAAGGGAGAGTTAGAGAGGGTCTTTAGCGCCTGTTCTCCATAGAATGTGCCACTCGCATCCCTGCCTGCCACGACAACCTCTGTAGGCGTTATCTTTATGTAATAGCCTTCGGCCTGCTGCGGAATCTTCTTCAGATAAGCCTTCACAACCTTGTCGCCAGCTGTTCCTATAACCTTCTTCTTTTCACCGTAGCTGCAAAGACAAACCGCCAGTGTCAGCAAAAGGAATGCGTATCGTTTCATGGCAAACTATGAATTTTGTTCAAGTTTCGGGAGTTATAAAATGAAGTAAAATAGGGAGTTAAGCACTGCGTGCTGGAAGTTAAGCCAGCAAGCTGGCTGGACGATAGTTTTGGATGCTGCTGGCATATTTGGTATTGTCCTTTTATAACTTCCATGAGCGTAGCGAATTAACTTCCATTTTTACTTCCTATTTTACTTCCGCTAGTTCTGTAAATTGTAAATCGTCAAATAGCAAATGCCCTCATCCTATCCTTGATGTCTTCTGCAATCCCGCCTCGTCCAGGATTTTTATCTGACGGCCATCGAGGGCGATGAGCTTCTCCTGGGCAAAGGAGCTCAGGGTGCGAATGGCGTTGCTGGTCGTCATGTTGCTCAGGTTTGCCAAGTCCTCGCGGCTAAGGCAAATACTCAGCGTCTTCCCGTCTCTTTCCGTGCCATAGCTCTCTTTGAGGAACAAGATGCTCTCGGCCAGACGGCCGCGAATGTGCTTTTGCGTGAGGTTGACCGTGCGGGCATCACTCTTGCCAAGAGCAATGGCCAGCCTCCTGAGGAAGAACCAAGCCAGTTGCGAGTTGCGCATGATAAGCTGACGAATGAGGCCGATGGGAATGCTGGCAATGACCGACGGCTCGAAAGCTGCGGCTGCGGTGACGTAGTTCTCGTCGCTGAAAGCTGCACGATAGCCGAAGTACTCCACCGCATTCACCACCCGCACAATCTGCGCCCTACCGCCGACGCCGTCCTTGTATATTTTCACCTTGCCGCTGATGAGGCAAAGCAGATGCGAAGGGACATCGCCCTCGCTGTAAATAGGTTCGTTCTTTCGGTATGCACGCACCTGCATCTCGCCGAGGATAAGTTCGCGCTCCTCTGGCGAGAGCACCCCATCCAAATCGGGCAACTTAGCAAGCACATCTTCTTTCTTTATCATAATGTTTCTGGTTTTTCTACTGCAAAGGTACGACATTTAATTGGAAATTGAAAGTTGAACGTTGAAAGTTTTTCTCTCCCTGCGCAAAAGAAGCTGTTAATGCCGTGCATACAAACCTCATTTTATGCCGCGAAATGAAGTTTGTATGCATATTTTTTGTTTTGGCAGAATAATTCGCTAACTTTGCATCGCGATTGCGCACCAAGCACAGAAGAAAAGGTGAAAGGGTGAGAAAGTAAAAAAACAACAACATCAATAAAGTTATGAAAAAGATTTTTGTGTTTATGGCTATTATGGCTTGTATTATGACGAGTTGCACCAAGCCTCGGAAGGTGCTGGTGCTGTATTATTCCCAGACAGGCACGACACAGGTGGTGGCAGAAGAGCTGCAGAAACAGCTCGGTGCAGACATCGAACGCATCGAGGCTGTTGTCCCCTACGACGGCGACTTCGGTGCCACCATCGAACGCTGCGGCAAGGAGAGGGAAAGCGGCGAAGTGCCGGAAATCAAACCCATCCAGGCAAACCTTGCCGACTACGATGTCATCTTCCTCGGCTACCCCATCTGGTTCGGCACATACGCCATGCCCATTGCCACGCTCGTGGGGGAGAATGACTTCGCCGGCAAGACCATCGTCCCGTTCTGCACCTTCGGCAGCGGAGGCCTTAACACTTCAACCGAAGCCCTCAAGGAAGCCTTGCCCAAGGCCAACATCCTTCAGGGCTATGGCGTGCGTTCGGCAAGAGTGGAAGCTGCGCCCAAAGAGCTTGACCGCTTCCTGATAGAGAGCGGCTTCAAGGAAGGCAATGTCGCTCCTCTGCCCGACTATAGCGAACAGGTACCCGTGACGGAAGAGGACAGCCTCATCTTCGACGCAGCTTGCTCAGGCTATCAGTTCCCCCTCGGCACGCCCGTAACCGTCGGCAAGCGCCAGACAGGAGGAAGCACCGACTATAGGTTCAATGTCAGGAGTATCGGCTTCGACGGCAAAGAGGGCACTTCCGTCATCTTCGTAACAGTAGGGAACGAGGAGGGAGCCAAGCCAGAGTTCACGGAAGTCGTGCGCTGAAACACGACATCAAAGTCCGTGCTTCGAAAAACTGTTTCGCACGCGGAAACACCTTGTTTCACGGGCGAAACAAACTGTTTCCACTGCCGAAACAAATCATTTATTTCAATATAGGAATCCAAGCATCCAAAGTGGTAGCTTGGCCCCATCTGGAATATCCCAGTCATCAGCAAAGACATAAGAATCCTTAAGCCCCGCTATCTGCGAGAAGTCTTTGCTGCGCCCACCAATTTCAAAGGTGTATTTGCCATCCACTTTGAAATCTCCCTGTACCTTGCCATATTCCACGTTATGAGACTCAGAGAGAGAGCATATCGCAAATGTCTCGCGAAGCGTGCCTATTTCCACATGCGAAGGAGCCAAAGCATGTAGGATGTTAGGGTTCTCCAGATACACCTTGTCTGGCTTTGTCAACTTACCAACCTTCTTCTTGTCGGAATATAACAAGTTAAGCACCTTGGCATCCCCTAAATATCTGAGATACTCCACCACCGTGTCTCTGCCAGTTTCGAGAGCCGCAGCAATCTTATTGGCATTCAACTCAAAAGGAACCTCACTACATATCAAAGCAACGAGCGCCTGTAACTTCCTGACATTGGCAATATCCACTTTACATATCCTGGGCAGCTCGGTCTCGATAATGTAGTTGACGACCTGCTCAATTTTCGTGTAATACTCTCCTTCGCCTTCCAACAGGAAGGGGTAGTACCCCTTCTCCATATATTCCTTGAAGAGAGCTACGGGCTTACACGCTGAGCTTACCGCCTGCCATAGGTCGTAGGGGTGATTCAGAATATCCTCCAACGACCATTTAGGAAACGTCAGTCCATGATAGAAGCGAAGGGCCTCACGGAAGGAAAGCCCGGGCATCGTGTATTTAACAGCACGACGTGAAAGGTCAGCATCCCCTTCCTTAAGTTGCAGAAGAGAAGAGCCGCTTACAATCATTTTCAGTTCGGGGAACAACTCATATATCTCCTTTACCTCACGACTCCAGTCTGCCTCGCCAGGCTTATACTTGTGAATCTCGTCAATAACCAGCAGCTCACCGCCGCTTATGACGAATTCCTCAGCCAAGCCTACAAGTGTGCGTGTGGAAAACTCCACAGTATCTGCCGAACAGTATAATGCACGGCGGTCACCAGGCTTGTATCGTTGCTTCAGGTATTGTTTGATGAGGGTTGATTTCCCTACGCCCTTAGCTCCCAGAATGCAGACAAGCTGTGTGTTCCAGTGAATTTCATCCATCTTGTCACGTACGATTTCCATTGACGTATTAGCCAATAGTCTGTCGTGTTTCCTGAATAATGAGTTCATAATATATCGAATTTTGGTGCAAAGTTAGCAAAAGTGTTGCACACGCGCAACACTTTTATAAGAAAAATGTTGTTTGTGCGCAACATTTTCCGCAAAACAACACTCGGCACCTTACCTCTTACGGCATCAAAAACTATTACTTCTTTTGAGGAAAGAACTATTGGGCAAGGCGAAAGCCAAGGCTGTTGTACGCCCTCGACGGCGTGTCGCAGTCCCGATCCGCCACGCGGCAGTACGCAGGGCTGCTGATCCAACTGCCTCCACGTATCACGCGGTAAGAGCCAGATGTTGGTCCAGCAGGATTCGTCTGTGATGATGAACTGTAACTGCCATACCAGTCCTGACACCATTCAAACGCGTTTCCGCTCATGTCGTAAATGCCAAGTTCATTCGGTGCCTTTGTAGCGACGGTCTGAGTACCATAATTAGGGTTACTGCTACCCAAGGCATAACTGTTGTCATAATACCACGCCACATTGCCTATCGTGTTACTGCCGCTATAGGTATAGCCCTGACTCTTGTTGCCGCCACGGGCTGCGTACTCCCACTCGGCTTCTGTTGGCAAGCGAAACGTCTTGCCTGTCAGTTGGTTCAGCTTCGTGATAAATGTCTGGCAGTCATTCCAACTTACCCTCTCCACAGGACGTGTGCTACCTGAGAAATAGCTTGGGTTGCTGCCCATCACAGCCTGCCATAGCCCCTGTGTCACCTCGGTCTGCCCGATGCTGAAGCTGCTTACCAACACTTGATGCACCGGCTTCTCATCGCTATCCCCAGTCGTGCTACCCATCTGGAAGGTGCCGCCCTCTACAGATACCATCGTGAACGAAACGCCGTTTACCGTATAGGTGGTAAGTGTCGGCGTTTCGTCTGACACATAGACGATTTTAATGCTGTCCACACTGCTGATGGGGTAAGACTGGATAAGACTGCCTCCCCTGTAGATACGCAGTTCAGGAGTTTGGGCAAAGGCAGATGTAACAGCAAACAGAGCTGTTACAAGGACGAAGGATAGTTGTTTCTTCATAACTTTTTATCTGTTACAGGCATTAACTTGTATTGTTCGCTTTGCAAAGATAGATTAAAATATCGAATCAAAAGCCAGACGTGGTAAAGAATTTTACTATTCTTTGGAGGCACATTAGATTTGATGTGTTTTTTGAGACGGAAAAGAGAGCTTTCATCGAAAGGTGGAGGCTCTTTTTGTGTTGAAGAACATCTTTTGCCCCTTTATTTGTGCCTCGTACATGAAAAAGGTGGGCAAAAGCTTGTGCGTTCGACAGATAATTCGTAATTTTACAAGCAAGATGAGGAAAATAAGACATTAAGACGATAAGACAATACGGAAAGGAGGCTTTGTGCTTCTAATTCTCTAATTTTCTAAATTTCACATTTTCAATCTATGAGCTATTTACGTTTCGATAAGACGTTGATGACGAACCTGCGGGACTCCTTGCCAAAGGAGGTGCTTCGTTCGAACCGCTCGGGTGCCTACAGCTGCACGACGCTGGTGGATTGCAATACACGCAAGTACCACGGACTGCTTGTTGTGCCAGTGCCTGAGCTCGACGACGAGAACCACGTCCTGCTTTCATCCCTCGACGCCACGGTCATACAGCATGGCGCCGAGTTCAACCTGGGTCTTCACAAATACAATGGAGACAATTTCAGTCCTCGCGGCCACAAATACATCCGCGAGTTCGACTCCCTGCAAGTGCCGACAACCATCTACCGTGTGGGCGGTGTTATCCTGAAAAGGGAGATGATGTTCCAGCACTTCGAGGATCGTCTCATCATCCGCTACACTCTGGTGGACGCTCATTCGGAGACAACGCTTCGCCTGCAACCGTTCCTGGCCTTCCGCAGTGTGCGCGAGTTCACACACGAGAATGCTGGCGTGAACCGTCACTACGACATTGTGCAGAACGGCATCTCTACCTGCATGTATAAGGGCTACCCGACGCTCTTCATGCAGATTAATAAGGAGAATGAGTTCGTGTTCCGTCCCGATTGGTATCGCGGGCTTGAATACCCGAAGGAGCAGGAGCGCGGATATGCCAGCACGGAGGACCTCTACGTGCCGGGCTACTTCGAGTTCAGCATCAAGAAGGGTGAGAGCGTGGTCTTCTCGGCAGGCTTGGAAGAGATTGACACGAACACACTGGCAGAGTTGGCCGACTTCGAGGTGAAAATCCGCACGCCTCGCGACAACTTCTATAACACGCTGGTCAACAGCGCCCACCAGTTCATCGTCCATCGCCAGCACGAGGACTATGTGCTGGCAGGCTATCCTTGGTTCAAGTGCAGGGCAAGAGACATGTTTGTTTCGCTGCCGGGCTTGACACTGACGAACAACGAGGTGGAGAAGTTCGAGGCCGTGATGCAAACTGCCGAGAAAGCCATCCGCGAATTCATCGAGAACCCCGGACAGGAGAAACTTTCCGTCAGCGTCACCGAAATGACGCACCCCGATGTCCTGCTATGGGCTGTGTGGTGCATCCAGCAATACGCCAACTTCGTCTCGATGGAGAAGTGCATCGAGAAATATGGCCGCCTGCTTCAGGACATCATGGAGTGGCTTCGCGCAGGAGGTCATCCGAACTTCCATGTCGAGGAGAATGGCCTCGTAAGCTGCGAAGGCAGAGACAAGGCTGTGACTTGGATGAACAGCTCCGTGGGCGGTCGGCCCATCGTTCCGAGGACAGGCTATATCGTCGAAATCAACGCCCTGTGGTACAATGCCCTGATGTTCTACAGAAAGACCCTCTCTGACTCTCCCTTAAAGGGAGAGAAGCAAAAAGTCTCCACTTTAAGGGGAGATTTAGAGGGGTCCGCCAAGCTCTGTGCCGACAACTTCGCCCCGATGTTCTATAACGAGTACGGCTACCTCTGCGACTATTGCGTGGACGGCTATCGCGACTACGACGTGCGTCCCAATATGGTGTTCGCCATTGCGCTGGACTACTCGCCTCTCGACAGAGTTCAGCAAAAGAGTGTGCTTGACTATTGCACGAAGGAACTCATCACGCCGAAGGGAATGCGGTCGCTTTCGCCTAAGAGCCACGGCTACAATCCGATGTACGTCGGCCCGCAGGTACAGCGCGACTATGCTTACCATCAAGGCACGGCGTGGCCCTGGCTCGCTGCCTTCTACATGGAGGCTTGCCTGAAGATATACAGATATAGCAAGCTGAGCTATGTGGACCGCTTGCTGGTGGGCTACGAAGAGGAACTCTTCTACCATTGCATCGGCACGATACCTGAGCTCTTCGACGGCAATCCGCCTTTCCATGGACGTGGTGCCATCAGCTTCGCCATGAACGTCTCCGGCATCATGCGCATCGTGAAACTGCTTGACAAGTATAACGAGGAATAAAATTAAGAATTAAAAAAGAAGAATGAAGAATTAGATTCTTAACTCTTAATTCTTATCTCTTAATTAAGAATCAGCAATGAAAGTTCTAATGTTCGGATGGGAGTTCCCTCCCAAGATATATGGTGGTCTTGCTGTAGCCTCCTACGGCATTACCAAGGGCTTGAGCCTGCAAGGAGACGTTGCGACGACTTTCTGTATGCCCAAGCCTACAGGACAGGAGGAAGATTTCCTCAAAATAGTGAATATGAGCCAGGTGCCCGTCGTTTGGCGCGATGTCTGGTACGATAACATCAAGGACCGCTTCGTTGGTCATACGGCAGATGACTACTACCGCTTCCGCGACCATCTCTATGCGGACTTCAACTACTTGCAGGGGCTCGACGATATGGGTTGCATCGGGTTTGCCGGTGGCTATCCCGGCAACCTGCACGAAGAGATCAACAACTTCTCCATCATCGCCGGTGTGCTGGCAAGAAGCGAGGAGTTCGACCTCATTCATGCCCACGACTGGTTGACTTATCCTGCCGGCGTCCATGCCAAGATGGTGAGCGGTAAGCCTCTCTGCATTCATGTCCATGCTACGGACTTCGACCGTTCTCGAGGCAAGGTGAACCCCACCGTCTATAGCATCGAGAAGAATGGTATGGACCATGCGGACTGCATCATGTGCGTGAGCGAGCTGACCCGCCAGACTGTCATCAATCAGTACCATCAGGATCCTCGCAAGTGCGTGGCTATGCACAATGCGGTCTATCCCCTCAGCGAAGACATCCGCAACATCGTGCCTCAGAAGAAGAAGGGCGAGAAGGTGGTGACCTACCTGGGACGTATCACCATGCAGAAAGGCCCGGAGTACTTCCTCGAAGCTGCCAAGCGCGTGCTCGAGCGTAGCCGCAACATCCGGTTCTGCTTCGCAGGCAGCGGCGACATGATGAATGCCATGATTGAGTTGGCTGCCAGCTACGGCATAGCCGACCGCTGCCACTTCCCCGGCTTCCAGCGCGGACGGCAGGTCTATGAGTGCTACAAGAACAGCGACGTCTTCGTCATGCCCTCCGTCAGCGAACCCTTCGGCATTGCACCCCTCGAGGCCATGCAGTGCGGCTGCCCATCTATCATCTCGAAGCAGAGTGGCTGCGGCGAGATTCTCAGAAATGTCATCAAGGTGGATTATTGGGACATCGATGCAATGGCCGATGCCATCTACAGCATCTGCCAGTACGACGCGCTGCACGACTATCTGGCTGAGGAAGGCATCAAGGAGGTGGACCAAATCACGTGGGAGAAGGTAGGACTGCGCATCCGCGAGTGCTACAACCAGCTCACCAGCCGAGGATGGTTCGACAACGGAGACTACCTCAACGCCGTCAAAAACATAAAATAGGAGCCCCCTCCTGCTCCCCCTTTGGGGGAGTGCCACGGCTTACACATTATATATAATATAGAAATCGTAAATGGTAAATGATTAAATAGTAAATGACATTATGAAAACTATTTGCTTATACTTCGAGATACACCAGCCGATACATCTCAAGCGTTATCGTTTCTTCGACATCGGCACTGACCACTACTACTACGACGACTACGAGAACGAGCGCGTCATCAGCGAACTCTTCGAGAAGAGCTACAAGCCTGCCCTGCAGACGATGCTCGACATGATTGAGGAAAACGGCAAAGCCTTCAAGGTGGCTTTCAGCATCAGCGGCGTTTCCCTGGAACTCATCGAGCAGTATGCTCCCGAAATGCTCGACCTGCTGGGCCGACTCGCTGCAACAGGCTGCGTGGAGTTCCTTGCCGAACCTTATAGCCACGGCCTCTCCTCTTTAGGCAACGCCGATAACTTCATAAGCGAGACGAAGCGTCAGGCAAAGAAAATCAAGCAGCTCTTCGGACAGAACCCGAAGGTCTTCCGTAACAGTTCACTCATCTACGACGACGAGATTGGTGCAATGGTTGCCGACATGGGCTTCAAGGGCATGATGGTGGAGGGTGCCAAGCATATCCTCGGCTGGAAGAGCCCGCACTACATCTACTCCTGCGCTCAAGATTCCCGCCTCTCGCTCATCCTGCGCGACTACAAGCTCTCCGATGACATCGGGCTTCGCTTCAACGATGCCTCCTGGTCGGAGTATCCCCTCATGGCCGACAAGTGGCTCAGTTGGGTTGCAGGCCTGCCAGAAGGCGAGAACGTGGTCGGCATCATGATGGAGCTTTCGGCTCTTGGCTACTATCAGCCACTCAGCAGCCACATCCTCGACTTCCTCCGTGCCCTGCCGAAGCTCGCAAAGGACGTGGGCGTACAGTTCGCCACACCTTCCGAAGTACTTGCCAAGAACAAGCCCGTCAGCCCGCTGGAGGTCATCTATCCCGTCTCTTGGAACGACGAAGAGCGCGACACCAGCAGCATGCTCGGAAACGGTATGCAGCGCGAAGCCTTCAACAAACTCTATGACGAGAACACCGTGGGCCGCATCCTCGCCTGTCGTGACCGTCGCATACAGTTAGACTGGGACCGTCTACAGGCTACCGACAACTTCCGCTTCATGACGACCAAGAACAATGGCATGGGCAACTACCGGGGCATCTACGACAGCGAGTACGACGCCTTCACCAACTACATGAACATCCTCGGCGACTTCCTGAAGCGCGTCAAAGACATGTTCCCCGACACCGTCGAGAACGACGAGCTGAACAGCCTCTACACACAGATTGCCAACATGGGCGAGGAAATCAGCGTCAAGGACAATGAGATAAGCCGCCTCCGTGCACGCTTGAAACAGCTTGGTTCACCGGAAGAAGAAGCACCGGCTCCAAAAGAGGAACCAAAGGCAGAAAAGAAAGTAGTCAAGAAGGCTCCGGCTAAGAAAGCTCCAGCTAAAAAGGCTGAGCCAAAAGCTGAACCAAAGGCAAAAGCTCCAGCCAAGAAGAAGGCTGCCAAGAAGTGAAAACGCCCATACTTAGCATCAATGGTTCTGACAGTACAGGTCAGTCAGGCATCCAGTCCGACATTCAGACCATTGCTGCCCTTGGAGGTTATGCCCTCACCGCAATCACTTGCGTTGGGGGCTTCACTTTGTATAAACTAACTCAATAAACAACAAAAAAAACAGGAAGCTATGAAGAAACTATTTACTCTGGCGACAGCCATCGCCGTCTGCTGTGCAGCTCAGGCACAGCAGAAAAAAGAATATCCGAAACCAGAGGCCATGCGCCCCGGCATGTCGGAATACTGGACACCGCAACCAACGGTGATTACACCTGGCGACATCAAAACGAATACCCCCCCAAGTGATGCCATCGTGCTCTTCGACGGGAAGAATCTCTCGGCCTGGATGAACCCCAATGGAGGGGATGCGGAATGGACGGTGAAGAACGGCATTATGACGGTTGACAAGTCGAAGGGCGACATCGTGACCAGACAGAAGTTCGGCAGTTTCCAGCTACATCTGGAATGGTGTGTGCCCGAAGGTATTACAGGAGAGAGTCAGGCGCGGGGTAACAGCGGTGTTTTCCTGCAGGACATGTATGAGGTGCAGATTCTCGACTGCTACGGCAACGAGACATACGTCAACGGCATGACGGGAAGCATCTACAAACAAACGCCGCCCCTGGTCAATGCGATGCGCAAGCCCGGAGAATGGAACGTCTATGACATCATCTACACGGCACCTGTCTTCAAGGAGGACGGCACCTACCTCTACCACCCCTTCGTGACGGTGATACAAAACGGCGTTCTCTTGCAGAACCACACGGAGATACAGGGGACAACAGAGTACATCGGTTTCCCCCGCACGGTAAAACACGGCGACGGCCCCATCCGTCTGCAATCGCACGGCGACCCCAGCCAACCCATCAGCTTTCGCAACATCTGGATTAGACCCTTATAGCCTAGCCACCCTTTAGGGGGAGGAAATCGTAATCATGCAATTATGAATTGTGAACTATGAATTATGAATTAAGCAGAAGGACTTTCCTTCGCCATTCGGCTACAGCCCTTGCCGTTGGCATAATAACACCCCGTTCCCTTTTTGCCGGAAAGGTGCCCAAAGGAACCGTCGCCGCCAGCGACCAAATGAATGTCGCGCTTGTGGGCTGCCGCTCAATGGGCTGGCACGACCTCTGCGACATTATGAGATACCCCGGCACCAACTGCGTTGCCCTGTGCGATATAGACAGCGGCATACTGTCGAGACGCGCTGCCGAGGCAGAGAAGAACTGGGGCAAACGTCCTGCCCTTTATGGCGATTACCGCCAGATTCTTGAGCGGAATGATGTGGATGTCATCGTCGTAGGCACTCCCGACCATTGGCACTGCAAAATCACGACCGACGCTTGTTCGGCAGGCAAAGACGTGTATGTGGAGAAGCCTCTGGCCAACAGCATTGGCGAATGCGATGCTATGGTGGCAGCGGCCCAGCGCTATGGTCGAGTGGTGCAGGTGGGACAGCAGCAGAGAAGTTCCGCGCTTTGGCACAGCATGAAGGAGTTTATAGACAGCGGCGAGCTTGGGCATATCGGGCGTGTCAATGTCTGGGCAAACTTCGCATACGCTGCCATATTGAACCCTGCACAGGACAGCCCTGTGCCCGAAGGCATCGACTTCGACACATGGCTCGGCCCCGCACCGAACCGCACGTTCAACTCATCGCGCTTCCACGGCTCGTGGCGCATGTTTTGGGACTACGGGGGTGGTCTGCTTACCGACTGGGGCGTGCATCTGCTCGACATGGCTTTGTGGGGAATGAACGTCACAGGGATGCCCCAGCGCGTAATAGCTGCTGGCGGCAACCATGCCTATCCCGAAAACTTCGCAGAGACGTTCGATACACTGAGCGTCACCTACCAGTTCCCAGAGTTCCTCATTCAGTGGTCGAACATGACCATCGAGTCAGGCCCTTATGGACGCAACTACGGACTGGAGTTCAAAGGCACCAACGGCACACTCATTGCCAACCGCGAGAGCTGGGAAGTGATTCCTGAGGCTGGCAAAATGGAGGCGAAGCTTGTAAAGCCGTCAAACAATGACCACTTGGACCACACGAATAACTTCATGGACTGCGTGAAGCGGCGCGACATGCAGACTGCCTGTCCCATCACGAACGGAAGCTTCTGCGCCAAGTACGCACACATCGGCAACATTGCCGCCCGGACACACGAAGTGCTGACCTACGACGACACGAAGCACACCTTCCACAACAAAGCTGCCGACCACTTCATCACCCCCGATTACCGCAAGCCCTGGAAGCTATCGGTGAAATAGGTTCACCGAGACATCTGGGACAGTAACAGCCCTCGCTATTCCTTCAGGGCTGTGAAGAGGGCTTCGATGGCTGGCAGGGGAGCCTGATGCTCGTCGAGGAGGCTGACAAACTTGCTGCCGATGATGGCACCCGCTGCATTGGCTTGGGCGCTCTCGAGTGTCTGGCGGTTGCTGATGCCAAAGCCTATCATGCGTGGATGCTGGAGCTGCATGGCATTGATTCTCTCGAAGTAAGCTTGTTTGGCGGCATCGAACTCCTTCTGTGCGCCAGTGGTGGCAGCCGAGCTGACCATATAGATAAAGCCGTCCGTGTTCTGGTCTATGAAACGGATGCGCTCGTCGCTCGTCTCGGGTGTGATGAGCATGATGACGCGGATATCGTAGCGGTCGGCGATGGGCTTCACCTCGTTCATGTAGTCCTTGAAAGGGAGGTCTGGTATGATGACGCCATCTACGCCCACTTCCTGGCAGCGACGGAAGAAAGGCTCATAGCCCATGTGGTAGATGGGATTGATGTAACCCATCAGGATGAGCGGCAGCTTGACGCCTTCCCCCCGAAGCGGCTCCAACTGCGAGAAGAGCTTCTGCAGGGTCATGCCGCCTCGCAGAGCCTTGGTGGCAGCATCCTGAATGACGGGGCCGTCGGCCATCGGGTCGCTGAAAGGGATGCCAACCTCAATGAAGTCGATGCCCTTCTGTTCGAGGGTGCGAATGATGTCTGGAGTGCTGTCGGGCGTTGGGTGTCCTGCACAGAAATAGAGCGAGAGGAGACCTTGGCTCTTGCGCTCAAAAAGTTCATTTATTCTATTCATAATTCAGAAACTTCCTTATTGCCTCCACGTCCTTTATGCCGGGAGCCAGCTCGAAACGGGAGTTGATGTCGAAGCCCAGGCATTTGTCGTGGTGAAACTTGCTGAGTTGACTTGCATCCTCTGGTCCGATGCCTCCAGAAAGCAGGAAGGGGGTATTGCCCTCGTAGCTGTGAAGAATGCTCCAGTCGAACTTCTCACCATTGCCACCAGCGGACTTGCCTTTTGTGTCGAAGAGGAAACAATCGGCGATGCCCTCATAGGCTCGTGTCTGCTCCAAGTCCTCGGCTATGCTGATATTAAAGGCTTTGATGATGCGTAAGCCTGTCCGGGCTTTTGTCTCTTGGGAAAAATCGCGCGATTCGCTGCCATGAAGCTGGATGAGGTTGAAGCCAAAGGCTTTGCTGCGCTTCAGGATATAGTCGAATGTTGGGTTGACGAAAACGCCGACGCGCTTGCAGCTTACTGGCAAATAGGCTGGTACTTCGCTTGCAAATCGCGGCGAGTGCTCCCAGCAGATGAAGCCCATCATGTCGATACCAAGGCTCTCCACCGCTCGGATGTTCTCGACATCACGCATCCCGCAGACTTTGATGACCATTGTTTCGTTCTTTTCGTTATCTCGTTATTACAACATTACGATAACACCTTTTTCCTGAACTCTTGCAGTGCTTCGCCAGGGTTTTCGGCCTTCATAAATGTCTCGCCGATAAGGAAACCTCGGTAGCCAGCTTGACGGAGCAGACGGATGGTGTCGGGGTTGCTGATGCCGCTCTCGCTGACAAGGACGGGAGTGTTTGTTGAGATGGCATCGCAACAAGCGGGACACAGGCGGGCAGCCATCCGGAAAGAGTTCTGTACGTCGGTGACGAAGGTACCGAGGTTGCGGTTGTTCACGCCGATGGCATCGACAGGAAGGTCGGCATAGTCAAGCTCATGCTCGGCATGAAGCTCCAGCAGGACTTCGAGTTGCAGCTCATGGGCAAGGGCTGTAAGGGCGCGTGCTTCTACCTTTTTGAGGTCTGCGGCGATGAGCAGCACAGCATCGGCCCCTATCTGTCGTGCTTGGAAGAGCTGGTACTCGTCCACGATGAAATCTTTTCGAAGGATGGGAAGGCAGACAAGCGGACGGGCCTTGCGCACGAAGTCCATGCTGCCGCCGAAGTACCTCTCGTCTGTCAGTATGCTCAAGGCGGCGGCTCCTGCCTTTTCGTAAGCAGGCGGGATGATTTCGGGCTTGCCGTCCTCTTTAATCCAGCCCTTCGAGGGACTCTTGCGCTTGAACTCGGCAATGATGCCTATGCTGTCCTCTGCAAGCGATTGGCTCAGGCTTCGCTTTGTCACACCATCCGCCATCATGCGCTCCACCTCGGCATAGAGCTTGCGAGGCGGCACCTGCTCCTTCTGCTCTGCCACTTCGATGCGCTTATAGGCAACAATTTCCTGAAGAATGTCTTGCATGGCCTTTGGTTATGGGAACAATGGGAATTATGGGAGCTATGAGTTGACCTCGATGAACTTCTTCAAGTATTTGAGGGCTTTGCCGCTCTCGATGGACTCGCGAGCCATTGCGACCGTGTCTGTTATGGGGAGGTTCGGGTTCATCAGGCTGATGCCGCAAGCTGCATTGGCAACCACAACATCCGTCTGGGCGCGGGTTGCCCGGTTCTCCAGCACATCGTCGAAGATGCGCATGGCTTCCTCGGCAGTAGAGCCGCCATAAATCTCCTCGGGCTTCACGTAGGAAAGCCCCATCTCGATGGGTGTATAGACTTTCTCGAAGTGGCGCGTCACGAACTTGAAGCCGCTGGTGAGGGAAATCTCGTCGTAGCCGTCGTAGCTCGTCACGACACCATAGTTGTCGCCAATGCTTTGGTGCATACTGGCATAGAGGCGCAGCTGGGTGGGGTTGGCCGTGCCGTGGAGCGAATTGCGGGGCGAGCAGGGATTGATGAAGGGGCCAAGCAGGTTGAAGCATGTAGGCACACCAAGTGCTCTGCGCACAGGGCCGACGAACTTCATGCCCGTGGCGAAGAGCGGAGCATGGAGGTAGCAGATGCCGGCTTCTTCGAGCGAGCGGCGGAGCTGGGCCTCGTCGTCCGTGAACTTCACGCCGTGTCCCATCAGGACGTTGCTTGCGCCACTCACGCTTGTGCTTGCTCCGTTGCCGTGCTTGCTGACTTTGTAACCAGCACCAGCCACGACGAAGCAGGCACAGGTACTGATATTGAAGGTGTTCTTCCCGTCGCCGCCAGTGCCAACGATGTCGAGGGTATCGAAGTCGCTAAGGTCGATGTGCTTGCCAGTTTCGAGCAAGCCGTCGCGCAGGCCGAGCATCTCTTCCACTGTCGCACCGCGTGTCTGAATAGCCATCAACAGGGCGGCAATCTGTTCGGCGGGATAGGCTTCGCGTGTGATGCCAAGCAATATGTCGTGCATGTCTTGCCGAGAGAGTGTCTCGCCGGCAATGAGACGTTGTAGATACTGTTTCATCTCACATTTATCATTTAATCATTTACCATTTACTATTTAACCGGAGCTTCTAACCAGTTCTTGATGATGGTATGTCCGTCTGGCGTCAAAACGCTTTCGGGATGATACTGTATGCCTCGGATGTCATAGTTGCGATGGCGGAGCGACATGATGAAGCCCTCTTCGCTCACGCTCGTCACTTCGAGGCAGGCAGGGAAGTTCTCTGTATCGACCACCCACGAGTGATAGCGTCCCACCTCGAACTGCTTGCCGAGACCTTCAAACAGATAGTCATCGGCAGTCAAGGTGACGGGGGTCGCCACACCATGATAGACATCGCTAAGGTTTGTCAACCTTCCTCCGAAACATTCTCCGATGGCTTGATGGCCAAGGCAGACACCAAGGATGGGCTTTTTGCCTGCGTATGTCTTGATGACATCGAGCAGAAGGCCGGCTTCGCTGGGGATGCCAGGCCCAGGGGAAAGAATAATCTTATCGAAGGCTTCGAGCTGCGACATCTGGAACTTATCGTTGCGAAAGACCGTAACCTCCGCTCCAAGCTCCTTGACCAAATGACTCAGGTTATAGGTGAACGAGTCGTAGTTGTCTATGATTACTATCTTCATCTCACATTTATCATTTTTTCATTTACCATTTGTTCCCCCTCCTTTGGAGGGGTTAGGGGAGGCTGTTCCCGCTATTTCGATGGCGCGACGCAATGCGCCAAGCTTATTGTTGACCTCCTGTAGTTCGTACTCCACATCGCTCTTTGCCACGATGCCGCCGCCTGCCTGGAACCAAAGCTCGTTGTTGCGACTGACGAAGGTGCGGATGGTGATGGCCTGATTGAGGTTGCCCTCGAAACCGATAAACCCAATGCAACCGCCGTAAGCGCCTCTGTTGTGTGGCTCGTATTCCGAGATGAGTTGCATGGCGCGAACCTTGGGAGCACCGGAAAGCGTGCCTGCGGGGAAGGTGTCGATGAATGCCTTGATGGGGTCTGCCCCTTCGTCAAGCTCTCCGCTAACGCGACTGACAAGATGGATGACGTGGCTATAGAACTGCATGTCCTTGTAGAAATCGACCCTCACGTTGTGGCAGTTGCGCGAGAGGTCGTTGCGTGCCAAATCCACAAGCATCACATGCTCGGCATTCTCCTTCGGGTCGTTGCGCAGATACTCTGCATTCTTGCGGTCGGTCTCGCTGTTGCCAGTCCGCTTCGTGGTGCCAGCTATGGGGTCGATATAAGCGCGGCGGTTCTCGATGCGGCAGTGTGTCTCGGGACTTGAACCGAAGATGCGGAAGCCGCCGAAGTCGAAGTAGAAGAGATAGGGGCTGGGGTTGATGCTTCGGAGGACACGGTAGAGCTTGAAGTCGTCGCCCTCATAGCGTTGCTTGAAGCGGCGGGACAGGACAATCTGGAAGACGTCGCCCCGCAGACAATGTGCAATGCCCCGACGGATGTTCTCGCGGTGCTCGTCGTCGGTCAGCGTGCTCCAGCACTCGCCGACGGGATGGAAGTCGAAAGCCTGATAGTTGCGGCTGCCAAGGTCGCGCTCCAATTGGTCGAGGTCGTCCTTTTCCCCATCGACAAGCAGCTCGATGAGCGTCAGCTCGTTGCGGAAGTGGTCGAACACCACTACATCTTTATATAATATGTAGAGCATGTCGGGGGCGTCGTTCTCTGCTTGCGTCTCATCCTTGACAGCGATGTTTTCGAAGTAGCGGACGGCGTTGAACGTCGTGTAGCCATACAAGCCGCAATAGTTCTTGTCCGTTCCCTCGATGCAGAAGCTGCCGAGGAAATCGTTGATAAGGCGTGCGGTGTCGTAGGTCTCGCCGATAGCGTGATGTTCTTCCTTGCCGTCGGGAAAGCGGCAAATGCCAGTGCCGTGCTCGATGCTCACGCTGGCGATGGGATGGAGCGCAATGAAGGACTTCGCATTCTCGCCACCATGATAGTCGGAGCTTTCCATGAGTGCGCTCTGCGGATAAGCGTCGCGTACCTTCAGATAAGCACTGACGGGCGTGATAAGGTCGCCCAGAATCTTCTTGCTGACAGAATTATACTTATACATTTGTTAGGGGTTGGTGGTTAGAGGTGAGGTAAGTATTCAAATCCTTGTCGCCACGACCGCTGACGGTCAGCACGACCACGTCGTCCAGTTTGAACTGCAACCTGGGCAGCAGGGCGAGGGCATGGCTGCTTTCGAGTGCAGGGATGATGCCTTCGAGCCGAGTAAGTTCGAAGGCAGCTTGAAGGGCTTCGTCGTCGTTGACGGCATAGACTTTTGCTCTGCCTGTCTCGAAGAGATTGCAATGCATGGGACCTGTGCCCGGATAGTCAAGACCGGCGCTGATGCTGTAAGGCTCGATGATTTGTCCGTCGTCGGTCTGCATCACCTTGATACGGCTGCCGTGCAGAATGCCGACGGTACCGATGTTCAGCGAAGCCGCCGTCATCTCCGTCTCCATACCTTTGCCGCCAGCCTCGCCAAGGACAAGCTTCACGCGCTCGTCATCGAGATAGTGATAGATGGTGCCTGCCGCATTGCTGCCGCCACCGACACATGCAATGAGATAGTCGGGCCAGTCGCGACCCTCCTTCTCTTGCAGCTGGAACTTGATTTCCTTGCTGATGACGCTTTGCAACTTGGCGACCATTTCGGGGTAGGGATGGGGGCCGACCGTGCTGCCTATTATATAAAAGGTGTCGCTCGGATGGCAGCACCAGTCGCGGATGGCTTCGTTGGTGGCGTCCTTGAGCGTCTTGTTACCACTCTGCACAGGGAAGACCTCCGCGCCGAGCATCCGCATCCGCTCCACATTGGTGTGCTGGCGTTCTACATCCAAGGCCCCCATATACACGCGGCATGGCATCCCCATCAAAGCACAGACGGTAGCCGTAGCCACACCATGCTGACCTGCTCCTGTCTCGGCAATGATGCGCTTCTTTCCCATCCTGCGGGCCAAGAGGATTTGCCCGATAGCATTGTTTATCTTGTGAGCACCGGTATGATTCAGGTCTTCACGCTTCAGATAAAGCCTGCAACCGTACTTCTCGCTCATGCGCCGAGCATAATAGAGCGGGCTGGGACGACCCACATAGTCGCGAAGCAACTGATAATACTCGCTCAGGAACTCCTCGCTGTCTATAATCTTCTGATATTGCTCCCGCAATGCCTCAAGCGTTCCGTATAGAATCTCTGGAACATACGCACCGCCGAACTGACCGTAATAACCATCCGGCCCCACAGTGTATGACTTCATCTTTTCTACCTTAAATAATGTTATCCGAGCGCAAAGGTACGACAATTTCAGTGAAAAGAGGAAAGGGAAAAGGGAAAATTCATTTGTTTTTCGTCAAAAAGAGAAAAACTATGAACTATGGACTATGAACTATGAACTATTATTCGTAACTTTGTAGCAAATTATTAAATGGTAAATGTTTAAATGGTAAATGGCATTATGGGAAAGATAAAGTGTATCGGCATCCTCACCAGCGGCGGGGATGCGCCTGGGATGAACGCCGCCATCCGTGCGGTGACACGCGCAGGCATCAGCAATGGCTTCACCATAAAGGGTATCTATCGCGGCTACGAAGGCCTCATCAATGGCGAGGTGAAGGATTTCACCACCGAGGATGTCAGTGGCATCATCACCCGTGGCGGCACCATTCTGAAGACCGCCCGAAGCAAAGAATTTATGACCACGGAGGGCAGGCAGAAAGCTTACGAGACGTGCCAGAGGGAGGGAATCGACGCCCTCGTCGTCATTGGCGGCAACGGTTCGTTGACCGGTGCGTGGAACTTTGGCGTGGAGTTTGACTTCCCCGTCATTGGGCTGCCCGGCACCATCGACAACGACCTCTACGGCACCGACGCAACCATCGGCTACGACACGACGATGAACACCATCATGGAGTGCGTGGACCGCATCCGCGACACAGCCAACTCGCACGAGCGCATCTTCTTCGTCGAGGTGATGGGGCGCGATGCAGGCTTCCTTGCCCAGAACTGCGCCATCGCCTGCGGTGCCGAAGCTGCCATCGTGCCGGAAGAGACAACCGACGTGGACCAGCTGGCTGCCTTCATGAGCCGAGGCATCCGCAAGTCGAAGAAGTCGTGCATCGTCATCGTGAGCGAGAGTCCGAAGTGCGGTGCCCTCTACTATGCCGACCGTGTGAAGAAGGAGTTCCCGGGGTTTGACGTGCGTGTCTCCATCCTTGGCCACTTGCAGCGCGGCGGCAGTCCGTCGGCCCACGACCGTATCCTTGCCAGCTGCACCGGAGCAGGTGCCATCCAAGCCATCAAGCAAGGGCAGCGCAACGTGATGGTAGGCATCCGCAACAACGAAGTGGTCTATGTACCCTTCAGCGAATGCATCCGCACCGACAAGCGCTTCGATAAACGTCTCATCACAGTACTGAATGAACTAAGCATCTAACAATAGTTCATAGTCCATAGTCCATAGTTCATAGTTAAGGCTACGCCCTCAAACAGAACGAATACGATAACTATGGAATATGGACTATGAACTCATAACTATGAACTATGAACTATGGACTATGAACTACATTAACTCCCTTCTTCATTTCCTCGACAGTTCGCCTGTGAATTTCCTGGCAGTCGAGACCATAAGTAAGCAACTCCGTGAGGCTGGCTTCGAACGTTTGGATGCCTGCGACAAGCTTGGCGACATGAAGCCCGGTAAGCAGTTCTTCCTGACGAAGAACGACTCCTCCATCTACGCCTTCCGCCTCGGCACAGAGCCTCTTGGCGAAGCCGGTTTCCACATCATTTGTGCGCATTGCGACTCACCAACCTTCCGCATCAAGCCCAATGCTGAGATGACGGGCGAAGGCGGCATCGTCCGCCTCAACACCGAAGTCTATGGCGGCCCCATCATGAGCACTTGGTTCGACCGTCCGCTCACGCTTGCAGGCCGTGTCATTGTGCGCTCCGAGGATGTCATGCGTCCAAGCACAAAGCTCCTGCATGTCCGCTGCCCCTTGCTGCAAATCAGCAACCTTGCCATCCACTTCAACCGTCAGGTGAACGACGGCGTGAAGCTGAGCAAGCAAAAGGACATGCTGCCTATCTTGGGCATCATCACCGACGAACTGGAGAAAGGCAATCTGCTCATCAACCTGATTTGTGAAGAGCTGAAGGTCGGCCCAAAGGACATCCTCGACTTCGACCTCTACCTTGCCGACGCAACACCTGCCTGCACTTTCGGTATTCACGACGAGTTCATTTCCAGCGGACGGCTCGACGACCTCAGCATGGTTCATGCAGGGCTTGAAGCCCTTCTGCAAAGCGGAGAAAAGACACCCAGAGTGACACAAGTGCTTGCCATCTTCGACAACGAAGAGACAGGTTCGCAGACAAAGCAGGGCGCTGGCAGTCCCTTCCTGGCAAGCCTCTTGCAGCGCATCATATTGGCGCAGGGCGGCACGGCCGAGGACTTCCATCGCAGCATAGAGCAAGCCTTCATGGTTTCTGCCGACAATGCCCACGCCTGGCACCCGAACTATAGCGACAAGTACGACCCAACGAACCATCCTGTGCTTGGCGGCGGACCTGTCATCAAGTTCAACGCCGCCCAGAAGTATGCCAGCGATGCCATGTCGGCAGCCGTCTTTGCAGGCATTTGTGAAAAGGCAGGCGTGCCATGCCAGCGTTTTGTGAACCATAGCGACGTGGCTGGCGGCAGCACGCTTGGCAACATCCTCGCCTCCTCCCTACCCCTTCGTGGCGTCGATATGGGCAACCCGCTCCTCGCCATGCACAGCTGCCGCGAGACAGCAGCCGTGGCCGACCACCTCTACTGCATCGAGGCATTCAAGGCATTCTATAGCCTCTCCTGAATCCTCTCCAAAAGGAAAGGACTTCTAAGAGGGACTGTGTCAAAACACAGCAAGTATTACAAAACAACGGATTGCACGGATTTTACGGATTATCTTATTTGCTGGTTACCAGTACAGCTTAAATCCGTAAAATCCGTGCAATCCGTTGTTGTATAACACAGCTCACTTGTTTACTGTTCGTTGAACGAAACAGGCGTTTTGTTGAATTTATTTGGCTGGTAAGGGGCAAAGGTTGTACCTTTGTCCCAAATTCTTTTATTATACTACCAAACAACCATGTTTATGAAGAAGTTTGTTTTATTATTGATGGCATTGATAGGAACACTGAAGGTACAGGCCGACAGTTTTTCCTACCTGACATTTGAGACAACGGACGGAGAAAAGGCTTCCATCGCGGTAGATGAGTCCCAGGACCTAAGCATCAGCGGAACAACTCTGACGGTCGGTTCGCAGTCCTTCACCCTCACGAACCTCTCGAAGATGTACTTCACGGAGACGGACGAGACGGCGACTGGCATTGAATCAATTCAAAAGTCAAATTTCAGTCAAAATGAAATTGAAGATGATGCCGAGGTATATGACCTTAAAGGAAATAAAATTGTAAATGGTAAATTGTCAAATGGTAAATTAACTCATGGTGTTTATATCATCAAGACAACGGACAAAACTTATAAACTGATTATCAAATGAGACGCACATTATTATATATTATAGCTCTCGTACTGACGATAGCAGCCGAGGCACAGACTCTAAATGTTCGCACCGGCAGTGTCATCTATCAGTTCCCCGCCGCGCAGACAGGCGAGATGACATACGCTGACGGCACAACGCTGACCGTCATGGGCAAGACATTCACACTCGCCGACATCGACGCAATGACGGTGGACAACAACGAAGTGACAGACAACTTAGTGAGCATAGAATACGGTACCTCATCGGCAACCATCTATGTGGCAGGCAATGTGGCGCAGTACGTCACGCCGACCGTCAGCGGAGCGCACGTCAGCATTGCACAGAGCAATACCGATGCCGTGAATGACGACGAAATAACATATCAGCTCTCAGGCAGCACTTCCAACGGCTCGTTCACCTTGGATGGCTCCTATAAGTGTACAGTGTCGCTGGCAGGCGTGACGCTTACCAACCCTAACGGCGCAGCCATCAACATCACCAACGGCAAGCGCATCCAGCTCAGTGCCAAGAGCGGCACGGAGAACACCTTGACCGACGGTGCAAACGGCGAACAGAAGGCCTGCATCTACAGCAAAGGTCAGATACAGCTGCAAGGCAAAGGCACACTGAATGTCGTGGGCAACACCAAGCATGGCATCAAGAGCGGCGACTACATCACCGTGAAGAATCTGACACTGAATGTCACCAAAGCCGTGGACGACGGCATCTCCTGCAATGAATACTTCCAGATGAAGAGCGGCACTGTGACCATCAAGGGCGTGGGCGACGACGGCATACAGTGCGACCTGGATGGTGACACATCCACCGGCGAGACCGATAACCACGACGACGAGGACTCTGGCAACATCTACATCGAAGGCGGCACACTGACCGTTTCTGTCACAGCAGCCGCAAGCAAGGGCATCAAAGCCGCAGGCGACTTGTGCATCAGCGACGGTACGCTGAATGTTACCACAAGTGGCAACGGAACCTACGACAGCACAGAGAGAGATGCCAAGGGATGTGCCGGTCTGAAGTCCGACAGTAATACGACCATCAGCGGCGGCACGCTCACCCTGAAATCAACAGGCACAGGCGGCAAGTGCATCAAGGCCGACGGCACGCTGACCATCACAGATGGCACCATCAACGCGACCGCGACGGGAAGTCAGTACAAATACAGCAGTAGCGCGACGGCATCGGCCAAAGCCATCAAAGCCGACGGCAACATGCTCGTGACAGGCGGCAATGTCACTGCCACATCGAGCAGTCACGAGTCCATCGAGACCAAAGGCACCCTAACCATCACCGGCGGAACGGTCTATGCCTTCAGCACCTCCGACGACGCCATCAACTCGGCCGGCCACATGTATCTGAAGGGCGGCACGGTGACTGGTGTCAGCAATGGTAACGACGGCATCGACAGCAATGGCAACATGTACATCTCGGGAGGCACGGTCGTCGCTTGTGGCGCCCGTGAGCCAGAATGCGGCTTGGATGCTGCGGAGCGCTATTATCTCTACATTACTGGCGGCACAGTGCTTGCCATAGGCGGCGGCAACAACACTGTCACCTCAACCAGCGGCTCCCAGTGCGTGCTCAGCACTTCGGGCAGTGCCACGGCCAGCACAGCGGTCAGCGTGAAGAGCGGTTCAACGACACTGGCCTCCTTCAACATACCAACAGGCTATTCACCGGCAAGCGGCGGAGGTGGAGGCCCCGGCGGTGGTGGCGGTGGCCCCGGTGGTGGCGGCTTCAATCCCGGCGGAGGTGGCGGACCTGGCGGCGGCGGAAGCTCCAGCTTCAGCTATCTGCTCAGCTGCCCAGGCCTCACGTCCGGCAGCAGCTACACCGTAGCCATCGGCTCTTCGTCTGCCTCATGCAAAGCCGCGACAAGCTATTCCGGCAGATAACAATCCCAAAACCAACAGGAAGCGACATGAAGAAGATATTGTTTTCAGTGATGCTCGTGGCATCCATGACATTGATGACAGGCTGTTCCTCAGATGACCTATATGAGGATGACCTCAGCACAGAGAATGGCAGCTCTGCCATAACGGGCGAGCTGGCCACATTCGACATCGCAATAGACAAGACAACGGCAGAGCCGACGAACGCGGCCGAGGCATATTTCCCCGAAGAGGAAGACATGCTGGAGAACAACGAGTTTACGACAGAGGTGGCAATAGACATGTCGAACCCTCAGGCGAAGACAGAGAACGGTGTGGAGGTGACAGTGGAAGACGGCCACATCAAAGCCAATCACGGAGAGACGAAGAAGGTCTGTTATGTGGTGAGCGGCACGACAACGAACGGCTCTTTCACCGTTCTGGGTGACAAGAAATATGCCGTGAAGCTCAATGGCGCGAACATCACCAATCCCGACTCCGCGGCACTGAACCTGCTCTGCGGCAAGCGTGCCTTCATCATCCTGGCCGACGGCAGCACAAACACCCTGACCGACGCCACAGGCGGCGAGCAAAAGGGTGCCCTCTACTGCAAGGGCAAGCTGCTTTTCAATGGCAGCGGCTCGCTTAGTGTCACTGGCAACACAAACAACGGCATCCATTCCGCCGACTACATCGTGTTCCGCACAGGCAACAACATCTATGTGAAATCGACCGCCAACCACGGCATCAAGGCCAACGACGGCATCTTCATCAATGGCGGCATCCTGAATGTCGAGGTGTCGGCGGCAGCGGCCAAGGGCATCAACTGCGAGGACGAAATCAGAGTAAATGGCGGGCGAACCACTGTGATAACTACAGGCAACGGCACTTACGACACAGACGATAGTGAAGCCAAAGGTGCGGCTGGCATCAAAGCCGACCTGACACTGCAAATGAACGGCGGCGAGCTGTGGCTGAAGAGCACCGGCTCGGGCGGAAAGGGTGTCAACATAGATGCGGAGGCGTACTTCAACGGCGGCAGCGTCTATGTGGTCACTACAGGCAGCCAATACAAGAGCAACAACGACACCGCATCACCCAAAGGCATTAAGACCGACGGCAACATATCGGTGGGCGGCGGCAGAATATGGGTGCGCACCAGCGGGACTGGCGGCGAGGGCATCGAGACGAAGAGCGAACTCAACATCACAGGCGGCGAGGTGGCTTCTTATTCCTACGATGATGCCATCAACTCCAAGAGTACAATGACCATCGGCGGCGGCTATGTCTATGCCCACGGAAAGAATAACGACGGACTGGATGCCAACAGCAACTGCAACATCAGCGGCGGCACAGTCTATGCCATCTGCTCTGGACAGCCGGAAGTCGCCATCGACGCGAACACCGAGGGCGGCTACAAACTGTATCTGACAGGCGGCACCATCGTCGCCGTGGGTGGATTGGAAAACGGCTCGCAGCTGACGCAGTCGTGCTACCAAGCCTCGTCGTGGGATGCCAACACATGGTATGCACTGAGCACAGGCTCAAGCACCTTCTCGTTCCAGACCCCATCGGGGGGCGGCTCGGGTCTCGTGGTATCTGGCAGTTCGGAGCCAACACTCTTGTCGGGTATAGGCATCAGCGGCGGCACTACCTATTTCGGCGGTCTCGGCATCATAGGCGGCACAGTCAGCGGCGGTTCTTCCGTCAGCCTCTCGTCCTATACAGGCGGCAGTGGCATGGGCGGAGGCTCGGGAGGTGGCCGCCCGGGAGGAAGATAACCACACAATATAATCCTATTTTCCACGTTATTATATATATGGGACATAAATACTGGCTAAAACTGTCTCGACAGGAGAACCTGATTTACTTCATCGTGTGGGGCTTGCTCTTTGCATCTCCCATACTGAGCCTGTATGTGCGGACGGTCGGCAATCCAGACGCCGTGTTCGAATGGACAGATGTGTTTATCGTATGGCGGAGGTTTGCCGTGTTTCTGGCACTCTTCCTCGTACATAACATCTTGCTGGCACCATTGTTGATGCAGGGACACAAACGTCTGACCTATTTCTCCATTGTGGCAGTAATCCTGGCGGCATTCACCGTTTACCAATGCAACAGCAGGCCGGCGCCTCCCCCCATGCCTCACCAAAGCCCTCAAAAGGAAAATGCCTTCCGACACAGGAGGCCGCCTCACGACCCCTCTCATAAGCCCGGCCTCCGTCCTCACTCGAAAGACAGGGGAAGACCCGATGTTGCCCCGCCTCCCATCATCGGCGAACACGACATTCTGGCTATCGTAGTGCTCATCCTGATGTTTGGCGCCAATGTCGGCATCAAGGGCTACTATCGTGGGCGCGACGACCGCAAACGGATGACGGAACTAGAGAAGCAGAACTTGGAACAGCAGTTGGAGTATCTGCACTACCAGATTCACCCGCACTTCTTCATGAACACGCTCAACAACATCCATGCCCTTGTTGACATCGATTCAGAACAGGCAAAGGACACCATATTGAAACTGTCGAAGATAATGCGCTTTGTGCTCTACGAGGGCGACAAACAGAACGTGCCGCTCTCGCGTGAACTTGAATTCGTCCAGCACTATGTCTCACTGATGCAGCTACGTTATACCGACAAGGTGCGCATCGACATAGACCTGCCCCGCGAAGTGCCAGACTGCCAGGTGCCGCCGCTGATTCTCATCACCTTCATTGAGAATGCCTTCAAGCACGGTGTCAGCTATCTGCGAGAGTCGTTTATCGAGGTGAAAGTTTATGTGGAGAACAATAAGCTTAAGTTCACTTGCCGTAACACGAAATCCCCAAAGCCCAATGAAGAGAAGGGCGGCATGGGTCTTGCCAATGCCCGCAAACGCCTCGACCTGCTCTATGGCCACAACTATACACTGCACATCAGCGATGACCAGGACATCTATTCCGTTGGACTTGTCATCCCCCTCAAATCGTGAATTGGCAAAGAGTAAATCGTAAATTGTTAATTGTTAATTGTCAATTGTTAAATACTAAATGATAACATGATCCGTTGTCTCGCCATCGATGATGAGCCTTTGGCTCTCAGGCAGCTTGCCAGCTATATCAACAAGGTGCCGTTTCTGGAGCTTGCTGCACAGTGCCAAAGTGCCCTGAAAGCCCGCTCATTCCTGGAGCACGACTCTGTCGATGCCATCTTCTGCGACATCAACATGCCAGACCTTGACGGCATGGAATTTGTGAAGTCGCTGGCCGCTCCGCCGCTCGTTGTCTTCACCACCGCATACTCAGAGTATGCCGTCGAGGGCTTTCGGGTCAATGCCGTCGATTACCTCTTGAAGCCCTTTGGCTTCCAAGAGTTCCTGAGGGCGGCAAACAGGCTGAAGATAAGACTGGACAACGACAACTCCGAGCTGTCCAGCCCCCTCGCCTTTGGGAAAGACGCATGGGGCGATGCCATTTTCCTGAAGACTGGCCAACGCATCGTTAAGGTGAGTATGCCAGACATTCGTTATATCGAGGGGATGAGCGAATACCTGAAGGTTTGGGTGGACGATAATCCGAAGCCTATCATCACCCTGATGTCAATGGCAAAGATGGCGGAGAACCTGCCACGGTATTTCATGCGCATCCACCGCTCCTACATCATCAACCTCACCAAGATTCAAGAGGTGAACAAGAACCTCGTCATAATGGATGCCCACACTCAACTGCCAATAGGCGACAACTACAAAGAAGCCTTCCAAAAGTTTTTGGAGAGAAAGTTCTTAGGCAAATAGTTTTAACCCTGTACAAAGAAGAATGAAGAAGTTTTTTTGTAAAATACTTGGAGCGGGACAATAATTATTGTACTTTTGCAGAGGATTTAAGAACAAACGGTTATGACAGCAGTACAACTAAATGCAATGAACACAGAGCTATGGCAGAGCATAGGAGCCATAGCCGACAGCGAGCCGCTGATGAAGCGCCTAACCCGCTATGCCAGAAAGTTGCTGAAAGAACGCAAGGCCGACCCTACACTCTTGACGAAGGAGGAGTTCTTCGCAAGCCTTGATGAGGCAGAAGAGCAGTATCGTCATGGGAAATGCAAGACCTTCAGCAATTTGGAAGACATGAACACCTGGCTTAAATCATTGCAATGATGTATAAAATCAGCTTTGCCGACAGGGTTAAGGAAGACCTTGAACGATTGTCCGCTCATGAGCCTACAGCCTTCAACAAAGCAGTAAAGATGCTTAATGAGTTGGCTGAACATATCTTGTGTCTTCCTCTATAAGGTTTAGGAACTCTTCTTCGCTCATAATGCGGATGCCAAGTTTCTGGGCTTTTTCGAGCTTGGCAGGCCCCATGTTCTCGCCCGCAAGGACGAAACTGGTCTTATTGCTGATGCTGCCGACGTTTTTGCCGCCGTGCTGCTCGATGAGCGCCTTGTACTCGTCGCGGCTGTGATGCTGGAAGACACCGCTGATGACCACTGACTGCCCTTCGAGCATGTCGGACTTGGCCTGCTTCTGCTGCTCGCCGATTTCCATCTGAAGGCCATACCCACGCAGGCGTTCCACGAAGGCGCGGTTAACGGGATTGGCAAAATACTGGACGACGCTGCCGGCAATCACCTCGCCGATGCCGTTGATTTGCATCAGGCTCTCCATCGAAGCCTCCATCACCTTGTCCATACTGCCGTAATAGCGTGCCAGGGTCTTCGCCGCAATCTCGCCCACAAAGCGGATGCCGATGGCAAAGAGCACGCGCTCGAAAGGCACTTGCTTGCTCTGCTCGATGCTGGCGAGAATCTTAGCCTCCCCCTTCCCCTCCAAAGGAGGGGTGAACAGCGCGATTGCGTCTCCCTCTCCCTTGGAGAGGGCTGGGGCGAGGCTGTAGAGGTCTGCCGCATCGTGGATAAGGCCACGGCGATAGTAGTCGTCCACCGTCTCGGGACCAAGCGAGTTGATGTTCATGGCCTTGCGGCTGATGAAGTGCTCTATCCTGCCAAGGATGAGCGGCGGACAGCCCGTGTCGTTCGGACAATAATGCGCCGCCTCGCCCTCGTATCGAACAAGCTTCGAACCACAAACAGGACAGCGGTCAATAAAAGGAATAGACCCACCCCTGCCCTCCCTTAAAGGGAGGGAGTCTTTGTCCTCTCCCTTTAAGGGAGAGTTAGAGAGGGTCTTTACTATCTTCGGAATAATCTCCCCGCCTTTCTCTACAAGCACGCGGTCGCCCACATGGAGGTCGAGAGCGGCCATCACATCGGCATTGTGGAGGGTTGCCCTGCGGACTTGTGTGCCGGCCAGTTGCACAGGATCCATGTTCGCCACAGGCGTCACAGCTCCCGTTCTGCCAACTTGAAAGACGACTTGCCGAAGCGTCGTCTCTGCCTGTTCTGCCTGGAACTTGTAGGCAATCGCCCATCGCGGACTCTTGGCCGTCATGCCGAGGCTCTTCTGCTGCGCCAGCGAATTGACTTTCAGCACCACGCCATCGGTGGCGACAGGCAGGTTATGGCGTTCCGTGTCCCAGTAATCGATAAAAGCGAACACCTCTTCGAGCGAGCTGACCAGCCGCATGTGCTTGCTAATCTGGAAGCCCCAGCGTGCCGCAGCCTCGAGGTTCTGATAATGCCCATCGCCCGGAATGCCCTCGCCAAGAAGATAATAGAGATACGCATCCAAGCCTCGCTGAGCCACCGTGCTGCTGTTCTTGCTCTTGAGCGTTCCGCTTGCCGCATTTCTGGGATTGGCAAAGAGCGGCTCGCCTGCCTCTTCTCTTTCTTTATTGAGGCGGTCGAAGGAACTCCACGGCATCAAGATTTCGCCACGAATCTCGAACTGGCGGGGCCAGTCTCCGCCGACAGGCAATTGGAGGGGGATGCTGCGGATGGTGCGCACGTTGGCCGTCACGTCGTCGCCCTGCACGCCGTCGCCCCGCGTCACAGCGCGAATGAGCCGCCCGTCCTCGTAATGGAGACTGATGCTGAGGCCGTCGAACTTCAGCTCACAGCAAATCTGGAACGGTGCCCCCATCAGACCATCGCTCACCCTCTGCCAGAAGTCGGCCACCTCCTCGCGGTTGTAGGTGTTGCCCAGCGAGAGCATCGGTCGCGTGTGTACCACCGTCTCGAACTCGTTGTTGAGGTCGCTGCCCACCCGTTGCGTCGGGCTGTTCGGGTCGAACAGTTCAGGATGCTTCGCCTCAAGGTCCTGAAGCTCGTGCATCAGGAAGTCGAACTCCTGGTCGGAAATGATAGGATTGTTCTCTACATAGTATCTGTAGTTATGCTGGTGCAGCTCTTCCCGCAGCTGCAAGATGCGTGCTTTCTCGTCCACCATTTCCATTTACCATTTAGCCATTTACGATTTACCATTTATTACCCACAGACCGCTCTTGTCGCTTCCTGTCCTGGTGATGATTCCAAGGTCGCGGAATTTCTTTATTTGTTTCTCTATTCCCCGCTTGCTCAGACCTGTCTGCTCTGCTATCTCTCCAGCAGACAGAGAAGGGTTGGAGTCCAAGAGAAGCAACACTCGCTTCTCGTTTACACCGAACTTTACACCGAACTTTACACCGAACTCTTTTCCGAACCTTTCACCGAACTCTTCATCTGAATTAGGGAGCGGTTCGCCCTGATGTGCCCTCAACGTTTTGTATATTTCGCCAAGCATGAAATCGATGAAAGGCCCGGACTGCCCTGCCTTGGTGCTGGCATTGATGGCGTCGTAGTACTGTTGCTGATTGCTGTAAACCATATTCTCTACGGGCAGGTGCTCGAACAACGGATGCAACTTTCCGAGAATCAACGACTGCCACAAGCGTCCGGTTCGTCCATTTCCGTCAATGAAAGGATGGATGAACTCGAACTCATAATGGAAGACGCACGAACGGATGAGCAGATGGTCTTTGGATTTCTTGAGCCAGTCGAAGAGGTCGCGCATGAGCATGGGTACTCTGTGGGCAGGTGGAGCCAAATGAACCAAGCCCTGATTGCCAAACACTCCCACACCACCACGACGATAACGGCCAGCCTCATCAATCAGAGCCTGCATCATCACGCCATGAGCCTTCAGCAAATCCTTCTCCTTGAAGGCATCCAATGTGGGATAAAGCTCGTAGGTCTTGATGGCATTCTTCACCTCCTGAATCTGGCGAATAGGAGCCATCACGTTCTTGCCTTCAAGAACATCTCGCACCTCTTCCTCAGAAAGCGTATTGCCCTCAATAGCCAGCGACGAATGAATCGTCTTGATGCGGTTTGCCTTGCGCAATCTCAATCCGTCTTCCTGCTCCAATCGAATCGCATAACGCTCCATCTGAGCCGAGATTTCTGCGACAAGGTTAATGGCCTCAGCACTTACCGCAAACGGCGGTATGTATGTTGGTTCTTTGCTCATACATTATATATATTTTCAGGGTACAAAGATACGAAAAAAATCGAAAGAAGCGGCATGGGGAAGGCATAAATTTTGGACTGTAAATGTTACATGATAATTATATGGTCGATTATCTGGCAATTCGCTTTCTATGTTAAACAAATTATCATAATAATCAAGAATTAGGGAATTAGAGAATTTTTCTTCTTCAGGAATCAAGGGGAATTAACAAGAATGAGAGGAAATGTTTGCTCCAGCAAACATCAATTCTCCGATTCGTATAGATTCAATCATCAGCCGGCAAATAAAATTGACCTTTCCCTCCTTCGGCAAACCTCAGGCGCAGGCAGAACACGCCGTCGAGTAAAGCTTCTCTAATTCTCTAATTCTTGACAGAAACAAACTCCAATCGGTCATTAAAGTTATGATATGGTAGGAAGCCAGCACAGCAGAGTAATCGGAGACAGCGTGCTGTATAATCTCACAGAGCGCGCCACAAAACTTCACATAGCGTGTTATAAAACTATTTTCAAGCTTTGAAAATCTATTTTCAAGGCTTGATAATATATTTTCAAAGCTTGATAATATATTTTCACGCCTTGAAAATAATTATATAACGAGCCTAAAAGACTTTTATGCCGTGCTATGGGGAGCTTTATATCGCGTTTTTCGAGAGTTTGTTCCCTGTTGGAAAGCGTTTTACTTTGGTTTGTGTTGTATGAAACTTGAGACATATATGCTTTTTCTAAAAAAGTTGGCAATCGCTTTGGACTTTGAAGATTTAGTTGTATCTTTGCGGTTGAAAACAAATATGACGATGAATCATGATGTATTTCAATTTGTTCCACAAGGAAGTGACGGAGCGCAAGAAGCAGAAAATAGCCGCATCGCAGCAATCTCCAATGAGCTCCAGCGACTTTGCACAGTACATGAAACACAATCTGGAACTGGCCAAGCAGATGTAATTTCGCTTGAGGCAGATATTCAACTCGTCACTCATTAGGTCACTTATCAGGTTTTAGGCTTTTGATTATCTTCGCATTAGCGACAAATCTTAATGAGTGACGAGGATTTAGATTTCTCTTTTAATTCTTCACTTATTCTTGGTTTCGCTGACATTATTCTAAAAAAGTTGGCACTTGCTTTTGCATTTGAAAACTTTTTCATAACTTTGCACTCGCATCTTAGATGCAGACATATTGCTCGATTGCCTAAGAAATCACCACTCTAAGAAAAGAGAGCAAACAACATACCAAAAAGAGCCGCCCTTATGGCGCTGGCTTCCCGTATTGGTATGTGGGTTTGTGGTGAACCTCTTAGGCGTATGGCAAGACCTGCGCCTTTATTTTTAACATACATGAACCTAAGAGAACATGACAACTTTTACATGCAATAATTATTACAGGCATTATTCGCTTAAAAGTCGAGCAATAAGGATTGCTCTTTCTTTGGGGATTCTCCTAATTGGAGGCATGGTCTATGTTGCTTATAGAGACAAGTCCTTAGCAATGTTTGGCTGGTTTGACTCAATCGGACTAAGTAAGCCAGTAGATTATATAAGAGTTTTGGCGCAAAGTAAAGGAATTTACGGATGGGTGAAATATAGTCTTCCAGACGGCTTATGGATTTTCTCGTATATGTTTATTGTTGATGCGATATGGAATGGGAAGAGAAATAGTTATTCGTTCTTCTTTACATGGAGTTTGCCTATTGTTGCTTTATTATCTGAATGTTTGCAACACTTTGGCTTGTGCCCAGGTGTATTTGATTGGATTGACATGGTCAGTTATATATTCGCGATGATTCTGTTCTTGATTATAAAACTTCTAAAATAACAAATATGAAAACTAAAATTATTCTTTCAAGTCTTGTACTTCTGCTATTTTCATTTTTAGCTGCCGGTTCTAATGATAATGAAACACTCACTGCCATCTATACTGCTGGTATTATTATTATTGGTATTATAATAGGTATAATAATGTCCATAATTCAAAGTAGAAACGAATCTAAGAGGCGGAAAATGATTAAAGAAGATGAAGAAAATTCTACTGATTTTGATAGAAGAGTATCTATAGGAGACGACCGGTGCAAACTATATTTTGATGCATCAAAGAAACAAGTTATGATTATGAGAATCACGACGGAAGGGATTGATAAAAAATATGTGGATGATTTTGAATTTCCCGGAAAGAAATTAGCCAAATATAATGATGGAGCTTTCTTTGTTTACGAACCCAAAAGCCGTAAATTATTATGCGGAACATTTGATGGTTTTGGAGTAGAGTTTATCGGCAATTATGACAAATACAATGGTGTTGTCACACAAGATCCTATTGAACCCATTATCAGTTATTTAAGTATAAAACATTATGGAACTTTTACTAACGAATCCAGTGGTTTAGCTATATTGATAGATGAGCACCATGGCTTTATAGCAGCTTTTAAAGGTATAAAACCGACTTATTCATTCAATTATATAAAAGAAAATAAATTACCTGAGAAAAAGGGATTGGAATCTAGAGTATCCGTTAAGTCAATCGGAAACTATATGTTTATCATGGACAATTTCTTTAAAGTTCTTGTCCTTATGGAAGAAGGGAATCATAATGTTTTCAACTATTTTGATATCATTGATGTTTCGTATGAAGAAAATGGCAATCAGTTGTTCTCTAAATCCACAGGTAGAACAGTTGGAGGAGCTATTGTTGGCGGAATGTTAATGGGGGGTGCTGGTGCCGTTGTTGGAGGTCTTTCTGGCGATACGAAGCAAAACAAGGAAGTAAAATCGATGGATATTAAAATTCTATTACATAGCACAGAACAGACTTCATATGTGCTACACTTTATGGCATCCACTTCTCCATTGAAAACAAAGGAAACAGCAGACAAGACAAGATACGATGAATTTCTAAAGAATGCTAACCAGGCAAAAGACCTGCTATCAATAATCATTGATGATGCTAAACGAAATGCACCTCAAATTGCTCCTGTCGTATCACAACCTGTTGCGCCTAAAACATCAAGCATAGCAGATGAATTGACAAAACTAGCAAAACTAAGGGCAGATGGAATTCTTACAGAAGAAGAGTTCCAAACTCAAAAAGCGAAATTGTTAGGATAAGTGGACTCCTGCAATAGGAAATATAGATGATGTCAAATTATAATTCGGTTCTGCTTATCAATTAGGATAGGCAGAGCCGTTTTGTTTTAGTGCTTCTTAAATAATTGTGTCTTTTTTGTACCTTCCTATTCTTACTTGTAGTAACTTGTTATAGCCAAAAACATGTAAAATAAGGCATTGGAAAGTTTCCTTTTTGTGCAAAGTTCCAAATAAAATCGTTATCTTTGTCCTGCGAAACCAAGAATTAAAATATGACTAAAGAAGATATACTCAGATTAAGGGACACGGCAGAACAGACCAAAGTTCAATTCAAGGAACGTGTGACTCGCGACAACAAATATGATGTGAGCTGCGAGATGGTGGCACAAAGCAACTATCGCGGAGGAATGATTGTGGTTGGTATCGATGATAAAACGGGACGCATCAATCCCCTGTCGTTCCAAGAAGCACAAGAGACCACGAACCTTATGGGAAGTCTGGCCTCAGAGGGCGTTGTACCCCAGATTCTGCTTGACATCGAGAATGTTCAAATGGATGGCGGCGTTATCGTTGTGGCAACCATCAAGCAGGGTAAGAACAAACCCTATCGCGATAGCAAAGGCATCGTATGGGTGAAACAAGGTGCAGACAAACGAAAAGTGTTCGACAATACAGAACTGATAGCTATGCTGATGGAGAACGGGCAGATGCATCCAGACAGTATGCCCATCAAGGGAACGAGTATCAAAGATCTGGATGAAAATACCGTACGCGACTATCTGCTAAGCCGTTTCCACAGCGATTACGAACGGCAACAGTTGCCTATCGCAGAGTTGAAGCATAAAAGCCTTGCCGAGATTGCAGACATTATCAGCCAGACTCCAGAGGGCATATTAAAGAACAATGGTCTAATCATGGAAGACGGAACATTGACACTGGCTGCATTGATGCTGATGGGCAAGTATCCTCAAAAGTGGCTCCCCGCATTCACTGTGCGCTGCATCAGTTTTGTGGGAAATAGCATTGGCGGCACTGAGTTCCGTGATAAAAGTGGTAATGATGCTGATGGTAATGCGGTACACATGTACAATTACATCATTTCCTTCCTGACCAGAAACCTGCGCCACAAGCAAGTGATGAAAGATTTCAATAGTCCTGGCGAACTTGAAGTGTCTATGACCAGCTTGACAGAAATTGTGGCAAACGGCATCCTGCATCGCTCGTATGTGATAGAAGCACCGTTGAGAGTATTCATCTTTGACAACAGGATAGAGATACACAGTCCTGGACTGTTGCCTGAAGGCGTTAACTTGGATAATATCTTGCATGGCGCATCTGTGCCAAGAAACAAATTGCTATTCAATCATGGTATCAATCTTCTTCCCTATACTGGTGCTGGTAGTGGCATTACAAGAGCATTGAAGTTCACACCCGATATCAAGTTTGTTAATGACGAGACACTCAACGAGTTTGTGGTGACGATGGAACGCAAAGGAATTGATGATAGAGATAATGATAGAGTTGATGACAGAGATGACAGAGATAAACCATTAGAAAACAGATATATAAATAAAACTGGTCAGCAGGGTAATGATAGAGATAATAGAGTTAAACATGCTGGAGTTTCATATAAAGCTCTTGATGGCACTCAAAAGAATATCATCCAATTCTGCTCTATTCCAAGAAGTGCGAGAGAGATACTTGAACATATAGGATATAGTTACCATCCTACCCATATAGCAAAGTTCATAAAGCCTTTGCTCGAAATCGGTTTCATCGAAATGACTGAGCCAAACAAGCCTAATAGCAAGAACCAGAAATATCGGAAAGTCTGAATCATGGGAAGAATGACTATCTTGCGGTATCTTGTTGCAGCCAAAAACATGTAAAATAAGGCATTGGGGAATCGCAAAACATGTAAAATAAGGCATTCAAAACTCACGAAATATGTAAAATAAGGCATTGGTGGCGAAAAATTATTGCAGAATAAGGCATTGTTACAAATAAAATCACTACCTTTGCCACCATGAAAGAAGCCAGTATAGATAAAAGAACTTTGGAAGTTATACTTAGCGACCAAAGAACCGAGATAAATAGTTGGTTTAATGAGCAACTGTGCTCTCGTAACGAAGAAAGTCTTGTGGATTTGGATAGTCCCCAGGCTCAAGTTGTAATTGGGGTGCGCAGAAGCGGCAAGTCAACACTTTGCATACAGACTCTTTTCAGAGCAGGCGTTGAGTTTGCATACGTGGATTTCGACGACGAGCGCCTTGCTGCCCTTGGCACCAACCAACTGAATGATGTCCTTGAAGTATTGTACAAGATTTATGGTGACTTCAAATATCTCTTCCTTGATGAGATACAGAACGTCGAGGGATGGCCGCTCTTCGTAAACCGACTCCTTCGAACCAAGATGCACGTCGTCCTAACTGGCAGCAATGCCAAATTACTAAGCAGCGATTTAGCAACACACCTTACTGGCAGAAGCAGCGAGATTTCCCTATATCCCTTTTCTTTTGCCGAATACTGCAAAATGAAAGGGGTCGATTACAAACAACGCACTACTAAAGGTATTGCCGAACAAAGAGAGGCTTTCGACAATTATGTGCGACAAGGGGGATTCCCAGAGCTAATGACCATAAAGAATAGTAAGAAGTATATAACGAACCTCGTTGATAACATTCTTAGACGAGATATCGAGCAGCGTTATCACATTGCTTTCCCTGCTCAATTCGAAAACATGGCTCAGCACCTTCTGAACATTTCTCCTTATATAGTTTCAACCTCTGACCTTGCAAGGATATTCAATTTCAAGTCACCACATACTGTTCGCAACTACATTGACTATCTCAAACAAGCTTACTTGCTTGTTGGCTTGAAAAAATACTCCCCGAAAAGCAAGCAGCGAGTCGTCGCAGAAAAGGTGTATGCCGTTGATGTTGCCATGATGAACCAAAGAGAGAACGCCTTTGCCTGTGAAAATCTTGGTTGGCGATTGGAGACAATAGTTATGATTCATTTGCTGCGTGAGTGCAAACGAAACGGGTGGGACATATATTATTTGAATGAGCGTTCTGGCGAATGTGACTTTGTGGTATGCAACGGTAGTAAGGTGCTACAATGTGTCCAAGTCTCATACGACATTTCATCGGAAAAAGCACGCAAGCGGGAGATAAACGGACTTCTGTTAGCAAACAGGCAAACAAAATGCGAGAACCTGCTTCTTTTGACAGATCACGAATCATACGATACCGAAAAAGACGGACACCACATATCTGTCAGACCTGTTTACGAATGGAGTGTCACATCTTTAATTGAAGATGATTAACAAGTTCTGCTTTTGAGTTTCCTTTTATTCGTTGTGCCCTGCATCTCTAATAAGCATGAGCAACATCATCATACAAGACAATATTGTAGCATGAAAAGGTTATTTTGCTTGTTTTTGCTGCTTGTGGCGGCGGTGGCAATGATGGAGGCTGGTGCGTCCGTTTCATCGGGCGAGGGCTTCCGGCTGCGGCTGATGAACCATTGGGACAATCCCGACGGGACGGTGGAACGTGGCTATGCTGGCCGCTCGCTTTGGAAATGGGAAGAGATTCCTGTCGATAGCCGGAAGCCTTTGCCAAAGCATTTGCGTAAGCGCTATGATGAGTACGGACGCCACCTGCACGACTATGGCATCAACGGCACGGTGCTGAACAATGTGAATGCCAAGCCAATGATGCTACAGACCGACATGTTGAAGCGAGTGGCTCACATTGCCGAGGTGCTGCGGCCATACGGCGTAAAGGTGTATCTCTCGGTCAACTTTGCTTCGCCAAAGGCCTTGGGCGATGTGGAGACTGCAGACCCGACGGACAGGCGTGTACAGGAGTGGTGGCAGCGGAAAGCGGATGAGATTTATGATTTGATACCCGACTTCGGCGGCTTTCTTGTAAAAGCGAATAGCGAGGGCGAGCCGGGGCCTGCCGACTATGGACGCAGTCATGCTGAAGGCGCGAATATGCTGGCGGCGGCTTTAGACAGGCATGGCGGCATCGTGATGTGGCGGGCATTCGTCTATGCGCCGACAGGTGATGACCGAGCCAGTCAGGCCTATAACGAGTTCGTGCCGTTGGATGGTCAGTTTGCGGATAATGTAATCTTACAAATAAAGAACGGCCCTATCGATTTCCAGCCACGCGAACCTGTCTCACCGCTGTTCTATGCGATGAAGCGGACGCGAATGATGGCTGAACTGCAAATCACGCAGGAATATACGGGACACAGCATCCACACTTGTTTCCTCGTCCCGATGTGGCACGATTTCTTCTTGCAATTGGCAGCTCAAGGCGTACAGTTGGAAGGTGTGGCAGGCGTAGCGAATACGGGCGATGCCGAGAACTGGACTGCCAACCCGCTGGCTCTGGCCAATTGGTACGGCTTCGGACGTTTGGCGTGCAATCCAAAGGCAGAACCTCGCCAGATTGCAGAGGATTTCCTTCGGCAGAACTATTCGAAAGATACGCGGTTCGTTGACCCTGTGGCCGACTTGCTCCTGCGAAGCCACGAAGCGTTGGTGGACTATATGATGCCGATGGGGCTGCACCACATCTTTGCCGCAGACCATCATTACGGGCCGGAGCCATGGTGCGAACGTGCCGGGTGGCGGGAGGACTGGTTGCCGCGCTACTATCATCGAGCCGATTCGATTGGCATTGGCTTCAACCGTAGCGACCATCCCGAGCCGTGTGTCAAAGGAGCGCAGGGGTCGGGTAATGTGGCGCAATATCCTGAGCCGTTGCGTTCCCTATATAATGATATGGAATCGTGTCCCGAGTCGCTTCTGCTGTGGTTCCATCATGTTGCTTGGGACTATCGGATGCACGACGGACGGACTTTATGGGAGCATCTGTGCCGCCATTACGACCACGGCATAAAGGTGGCACAGGATTTTGTGCGCATCTGGCAGCAGGTGCGGCCTTACGTTGACCGCAAGCGCTACGAAGAACAGCTGTGGCGATTGCAGCGGCAGGCTAATGATGCGCAGTGGTGGCATGATGCGTGCCTGTTGTACTTCCAGACATTCTCGCGGATGCCCCTACCCTCAGGCTCTCTACCAACGGTATTCACGCTGCATGAGTTGCAGGATTTCCGATTAAAGATGGACAACTACAGCGCCCCCGACCCTCAAGCTCTGCCTCAAGTTCAGCGGATTCGGCTGCCACGCTTGTTTGGTGACGGTATGGTACTGCAGCGAGATGTGCGCATTCCTGTATGGGGTTGGGCAGATTCGGGCAGCACGATAAGAGTAGAGTTGAATGGGCACAAAGCCACAGCAAAGGCAGATGAAGGCGGCAAGTGGGAAGCATGGTTGCCGAAGATGAAGGCTGGCGGGCCTTACGAACTGACGATTGGAAACCGCACCATTCACGACGTACTCATCGGCGACGTGTTTCTGTGCAGCGGCCAGTCGAACATGGAACTGCCCATTCGGCGCTGTATGGATAGTGTTGCCACGTTGGTAAAAAATTATGCAAACCCTCGAATACGCTACCTGAAGATACCGCACCAGTATAACTATCTGCATCCGGAAGACGATATGAACGTTCGTCCGTGGCAGGACATCACGCCGGAGAACTGCGGTGAGGTGAGCGCACTTTGCTATTTCATGGCACGCGAGCTGCAGGAGCTGTACGACGTACCCATTGGCATTATCAACAGTGCCGTCGGCGGAACACAGGTACAGGCATGGATACCACAAGAGACGCTCGAACAGTTCGACGACTTCGCCCAAGAGTTCCAGCAGCCTCGCCACCGCCAAAGCAACTGGGTGGATTCGGTCAACAGCGTGGAACAACGTGTCGCCCAAGAATGGGACAGGCGGACGAACGAGTGCGACAGCATATTGTATCGTTGGAACAGGGTCGGTTATGATTTCGCGTCGTGGCAGCACGTCAGGATGTTCGACGACTGGAGCCACGGACAAAAGCAAGGCTCGACGGCCGAAGGGAAAGTCAATGGCTCCTATTGGTTCCGCACCACCGCCAATGTGCCGGCCGCGCTTGCAGGCCAGCCTGCCCGCCTCCGCTTTGGTGCTATGAAGGATGCTGACTCCATCTTCGTCAACGGACAATACGTCGGCAATACAACCTACGAATATCCGCCGCGCATCTACGACGTGCCAGAAGGTTTGTTGCGTGCAGGGGAGAATGACATCGTGGTTCATCTAATTTCCCAAAACGGCCAGCCGCACTTCACACCAGGCAAACGCTACCAATTGGAGATTAGCGAACACATCATTCCCTTTGCCGATACGCTGCAAATGGCCGTTGGATGCACGCGGCCGGAGCGTCCCCGCTGCACCTATTTCGTTGATTGCCCTGCAGCGCTCTATAATGCTATGATAGCTCCATTGCGGCAGTTCCCGGTCCGAGGCATCGTCTGGTATCAGGGAGAATCGAACATCGACACGCCACATCGCTATGCAGATTATCTCGAGGCGCTGGCTGCATCGTGGCGGCAACAGTTCTTCCCTTCGGTCAGGCGCAGGCGGAACAAACGAAACGTGCCTTTTGTCATCGTGCAACTGCCAGCCTTCATGGCTCACCACACATTGCCTATCGAGACGGGCTGGACGCGCATCCGCCACGAACAGTATCTTGCCGCGCAGCGCATTCCAAATTCAGCTCTCGTCCCTCTGATAGACACGGGTGAGGCCAATGACATTCATCCGCAAGACAAGCACATAGCAGGGCATCGGGTCGCTGGGCAGATGAGAAATCTTGCATACAGCGGACATTTGCCTGCCGCAAGTGGTCCAAGACCAAGTTCTGCACGTATCAAAAAGGGGAAGATTCAGCTGCGATTCGCACGCGAAAGCGGTACGCTCACAGCCAGCCCCGCCCTGCAAGGGTTCAGCATCTGCACGAACGGTACATACCAATGGGCAACCGCCAGCATTGCAGGAAAACACACCATCATCATTGACCTGCCGGCAAACACATCCGCCACAGCCATCCGCTACGGCTGGGACGACTTTCCGCATCCGTCGCTCTATAACACCGACGGACTGCCTGCGCCCCAGTTTGAAATCGAGGTCAAATAAAGTACATCGTTGCAGCATCGCAAAGATAGGATGAAATAAGACATTTTCGCTTTTTCTTTGAAAAGTTTTCATAATTCATATTTATTTCGTATCTTTGCAGCGCGAAATAAGAATAAGGTATTAAGGTTATGAGATTATAAGGTTACAAGGTAAACGGTTCACTCACCTTAAACCTGATAGCAAAGCGCCCATAAACCTAAAACCTGACAAGAAACCATTTATGGCACGAAACAAATTCCGTGGGCTGGGCATTGCGCTTATCACTCCTTTCCAGACGGACGGGAGCATAGATTTCGATGCCCTCGACCGATTGGTGGAGTACCAGATAAAGGGAGGTGCTGACTTCCTCTGCATCATGGGTACGACTGCCGAAACACCGACGTTGAGCCGCGAAGAAAAAAGATTGTTGAAGGAACATTTGGTGGGACGTGTCAATGGCCGAGTGCCACTGCTGATGGGATGCGGAGGCAACAACACGGCTGCCATTCTTGATGAGTTGAAGAACGAAAACTGGAGGGGCATCGATGGCGTTTTGAGCGTCTGCCCCTACTACAACAAGCCCTCGCAGGAAGGTCTCTATCAACATTTTGCAGCCATTGCAAAGACAAGCCCTGTGCCTGTGGTGCTCTATAACGTGCCGGGCAGAACGGGTGTCAACATGACTGCCGAGACAACCCTCCGACTGGCCCGCGACTTCGAGAATATCGTCGCCATCAAGGAGGCAAGCGGCAACATCACGCAGATGGACGACATCATCAAGAACAAGCCGCAACACTTCGATGTCATCAGCGGCGACGACGGCATCACTTTCCCCCTCATCACGCTGGGTGCCGTGGGCGTCATCAGCGTCATCGGCAACGCCCTGCCGACCGAATTCAGCCGAATGGTGCGCCTCGCCCTCAAAGGCGAGTACAGCACCTCGCTCACTATCCACCACAAGTTTACCGAACTCTTCAAACTGCTCTTCGTCGATGGCAACCCAGCCGGCGTGAAGGCGATGCTCAGCGAGATGGGACTCATCAAGAATGTCCTTAGGCTACCCCTCGTCCCCACCCGACTCACGACAATGGAGAAGATAAGCCAAATAGTGAGGGAACTGGGCTATTAAAGCCCCCTCCCCGCTCCCCCTTTGGGGGAGTGCCTCAAATCGGAATAACGGAATATCGTCATAACGAAACAATAAATTTTTAACCTTTAAACCTTAAACCTTTAAACTTAAAAAAATTATGGTTTATTCACACGAAGTACAGAACATGTGTTGTGTGGCCAAGGGTCCCAACCATGGTCCTGCTCCCATCCCCGAAGAGGGTAAGTGGGTTCAGGCAAAAGAAATCAAGGACATCAGCGGTCTGACGCACGGCATCGGCTGGTGTGCTCCTCAGCAGGGCGCTTGCAAGCTGACGCTTAACGTGAAGGACGGCGTTATCGAAGAGGCTCTCGTAGAGACAATCGGTTGCTCTGGCATGACTCATTCTGCTGCAATGGCAAGTGAGATTCTCCCCGGCAAGACCATCCTCGAAGCTCTTAACACCGACCTCGTTTGCGATGCTATCAACACCGCTATGCGCGAGCTGTTCCTGCAGATTGTCTATGGTCGCACACAGAGCGCTTTCTCCGAGGGCGGCTTGATGATTGGTGCTGGTCTCGAAGACCTCGGCAAGGGTCTCATCTCCCAGACAGGTACCCTCTACGGTACTAAGGTTAAGGGCACCCGCTACCTGCAGCTCACCGAAGGCTACATCACCAAGATGTACCTCGACAAGGACGACCAGGTATGCGGTTACGAGTTCGTTCACATGGGCAAGTTCATGGATGCCATCAAGAAAGGCGTTCCTGCCGACGAAGCCCTGAAGAGTGTCACTGGCACTTACGGTCGCACAAAGGCCGAGGACGGTGCAGTGAAGAGTATTGACCCACGCAAGGACTAAAATTTACCATTTAGCCATTTACCATTTACCATTTGAATGTAATGGAGAGCAGCGAACTTAGACTTCGGTTAAAGGACTTTGCCATCCGAATCATAAAAATGGTAGATTGTATGCCTCGGACAATATCATCCGATGCAATAGCAAGGCAAATCGTTCGTTCCGGCACTTCGCCATCTGCCAATTACAGAGCGGCACTTCTTGGGAAGTCCGACAAGGATTTCTTAAATAAGTTGAAGATGGTAGAAGAGGAACTCGACGAAACACTTCACTGGTTGGAAATCATTATGGAAACAGAGATGATGAAACCTGAAAGATTGGAAGCCCTGCACAATGAATGTCACGAATTGCTAAAAATTATTGTGAGTACAATCGTTACGATGCGAAGCAAAATAAGCAATTAGACATTATGGTAAATGGCGTGGTAACTGGCAAAAGTATTAAATGGTAAATGGTAAATGATTAAATAGTAAATGATATTATGATAAGAGAAGTAAAATTCGAGTCACAAGACCGTCGAATCAAGCAGATTCTTGCTTGCTTGAATAAACATGGTATTGCTTCTATCGAGGAGGCTAACCAAATCTGTGAGGCTGCTGGCCTTGACCCCTACAAGACTTGCGAAGAGACACAGATGATTTGCTTCGAGAACGCTAAGTGGGCTTACGTGGTAGGTACCGCTATTGCTCTGAAGGAGAAGGCAAAGGACGCAGTCGAGGCTGCCAATTATATTGGCGAAGGTTTGCAGAGCTTCTGCATTCCCGGTTCCGTTGCCGACGACCGCAAGGTAGGTATCGGTCACGGCGAGCTGGGCGCACGTCTGCTCTCCCCCGACACCAAGTGCTTCGCATTCCTGGCAGGTCACGAGAGCTTCGCAGCTGCTGAAGGTGCCATCAAGATTGCTCAAATGGCCAACAAGTCAAGACCAGCCGACAAGCCCCTGCGTTGCATCCTGAATGGTCTGGGCAAGGACGCTGCCATGATTATCAGCCGCATCAACGGCTTCACATACGTTCAGACACAGTTCGACTACTTCACAGGCGAGCTGAAGGAAGTGAAGCGCATCGCTTACAGCAACGGCCCCCGTGCCGCTGTGAACTGCTACGGCGCAGACGATGTTCGCGAAGGTGTTGCCATCCTTTGGAAGGAAGACGTTGATGTCAGCATCACAGGTAACTCCACCAACCCGACCCGCTTCCAGCACCCCGTTGCAGGCACCTACAAGAAGGAGCGCATCCGTGCAGGAAAGGCTTACTTCAGCGTAGCCAGCGGTGGCGGCACAGGCCGTACCCTTCACCCCGATAACATGGCAGCAGGTCCCGCCAGCTACGGCATGACCGACACCCTGGGCCGTATGCACTCTGACGCTCAGTTTGCAGGTTCCAGCTCTGTTCCCGCTCATGTTGAGATGATGGGCTTCCTCGGCATCGGCAACAACCCAATGGTAGGTTGCACCGTTGCTTGCGCAGTACAGGCCGACCTGTATCTGAACAAGAAGTAAATAATCACGAGGATATGTCGTAATAAAAACAACGGATTTGACGGATTTGACGGATTATCTTACTTGATGATTATCAGTAAGGCTTAAATCCGTTTAATCCGTAGAATCCGTTGTTTGATTATATATTTGTATTATGACACATCCTCTTTTCTGTTCTTCAATACCATGAGGGCGAGGTATTTGTGTTTGCTTTGTTTGGCTGTTCTGCTGGTTTCTTGCTCAAAGCGAGAGGCGAAGGACAGAGTGGATGCCTTGCCCGAGATATTCCCTGACTATATCGGGGTGACGGTTCCTGCGAACATCTGTCCCCTGAACTTCTCGGTGCCTGATGCCGAACATATCCGTGTCATCGTTGAAAGCGACAATGGTGAGACACTGGACGTGAGCGGCAGCGACCACATTGAAATGCCCGTCAAGGCGTGGCAGAAGACCCTCCCTAACTCCCCCTTAAAGGGGGAGAACACCCTCTCTTTAAGGGAGGGACGGGGTGGGTCTTTGTCCGTTACCATCTCTGTCTGGAACAAAGAACATCCCGAAGGCATCAGCTACAAACCTTTCACCATCAACATTGCCAAGGACGAGATAGACCCCTGGATTGCCTACCGCTTGCTGCCTCCGGGCTATGAGAGCTGGAACCACATGGGCATTTACCAAAGGAATATAGAATGCTTCGATGTGGAGCCTATCATCGAGAACTCGCAGAACAACAAGGGTTGTGTGAACTGCCACTCTTTCGCCAACTACGACCCCAAGGATTTCACCTTCCATGCAAGAGGCAAGAACGGCGGCACCATCGTGATGCGCGACGGCAAGATGAAGAAAGTCGATATCAAAGAAATGAGCGGCGGCAGGCACGGCTCGTACAACATCTGGCATCCCTCGAAACGCTATATCGCCTTCTCCAGCAACTCCACCCATCAAGCTTTCTACGGGCAGAGCAAGAACAAGATTGAGGTCTATGACCTGTGGTCGGACCTCATTGTCTATGACATTGACAATGAAAAGATTCATCAGGACGAGAGGTTTACGGACAGCCTGAACCTCGAAATGTTCCCATCCTTCTCGCCCGACGGCAAATGGCTCTATTTCAGCACGGCCAAGCCTGTGAATATGCCGATGGAGACCGACAAGCTTCATTACAGCATCGTGCGTGTCCCCTTCGACGAAGAGACAGGAGAGCTGGGAGCCATCGACACCGTCTATAGTGCCTACGAGCAGGGCGGCACGGCCATGATGCCACGTATCACACCCGATGGCAGATACATGCTCTTCTCGCTCGGAGAGTGTGGAGGCTATAACCTGTATCACATGGAATCGGACCTCAAGATGATGGACTTGCAGACTCGGGAAATGGTGCCTACCGACATCCTGAACAGCCCTCGCGCAGAGAGTTTCCATGCCTGGAGCAGCAACGGGAAATGGGTGATGTACGTCACCAAAAGGTACGATGGAAGATACACGCGACTGATGCTTGCATATTGGGACGGGAAGAAGTTCCACAAACCTTTCCTGCTGCCCCAGAAGAACCCGGAAGACAACATCCAGCTACTCATGGCATACAACGTGCCGGAGTTCATCAAAGCTCCTGTCGTCGTCTCGAAAGACGAATTGGCAAAGATGTTCAAGTGAAAAGTGAAGAGTGAAAAGTGAAAAATTTGCTACCGCTTTGAGAAATCGCTAAATGATTAAATTGTACATAAATTGGACTCCGCGACTACAATCGCGCCTTTGTTCTAAAGAATCAAAGAAATCGTAAATTGTCAAATCGTAAATACATAGGATTGTCAAATCGTAAATTATACTTTGGTGTCCTTTTGGCCTTGATGGTGTTCTTTGCCATATACACCGCCACGAACTTCCCCTACACCTATATTACGATGGAGGGAGACGGCTTCTGGGTGCTGACGTGGGGCTTCTGGCAACTGAAGCTGTCGATGCTTCCTGCCTTCACCAATTGGCTTGCCGACTTCCTGATACAGTTCTACGGCTCTCCCTACATCGCGGCAACGACTCATGCCCTGGTGCTTGGACTTATTGGCACATTTGCTCACGCTGTCCTATCACCCCTCTTGGGGAAAGGATGGTGGAGGTTCCTTGCACTTCTGCCGCCAATTATCTTGGGCTTCTTTTGCACCTTCGACCTCTCTTTCCAGTTGCAATGGCTCTTCTTCTTTGCCTTGCTTCTGGCCTATCAGAAGACCAGTTCCTATTTCCCCCCTCTGCTTTGGAGCATACTCTCTGTGCTCCTCGGCTTCTTCTTGATGAGAACCCCAATGCTCTTCCTGCTGCTCCTGTTGCAAGTGGCGATTGTTCTCAGGAACTTCAACTGGAAGGGGTGTCTCTACTTTATCCTGCCCTTACTTTTGCTGGCTCTCACCCCTCTTATCTATAGTCAGCAGATTGCCTTTATTCCTTTTGAAGAACGCTATACTGCTTGGGGAACACATTTCGACCCGTTGACGAGTCGTTACAATATAGGCAAGGAGAACGTCAAGAAATATGTCTGCCTTGCAAACAAAGGCCGATGGGAAGACTTGCTCTACCGCGAACATGCAAAGCGTGATGCTTTGCGAGGTAATGAGACAGCCCTTCGATATGCTCTGCTGGCCGAAAGCGCCCTTGGCACTCTGCCCGACAACCTGATGGAATATCCTATCCGCAACGAGAATCAATTCCTGTTCCCGCACCAGACGGAGTATGTCGCTTCGCAGTTCAACAGGCTCTTCTACTTGAACTTGGGTGTCTATGACGAGGCCTTCCACCATGCAGAAGAATATGGATTGCTTCAAACGAATGGGAACTGCTTCTCAAGCCTACGACAAATGTCGGATTACAGCATCGAAGAAGGCGACTTCGAGGTGGCAGAGAAGTTCTTGCAGATACTTTCCAAGTCCTCCTGCCACAAAGAGTTCGTAAAGGAAAGACGAGAAAGAATGAAGAAAGAAGAATTAAGAATTAAGAATTTAATCCCTAATCCCTATTCCCTAATCCAACTTCGTGCCGACAACTTCGTAGGTGGTTATCCTCTTCCTGTTGAGATGCTCCGATTGGCACGATACTACGACGACAAAGAAGCCAAATCGTCAAATTGTCAAATAAAGAAGATGCTTGACTACGCTATCTGCTCCTATATGTTGAGGGGCGATGTGAATAGTTTCCTGATAGCCACAAAAGCATTCGACATATATAAGGACAAAGCGCTTCCTAAAGCCTATCAGGAGTTCATGTCCAAATAATCATCGACAGCATCGATGACGGCACCTATCTCGAAGCCTCGGGAAAGGAGGTGGCGGACGAGTTTGCCCTTGCGCTGGTAGGTGTCGGTGTCTTTCAGGGTGCGGTCTTTGGCACGAAGTGCATCCGATAGCGCCTGCGAATAATCATCCTCTGGAATTTCGGTCAGTCCCTCGGCAATTTCCTCCTCGGTTAAATGCAGCTGGCGAAGCATCTGTCTTATCTTCATGCGCCCCCAATGGCTGTAAAGGAACTTGTCATGACAATAGGCTCTTGCGAAGCGCAAATTGTCAATATATTTTTCTTTTATCAGATAAGCGATGATGTCAGTTGCATCCTCCTCGCGTACCCCCCAAGACTGTAGTTTCCCCCATATCTGAGAGGTGCAGTACTCACTGCCGCTACAGAGCCTTGCAGCACGCCCGAGAGCTTGTTCCTTGGTTAATTCTTTCTCCTCGCGCATACAAATCTTTCGTTGTCGTATTGATCCTTAAATGTCTTCACCTCCTTGTAACCCTTCTGTAATAGAAGTTCGGCCACTTGCTTGGCGTATTCCTTGTTCACCTCGAAGAAGAGCCAACCTCCCTCATCAAGGTGCAGGAGGCCATAATCGGCAATTGCCCGGTAGAACACCAGAGGGTCGTCGTCGGGTACAAAAAGGGCAAGGTGCGGCTCATGCAGCAGGACATTGTCGTCCATCTCCGCAGCCTCTTTCTCGCAGATGTAGGGAGGGTTGCTGACGATGGCGTTAAGTGAAAAGTGAAAAGTGAAA
>JAFXVN010000025.1 GCA_017524545.1 Bacteroidaceae bacterium
TCAAAGTGAGGGAGAAGTGGTAAATGGTCAATGGTCAAATGGTAAATGTTATGACCTAAGCGGCAGGAAAATCGTAAATCGTAAATCGTCAAATAGTAAATCACCTCGGGGTATCTACATCATAGACGGGAAGAAGAAAGTGAAGTAAGGTTCTTTTCTCTTTCAAGAATTAGAGAATTAGAGAATACCTCATCAATAACACTGTGTAAGATGATTTTGTGTGGTTACTTGTCATCGTAATGCCCATAGGCGGTGAGGACAAGTACAATGACTTCCTGCTCGAAAATTCGATACACAAGCTGGTGCTTCTTCGTTATTTCACGACTCCATCGTCCTTCGGGCTTGCCCTCCAATGGCTCGGGATGACCTGTTCCCGTCTTCGGATGCTCCCTCAATTCCTCAATGAATCGCTGGACTTTGGCAAAGGCTTTTGGGGTGTATCTCACTTCATAAGGCATAACCACAACGCTTTAGCATGTCCGACAAAGACTCTCCTGGAAGCATTTCGGTGTATTCTCCCCTGGCATATTGCGCTTCGGCTTCCTCAATGTTACGAAAGAACTCCTCCTTCGTCATCAGTGTTGGGTCTTCTTTCTTCGCCACCAGCTTCTTCGCATATTTCAGGAGCTTTGTCATCAGTCCCTCGTCTTCGGCAATTACACCCATTGCGCGGAACAACTCCGCATTCATCTGCATTGCTGTCATAATCCTATTCTCTTCTGTTTTGTATGTGCAAAAGTACAAACAAAAATCCGAACGCGATTCGGAAGATTTCTTCAAGATATGGACAAAAAGGCTCTTGATGATTAGTGTTCCCCACGGATGATGTACTTCTCTATCTTCTCGATGAGTTTGCGTGTTGGCTCTATCTTCGGGGCAATGTCTTTCTCTGTGGCGTTGTAGGCGCAGTTGTAATCAGCTTTCTCACGCAAGCCCTGCAAGCGGGAATAGTGCCTGCCTTCCTCAATGGAGAAGATGCCTGTGGTGACATAGTGCTGTCCGAAGGCCCCCACAGCTCCACGATGGGAACCTACGTTGTAACCATCGTTGATGAGTAGGGCTGATACGGCATGGAACAGGGAATAGTATAAGCGGTTGGCTACATTGTCCCAATAACCCGCCTCGCACAACATGGGGATTTGGCTGAAGTTGGCGTGGGCTTTTTCCAATTGCAATCGCACCACAGTTCTTCGCTCTTCGTCATTAAGGCTCATGCCAGTACGATTTTGTCGTGTTCAACATTCTTGTGGAAAGGCAGGAAGGATATGGCTTCCCATTCTTTCTTTGTGTACATTTGAGGACTTATGAGTTCGCCGATGTTCCAGCCAAGCATGGTGAAGGGGAACGATACGTTGTCGTAGTCGCTATCGGTGAGTTCGGGCTTGTCAAGCAAGATGAGCAAATCCCAATCGCTGCCCTTGTGGGCGTCGCCTCGTGCCCGCGAACCATAGAGTAGCAGTGAACTTCCTTTAGGCAATGCCGTGCTTGCCACCTGCCGGATGCTATCGATGACCTGACTCCTATTCATGCTGCACTTCTGCTCGTTTGTTGTAAACTCTTGTGCAAAAGTACAAACAAAAATCCGAACCGCCAAGCGATTCGGACTATTTCTTCATGTAATGCGCCAAAAAGGACACCAACGGTAAAGACAAATTTCTGTTTCCTGTTGTCTATTATAACGTCCATTTCATCTTTCTATTTTATTTCTGCAAGTTCTATTCATTCTTCATTCTTTTTTCGTACCTTTGCAGCCGATATGAAAAACTTTAATGAACTGGGGCTTGCCGAACCTCTTCTGCAAGCCATCGAAGAACTGGGCTACGAGCACCCGATGCCCGTGCAGGAGGAAGTGATTCCCCACCTGCTGAACAATGATACCGACCTCATCGCCTTGGCACAGACCGGCACCGGCAAGACGGCTGCCTACGGGCTGCCGCTGCTGCAAAAAGCCCCCTCCCTGCTCCCCCTTTGGGGGAGTGATTTGGAGGAGCAAGTCAGCAGGAATGAGGCACTCCCCCAAAGGGGGAGCGGGGAGGGGGCTTTTGCCGTCATCCTCAGCCCCACCCGTGAGCTGTGCCTGCAAATCGCAGACGACATGGAGGGCTTTAGCAAGCATCTGCCGGACATCAACATCCTGGCTGTCTATGGCGGCGCGAACATTGAGCCGCAGATACGCGCCCTGAAGCACGGAGTGGATATCATCGTGGCAACGCCCGGCCGACTGATGGACTTGATGAAGCGCGGCGTGGCCGACCTCTCGCAGGTGCGCTACCTCGTGCTCGACGAGGCGGACGAAATGCTCTCGATGGGTTTCCAAGAAGACCTTGACAGCATCCTCGCCGGCATCCCCAGTGAGCACCGCACACTGCTCTTCAGCGCCACCATGAGCCGCGAGATAGAGCGTATCGCCCAAAACTACCTGACGGATGCCAAGCAGATTCAGGTGGGCAGCCGCAACGAAGGCGCGGAGAACGTCAACCATATATATTATATGGTACACGCGCGCGACAAATACCTTGCCCTCAAGCGCGTGGTCGATTTCCATCCCCGCATCTACGCCATCATCTTCTGCCGTACCCGTATGGAGACGCAGGAGGTGGCAGACAACCTCATCCGCGACGGCTACAATGCCGATGCCCTGCACGGCGACCTCTCGCAGCAGCAGCGCGATCTGACGATGCAACGCTTCCGCCGCCACCGCGTCCAGCTCCTTGTGGCAACCGATGTGGCGGCTCGCGGCTTGGATGTGGACGACCTGACACACGTCATCAACTATGGTATGCCCGACGATGTGGAGAACTACACCCACCGCTCTGGCCGCACTGGGCGTGCCGGCAAGAAAGGAACGAGCATCTGCATCATCGGCATACGCGAGCGCAGCAAGATAAAGCAGGTGGAAAAGGAGATTCAGAAGTCCTTCGAGGAGGGCACGCTGCCCGAGCCGCGCGATATCTGCACCAAGCAGCTCTACCACGTCATCGACGACATCGAGCGCGTGGTGGTCGATGAAGAGGAGATTGCGCCCTTCATGGACGAGGTGCGTAAGCGTTGGGAGTGGTTCGACAAAGACGACCTCATCCGCCGCGTGCTCTCCCGCGAGTTCGGACGCTTCCTTAAATACTACGCAGTAGAAGCCCCCCTTTCATCCCCCCAAGAGGGGGAAAAATCATCGCGGTCAAGGAAGGACAAGCGGAGGGAGGCCGAGGAGGGCTACGTCCGCCTCTTCCTCAACGTCGGCAAGATAGACGGCATGTATGCCCGCGAGATTATCGGCCTGCTCAACAAGAACGTGCAGGGCGACAAGGTGGCCGTCGGCCGCATCGACCTGATGAAGAATTTCTCCTTTATTGAGGTGAAGCAGGAAGACCTGAACCGCGTGCTGAAAGGTTTGAAGCATGGCGTGACGGTGAAGGGAAGGAGCGTGGTCTGCGACATATCGACCGACGAGCCGCAGCAGAGGGACAGCAAGCCGGCGCGCAAAGAAAAGTCCGCCACCGCCCACAAAGAAACCCCTGTTGCTCCCCGCAAAGAGAAGCCGGAGAACCGCAAGGAAAAACCAGCGGCACCACCGCGTCGCGAGAAACACGAAAAGCCTTCCCGCGAGGAGCGCGGCTATACCGAGCCCCGTGGCAAGAAATACAAGAAGGAGGACTGGATGAAGTTCCTCCACCCCGACGAGCCCACAAAGAAGAGAAAGAAATTCGAGCTGAAAGGCGAACTCCCCGACTTCAGTGAAGAAGGCTGGGCGAGGAGGAAGCCAAAAGCCTCCCCTAACCCCTCCAAAGGAGGGGGAAACAAATAGTCAAAATGGCATATTGTAAATAAACTGTAAATTGTAAATCGTCAAATAGTAAATGAAAAGGATAGTCTTTTGTGCGCTTTGCGCAATATCCCTCCTTTCCCGTGCCGACGAAGGCATGTGGATGCTGAACAATATTGACCAGAAGACAGCTCAGGCCATGAAAAGCCTTGGCCTCAAACTCAAACCCGACCAGCTCTACAGCACCGAACATGCCAGCCTCAAGGACTGCGTGGTTGATTTCGGCGACTTCTGCTCGGGTGTCGTGGTGAGTCCCGATGGACTGGTCTTCACCAACCACCACTGCGGCTATGGCGCCATACAGAAGCTCTCGACACCCGACGACGACATCCTCACCAATGGCTTTGTGGCACATTCACGCAAGGAAGAACGGCCCGCCGAAGGACTCTTCGTGAAGTTCCTCGTGCGCACAGAAGAGTGCACAAGCCGCATCATGCAGGCACTGAACAAGGTCTATGAGGCGCATCCCGACGCATCGAGCGCAGAGCTTGACAAGCAATGCCTTGACAGCATCATGGGAGCTGCGGAGAAGGAGTTCACGAAAGCCAATCCTGGCCTCGACTGTATGGTCAAAGCCTACTACGAGAACAACGCCTTCTATGTAAGCTACTACAAGGTCTATCGCGACATCCGCCTCGTCTTCACCGCTACGGAGACAATGGGCAAGTTCGGCGGCGACACCGACAACTGGATGTGGCCGCGACAGACGTGCGACTTCAGCGTTTTCCGCATCTATGCCGACCAGAACGGCGAGCCCGCAGACTATAACGCGGAGAACGTCCCCCTGCATCTCAAGAACTACGCCCGCATCGCTATGGACGGCTACAAGAACGGCGACTTCTGCATGACGATAGGTTATCCGGGCAGCACGAGCCGCTACCTGAGTTCTTGGGGCATCGACGAGCGCGTGAACGCCCGCAACATCAGCACCATACAGGTGCGCGGCAAGAAGCAGGAGGTTTGGAAACGCTTCATGGATGCCGACCGCGCCGTGGGCATCAAGTATGCCAGCAAATGGGCGAGCAGCAGCAACTACTGGAAGAACAGCATCGGCATGAACAAGGCCATTGCCGACCTTGGCGTGATTGCCCAGAAGCAGCAGCTCGAGGACAAGATACGCCAGTGGTATGGTGACAGAAAGGACCTCTCCGACCGCTTCGGCAGGATGTTCGGCAGGCTGAAGGATGCGTATGGGAAACGCCGCAACGACGTCTATGCAATGGGTTTCTTCCGCGAGACATTCGTGCGCGGCATCGAACTCTATCGCGTCGCTCACATGCTCAACTCCATGCCACAGGATGCCGACAGCACAGAGGCTGCCTTGGTGCGCACCCGCATGGAGGCTTTCTTCAAGGACTACGATGCCAAGCTGGACGAGGCTACGATGGTTGCCTTGCTCCGAAACTACCGCGAGCAGGTGAAGGAGCGCCGCTATTGGCCCGAGTGCTACAACGTCATCGACAGCCTCTACGGAGGCGACGAGGCGGCCTACGCCCACGATGTCTTCTCAAAAACTATCTGCACAGACCTCTCTGCCGTGGATAAGTTGCTTACCGACAGCACACTCCGCGACACAGACCCCGCCCTGCTCTATGCCGATGGCATCCCCGTCAAGATGCAGGAAATAGCAGGAGGCAGCCGCGATGCCTCGACCACCATCGACTACAACGAGCACCTGCTGACGCAAGCCCTGCTTGAAATGGATCAGGAGACACCGCACTACAGCGATGCCAACTTCACCATGCGCCTCTCCTACGGCAACATCCAGGACTATACCGCTGGCGGCACACATCACCAGTACTACACCAACGCGCAGAGCCTCCTCGACAAGGCTGCCAAGCAAAGCGAGATTGAAGACTACAAGCTGGAGGATGACATCGTCGGCCTGATGAAGAAGGGCGATTGGGGACGCTATGCCGACAAGAAGACAGGCGAGATGCACCTCTGCTTCCTCTCCGACAACGACATCACGGGCGGCAACTCCGGCTCGCCCATGTTCAACGGCCGTGGCGAACTGCTCGGCCTTGCCTTCGACGGCAACTGGGAGGCCATGTCGGGCGACATCTCCTTCGACGACAACCTGCAGCGCTGCATCGGCGTCGATGTCCGCTACATGCTCTTCGTTATCGACAAATGGGGCAAAGCGGAGAACCTGATTAAAGAACTGATACCCTAAAATTCATAATTCATAATTCTCAATTCATAATTATTTCATTGCCATGAATCCTTGCAAACGAAGGTTCGGGTGGAATTAAATTATGAATTATGAATTGAGAATTATGAATTAAGCCTTAGAGTTTCCCCCCAAACGCCAAGTCGCCTGCGTCGCCGAGGCCTGGCACGATGTAGCTGTGCTCGTTGAGGATAGGGTCGATGGTGGCACACCACAGCTCCACGTTGTCATAGCCGCCGAAGCACTTCACGATGTGGTCCACGCCTTCCTGACTGGCAATAACGCTCGCCAGGATGATGCGGCGCGGCATTCCGTTCTTGAGGAAAGCCACCAAGCCAAGCTCCATGCTGTGACCCTTTGCCAGCATCGGGTCGGCCACGATGAGCGTCTTGCCCGTCAAGTCGGGCGAAGCCATGTACTCTACATGCACGTCCACCTCGCGGCATTCGCTGTCCTTATAGAAGCGGAAGGCACTCACAAAGCCGTTCTCCGCATGGTCGAAGACGTTAAGGAAGCCCTGGTGCAGCGGCAGTCCGGCACGCAGGATGGTGGCGAGCACGATGTCATCCGCCACGCGCTGGCACTTGCATTCCGCCAAAGGCGTTTGCACCGCTACCTCCTTGTAGTTCAAGGTTTGGCTTATCTCGTAGGCCATCAGTTCCCCGATACGCTCTATATTGCGACGGAAGCGCAGACGGTCTCGTTGGATGCTGACATCCCGAAGCTCGCTCATATACTGGTTAAGGACGCTCGGCGTCTCGCTCAAGTTAACTACTTTCATCTCGCATTTACCATTTAATCAATTACCATTTACCATTTTTCTCCTAAAGGAGCTATGCAAAGATAGCACTTTTCGAGTTAACGCCCACCTTTTTCTCCGACAAAATAACAGCTAAAACAAAAAAACGGACAATTGTATGTCGTTTGCAATGTTCCACACAGATAGTCCTGCCCACATACGCACTGCTCGACATGAAGGGAATGAGCAGCATCATTCGTCGGCTGAAAGGCAAAGGTTATATAGTAGAACCCGTTGAAAGCAAAACAGAAAGGTAATTTTTCTTCGTCCATTTGCCAAGTTTGCTTTGCAAAAGCACAAGCAAGGAAAATAATTATGGACTATGGACTATGAACTATGAACTAAAAGTTGTATCTTTGCAGCCGTTTAGGACGCAATAAGCAACAATTAAAAACAATCTATAATTTTTTCAACAAAAGCAAATGGCAACAGTTAATTTGGAACAGTACGGCATCACTGGCAGCACCGTGATTGCCCACAACCCCTCTTATGAGGAACTCTACAAGGCTGAGATCGACCCCGCTCTCACAGGTTATGAAGTTGGTCAGGAGACAGAGCTTGGCGCAGTGAACGTGATGACTGGCGTCTTCACAGGCCGCTCGCCTAAGGACAAGTACATCGTTGACAACGACGAGAGCCACAACAATGTCTGGTGGACTACTGAGGCTTACAAGAACGACAACCACCCCATGAGCGAGGAGGTCTGGGCAAAGGTGAAGGACATCGCCATCAAGGAGCTGTCTGGCAAGAAGCTCTATGTCGTTGATGCTTTCTGCGGTGCCAACGAAGCCACACGTCTGGCCGTCCGCTTCATCGTTGAGGTTGCCTGGCAGGCACACTTCATCAAGAACATGTTCATTCAGCCCACTGCAGAGGAACTCGCTAAGTTCGAGCCGAACTTCGTCATCTTTAACGCCAGCAAGGCAAAGGTTGAGAACTACAAGGAACTCGGTCTGAACTCCGACACTTGCGTTGCCTTCAACACCAAGGCTCGCCAGCAGGTCATCATCAACACATGGTACGGCGGTGAGATGAAGAAGGGTATGTTCTCCATGCAGAACTACTACCTGCCCCTTCAGGGCATTGCTTCCATGCACTGCTCCGCCAACACCGACATGCAGGGCAAGAACACAGCCATCTTCTTCGGTCTCTCCGGTACAGGTAAGACCACTCTTTCCACCGACCCGAAGCGTCTCCTCATTGGTGACGACGAGCACGGATGGGACGACGAGGGCGTGTTCAACCTCGAAGGCGGCTGCTACGCTAAGGTCATCAACCTCTCCAAAGAGAACGAACCCGACATCTATGGCGCCATCAAGCGCGACGCTCTCCTCGAGAACGTGACGGTTGACAAGAGCGGCAAGATTGACTTCGCCGACAAGAGCGTCACCGAGAACACCCGCGTCAGCTATCCCATCGAGCACATCGATAAGATTGCAAAGAAGGTAAACGGCAAGAGCGCAGGCCCAGACGCAAAGAACGTCATCTTCCTCAGCGCCGACGCATTCGGTGTACTGCCTCCCGTCAGCATCCTCACACCCGAGCAGACAAAGTACTACTTCCTCTCCGGCTTCACAGCTAAGCTCGCAGGTACAGAGCGCGGCATCACAGAGCCCACACCAACCTTCTCAGCTTGCTTCGGTCAGGCATTCCTCGAACTGCATCCCACAAAGTATGCCGAAGAGCTCGTCAAGAAGATGGAGAAGAGCGGTGCTAAGGCTTACCTCGTCAACACCGGCTGGAACGGCACAGGCAAGCGCATCTCTATTCCCGACACACGTGGCATCATCGACGCCATCCTTGACGGCAGCATTCTGAAGGCACCCACAAAGAAGATTCCTTTCTTCGACTTCGAAGTGCCCACAGCCCTGCCCAACGTCAACCCCGCCATCCTCGATCCCCGCGACACCTATGCTGACGCAAGCCAGTGGGAAGAGAAGGCAAAGGACCTCGCCGCACGCTTCATCAAGAACTTCGGCAAATACACCACCAACGAAGCTGGCAAGGCTCTCGTTGCCGCAGGTCCGAAGCTGTAATAAATTAGCAATACACATTATTAAGAGGATGCTTCACACGAAGCATCCTCTTTTCAAACAAAAAGAGATATAGTTATGTCCACAGTACAACTTGGTGCTTTGAATGCCGAAATACTACAGAATCTCGGAGCAATTGCCACAGACGAATCTGTGTTGACACGTGTTGCCAAGTACCTTCGCAAGGTTGCCAAGGAGATGACAAATGACTCTACTGCAATGACACGCCAAGAATTCTCGGAACGCATAAAGAAATCCAAAGAACAATATATGCGTGGAGAATACACCACCCAACTGCCAGGTGAATCCGTGACAGATATGTTAAAGCGTTGCGGATATGAGCTTTGAGTTAAGATATACCACAGAGGCCAACGAAAATCTGATTCGTCTGAGCAAGAATGACCCTAAGGCTTTTCAGAAGGCTCTCACGCTATTGGCAGAACTGCAAGAGCACCCTCGTACAGGTACAGGTCATCCCGAACAGCTTTCTGGAGACATGGCAGGCTGCTGGAGTCGCCGTATTACTAAGAAGCATCGTCTCGTATATGAGATTCATGACACAGAGGTCATAGTACTTGTGCTTTCGGCCTATGGACATTATAGGGATAAATAGATTCTCCCTACTTTAACATCTGTGAATGCTTGGCTGGTTTGTTTCGCCAGTGGAAACAATTTGTTTCGCCTGCGAAACAAGGCGTTTCAACGTGCGAAACAGTTTTTTCATGCACGGACTTCGATGTGGCAAATTATACATAAATGCGTTACGCAAATTTGTATAATTGCATTTTTCTTTTTACCTTTTTGCTCCTGAAATCTTATTAGAAGTTCCGCCTGAGCTGAGGCTTCAGCTGAAGAAGGAGAAGTTGACGCTGCCGTAGGCACGGTGCTCGATGAAGCGGGGGTGCTGCGAGAAGTCGTTGGTTTTGCCGTGCTCGAGGACAAAGAGACCGTCGGGCTTGAGGAGGTTGCGGCTGAGGATGATGTCGGGCAGTTCCGGGATTTGCGGCAGGACGTAAGGCGGGTCGGCGAAGATGAAGTCGAACTGCTCACGGCACTTGGCCACGAACTGGAGGGCATCGCCGCGAACGGGCAGTGCCGCTGTGTCCTGTAGCTTGTCGAGGAATTGCTTGATGAGGCGGTGGTGGCGCACGTCAAGCTCCACGCTGATGACGCGCCCGCAACCTCGGCTGACGAGTTCGAGCGTGATGCTGCCCGTGCCGGAGAAGAGGTCGAGGGCTGTGGGTGCCTCGCTGAAGTCGATGTAGCCTTGCAGGACGTTGAAGAGATTCTCCTTGGCAAAGTCCGTCGTGGGACGTGCCGAGAACGAACGCGGCACCTCGAAATGCCTGCCTTTGTACTTGCCGGTGATAACTCGCATTAGATAAACAACGGATTTATTTTTATAACCACGAATTGCACGAATTACACGAATTGGTTACGCCCTTTGGTGTCATGGATAAATTCGTGTAATTCGTGCAATTCGTGGTTAAATCATATTATTGTAGAGTTAACATTCTATGTTCAGGACGTATTCCCCGAGGGTCTTTTGCAGTTCCTCGGATGCTCCTTCGAGGTGGCAGACGTCGTGCTGGGCGTGCATGTCCAGTGCTTTCCAGATGCCAAGCAGGAGGAAAATGCGGTCGCTGTCGTTGTCGGCAGCCTGCGATGCGGCGTATTGTAGTTCACTGCGATGGAAGACGGCGACGAAGAAGCTCCGTTCGCCAAAGCAGACGTAGGCATCGCGCTGCTCGGGGTTTGCGGGGGCGGCGTGCCTCTCCTGCATGGCGGCGAAGCGTTCCAGCAGCTGGGCATCCGTGCAGCAAACCCGTACGTCGGGATAGCACTCCTGTACGACGCGCAGGATGTCTTGGTCGATGCGGAATATCATCACAGCCTCGACGGGCGAGAGTATCTGGTACTGCATGTCGGACATTGAACATTGAACAATGGACGGGAAGCAGAGGCGGTAGAACGCCAGCATGTCGCTCTTGTTGAAGTGTTCGAGAGGGACAATCGTGCTTTGGGTGTCTGCCACGAGTTCGACGCTCTGGAACTGATAGTCCATCAGGTAGGGTTTTCGCAGTGCCTGACGCAACACATCGGCAGCATCAGAGGCATTGGAGACAGGAAACTGGTCTGTCTGCACCACCGAGCCGTCGAGAGTGCTCCCTACAGAAAAAGAAAATCCATCCGCACCGAAGCGGATGGATAGTCTGTAGCCTGTGAGTGAATTACTCCCAGTTGCCAGCATTGTTGTTCCAGTTGTTGCCGGCATCGCCGATTTTCAGGCCGGGGTATGCGCCCTTGGCGTTGGCTTCCTCGGCACGGTTGTAGATGAGTCGGTCGCCCTGCTTGCCCATTCCCTTGAGGAAGCTGCTGTCCGGGGCGCAGCACTCCATCACCTGGATGATGCTGCCCGAGCGTGTGGTGTTGGGGCAGGCGATAATCTCGAAGGTGTCGCCCTGCGAGAAGGGGATGAAGCGCATGGAGTCTGCCTCGAAACCCTCATAGTTGTAGAGAGAGTCCTGCAGCGAAACCCAGACGGTGTCGCGACGGAAGTTCTGCAGACCGTTGGCTGCTATGGCTGCCTGGTCGCCGCTGTTGACGATGGCTGCTGCCTTGCTTTCGGTCAGGCCCTGGTTCATCTGTTCTTCCGTGAGCAGACCCTGCTTCATGATGATGGGCAGCTTGCCGGTCTTGACGAAGTTGATGAGCACAGACCAGTCGGCGCAGTACACGCCCTCGTGCTGGGCTTTGTAGGCTTCCTCGGCACTGCGAATCTCCATCAGGCGAGCCTTAACCACATTTTCTCTGGCTTTGACTTCTGCGTCGAAGTTCTCGGTATCACGAATGCTGCGCACGCAAATGAAGAGCAAACCGACGGCACAGATACCTAAAATAACATTTATTCCCTTTTTCATGACGTTATTTGTGATTTATTTTGTAATTTCGCATCGCAAAAGTAAAAAGAATTATTCACATTTACGACAAAACGGACTTTTTTTTATAAAAGAATGACAATAAGTGAAGATTTAGGGGCAATTATCAGGGAAAACTTCGCCCACAATCCGACAAAAGAGCAGGAAAAAGCCATTTCTCTGCTCTCCGACTTCATACTTTGCAGAGAGCATGACATCGCTTTCCTTCTGAAGGGTTATGCAGGCACGGGCAAGACGTCGCTTTTGGCCGCTTTGGTGCGCACCATGCAGCAGTTGGAGCGGCGTGTTATGCTGCTTGCGCCGACGGGTCGTGCTGCCAAGGTGCTGTCCTCGTATGCAGGTGCTCCGGCCTTTACGATACATAGGAAGATATACCGGCAGAAGTCAATTACCGACATGAATGTTTTCCAGAATGACATCAACCTGCGGCCGGACACGCTTTTCATTGTCGATGAGGCCTCGATGATAGCCAACGATGCCGGGGGCAGCACCATGTTCGGCACGGGCAGGTTGCTCGACGACCTCATGCACTACGTCTATTCCTGCGAGGGGTGCCGACTCATCCTTGTGGGCGACACGGCACAGCTGCCGCCCGTGGGCGAGGTGGAGAGTCCCGCTCTGAGTCGCATGATGCTGGAGGGCTACGGCATGGAGGTGACGGAACTGTGCCTGACGCAGGTGGTGAGGCAGCTCGAGGATTCGGGCATCCTGTGGAATGCCACTATGCTGCGCCGTCTCATCCAGGACGAAGAGATGTCTGCATTTCCCAAGCTCCGGGGCAAGAGCTTCCCGGACGTGCGCGTCGTCCCCGGCGACGAACTCATCGAGACATTGAGCGACAGCTACCGCCGGTATGGCACGGACGGCACTATTGTCGTGACGCGCAGCAACAAACGCGCCAACATCTTCAATGGCGGCATCCGCACCCGCATCCTCGACCACGAAGAGGAACTCTCCAGCGGCGACCTCATCATGGTGGCGAAGAATAACTATTATTGGGCAGAGAAGAACCAGCCCACTACAGCCTCCCCCATCCCCTCCAAAGGAGGGGGGGACGGTGAGGTTGAGGGGCAGTTCCCCCCTCCTTTGGAGGGGATGGGGGAGGCTTTTATCGCCAATGGCGACGTCGCTATTGTTCGCCGGCTTCGCAACGAGCGTTCCTTCTACGGTTTCCGTTTTGCCGACGCCACGCTTGAGTTCCCCGACTACGACCGCACGGAGATGGATGTGACGGTGCTGCTCGACACATTGCAGAGCGAAGCACCCGCCTTGACGCGAGAGCAGCAGGAGGCTCTCTTCAACGGCGTTTGGGAGGATTATCCCGAACTGACGAACAGGCGCGACCGCATGAAGAGATTGCGCGAAGACATCTATTATAATGCCTTGCAAATCAAGTATGCCTACGCTGTCACCTGCCATAAGGCGCAGGGCGGGCAGTGGGAGCACGTCTATATCGACCAGGGCTACATCACCGAGGACATGCTCACGCCCGACTACTTCCGCTGGCTCTACACCGCCATCACCCGTGCCACGGAGCAGGTCTATCTCATCAATTGGCCCGACGCGGCACTCTCTGATGCCTGACTCGGCGTTCTCTGTTGAGCCGAAATTCTCCCCTTTCCCTCCTTTTCACGCAAATAAGGTAAAAAAAAACGGCAGGAATAGCGGTTCGTTTACATTTTTTTACTATTTTTGCGCAAGGATTATCGTATTTTTGGATAAATGAACATATTGGTGACTGGAGCCAACGGTCAGTTGGGCAATGAAATGCGCATCGTGGCAAAAGGCTCGACAGACAGATACATCTTCACAGATGTCAGCCAGCAGGAGGGCGTGGAGACCACCTTCTTAGACATCACCGACCTGGATGCTATCCGCGCCATGGTCAGGGAGCATGACGTGCAGGCCATCGTGAACTGTGCCGCATGGACCAATGTCGATGCGGCCGAAGCTCCCGAAAACCGTGCTCTCGTCGAGAAGCTTAATGCCACGGCCCCCGAGAACCTCGCCAAAGCCATGAAGGAAGTGGGCGGGTGGCTCATTCAGATTTCCACCGACTACGTCTTCGGCAAGGAACCTTACAACACCCCCTGCCGCCCCGACCAGCAAGGCACGCCGACAGGCGTCTATGGCGAGACGAAACGGATGGGCGAGGAGCGAATAATAAAGACCTTCACTCAAGCCTCCCCCGACCCCTCCAAGGGAGGGGAGAGCGGCTTCATCATCATCCGCACGGCATGGCTTTACAGCGAGTTCGGCAAGAACTTCTGCAAGACGATGCTCCAGCTCACCGCTACCAAGCCGCAGCTCAAGGTTGTCTTCGACCAGTGTGGCACGCCGACGTATGCCCTCGACCTGGCACGCGCCATTCAGGTCATCCTCTCGAAGCCCGTCCAGGGCATCTACCATTTCTCCAACGAAGGGGTCTGCTCCTGGTACGACTTCACACAGATGATAGCTCGCATAGCCGGACACAAGGACTGCGACATACAGCCTTGCTACTCGACAGAGTACCCAAGTCCCGTGAAGCGCCCTGCCTACTCCGTGCTCGACAAGCGCAGTATCCGCGAGGCCTTCGGCGTGGAGGTGCCCTATTGGGTTGATTCGCTGGAGAAGTGTATCGCTAACATCAAGGAGCATGAAATGGTAAATGGTAAATGATTAAATAGTAAATGTTTCGATGGAAGTAATCAAAACCGCCATAGAAGGCTTGATAATCATAGAGCCCAGGGTGTTCAAGGATGCCCGAGGCTATTTCTTTGAATCCTTCTCCCAGCGCGAGTTCGAGGAGAAGGTCTGTCCCATCTGCTTTGTGCAGGACAACGAGAGTATGTCGTCGTACGGCGTCATGCGCGGGCTGCACTTCCAACGTCCACCTTACACCCAGAGCAAACTGCTGCGCTGCGTGAAGGGTGCGGTGCTCGATGTGGCTGTTGACATCCGCAAAGGCTCTCCCACATACGGACAGCACGTCGCCGTCGAACTGAGTGAGGACAACCACAGGCAGTTCTTCGTGCCAAAAGGCTTCGCCCACGGCTTTGCCGTGCTGAGCGAGACAGCCATCTTCCAGTACAAGTGCGACGAGTTCTACCACCCCGAAGCCGACGGCGGCATCTCCATTCTGGACGAGAACCTCGGCATCGACTGGCGCATCCCTACAGAGAAAGCCATCCTCAGCGAAAAGGACACACGCCACGTCTGCCTCAAAGACTTCGACAGCCCCTTTAAGGACCCTCTCTAACTCCCCCTTAAAGGGGGAGAATACAAGCTGAAACTATAAGATGGCATACAGCAGACATAATAGATTATAAACTACTTAGAAACAATGCAAAAGCAAACCGCTGCGACATGACAGAAGCGGAGTCGATTTTCTGGCAAATCGCAAAAAGCAAAGGATTAGGAGAAAAGTGTAGACGACAATACATCATCGGAGAATACATCGTTGACTTCTTCTTTCGACAATCAATGGTAATCGTGGAGATAGATGGAGACTATCACTTCACGGAAGAACAACAGATAAAAGATAAGGAGAGACAAGAATGGCTGGAACAGCAAGGCTATAAGGTTCTTCGTTTTACGAATGATCAGGTCATGTATGATACAGATAAAACAATAGATATAATTAAGAATAATATACAGATTCATGAGAAATGACATTAAATCCTCCCCCTTTAAGGGGGAGACAGAGAGGGTCCTCGTCATTACCGGTGGAGCCGGATTCATTGGAAGCCATGTCGTGCGGCTCTTCGTGAACAAATACCCCGAGTATAACATCATCAACCTCGACAAGCTGACGTATGCCGGCAACCTCGCCAACCTGAAGGACATCGAGGACAAGCCCAACTACAAGTTTGTGAAGATGGACATCTGCGACTTCGATGCTTTCTATAAGCTCATGCAGGACGAGAAAATCGATGGCATCATCCACCTCGCCGCAGAGAGCCATGTAGATCGCAGCATCAAGGATCCCTTCACCTTCGCTCGCACCAACGTCATGGGCACCCTCTCGCTCCTCCAGGCTGCCAAGCTTTATTGGGAGAGTCTGCCGGAGAAGTACGAGGGCAAGCGCTTCTACCACATCTCGACCGACGAGGTGTATGGCGCACTCGAAATGACCAACCCCGAAGGCATCGAGCCGCCGTTCACCACAACGGCCAGCAGCTCCGAGCACCATCTGGCCTATGGCAAGGACTTCTTCTACGAGACCACGAAGTACAACCCCCACAGCCCCTATTCGGCATCGAAGGCCTCGAGCGACCACTTCGTCCGCGCCTTCCATGACACCTACGGAATGCCGACCATCGTGACGAACTGCTCAAACAACTACGGTCCCTATCAGTTCCCCGAGAAGCTGATACCCCTCTTCATCAACAATATACGCCATCGCAAGCCGCTGCCCGTCTATGGAAAGGGCGAGAATGTGCGCGACTGGCTCTACGTCGAGGACCACGCCCGTGCCATCGACACCATCTTCCACAACGGTACCATTGCCGAGACCTATAACATCGGCGGCTTCAATGAATGGAAGAACATCGACATCATCAAGACAGTCATCAAGACGGTTGACCGTCTCCTTGGTCGTCCAGAAGGTGCCGACCTCGACCTCATCACCTACGTCACCGACCGCCTCGGCCACGACGCACGCTATGCCATCGACTCCACCAAGCTGCAGAAGGAACTCGGCTGGGAACCATCGCTTCAATTCGAGGAGGGCATCGAGAAGACCGTCAAGTGGTATCTCGACAACGAAGAGTGGATGGACAACATCACCAGCGGTGACTATGAGAAGTACTACGACGAGATGTACAAGAACCGTTAAAGGAACAAATAAAAAACTAAATAAAACATGAAAACAATGATGACTCGTATTCAAACACGACTGACGGCATTGCTCACAGCAGCAATGCTCACGACGGCTTTCTCTGCACATGCCCAGAAGGCCTCAGACACCGAGGTTAGCTATCCTTATGCCTTCATCGGCTTGCAGGGCGGCGCTCAGACAACCTTCACGGACTACAACAACTTCAAGCTCATCACCCCGACCGCTGGCATCTATGCTGGTGTGCATTTCCTGCCTGCCTTAGGCGCACGCCTGCATGTCAATGGTATTTGGAACAAAGGTGGTGTGAAGAAGGATGACATCGACCTCACCTACAAGTACAAGTATGCGACGGCCGACCTTGACCTCATGGTCAACGTCCTGAACCTTATCCACAAGCAGAGCTACCGCCCCCTGAACCTCTATCTCATTGGCGGTGTGGGTCTCAACTATGCATGGGACAACGACAACGAGAGAGTTGATGCGCTGAAGAAGTACATCTCGACAGGCGACAACAGGGCCCGCCTGAGCCACAACTACCGTGTGGGTGTCATGCTCGATGTGGAGATTGTCAACAATCTGAGCGTCAACCTCGAAGTTGCTGGCAACAGCCTCAGCAACCGTTACAACAGCAAGACATCCACCTACAGCGGAAACAATGTCGGCGACGACTGGCAGCTCACAGCCCAGCTCGGTTTGACATACAAGTTCGCGAAGAAGACCAAGAAGCCTGTAGAACCCGAGGTGTGGGAAACACGTGTTGATACCATTTGGTACGACGATGCCGTCTTCACTCCTGTGGTCGAGAACGGTACGGCAACATGGAATGTCTTCTACAGGATTCGCGAGAGCGACTTCGAGGCAGACGAGCAGCTGGCAGCAATCGGAGCCTTCCTGAAGAACCACCGCGAGTGCAAGGTTGACATCAAGTCGTATGCCGACGTTGAGACGGGCAATCCGAAGATTAACATGGAGTACTCCCGCCAGCGTTGCGAGAAGGCTGTCAAGGCTCTCACCGATGCAGGCGTGCCGGCCGCTTCTATCACGTCGAGCTACTATGGCGACACCGTGCAGCCTTTCAAGGAGAACGACAAGAACCGCGTCAGCATCATCGTTGCAACAGGCTTGAAGGATGTTAACAAGGAAGACATGGTGAAGAAATTCAGAACGAAGGAAGTCCGCTACCGCGTGAAGTAAAGGATTGCCTTTGCTGATAGCGCAATAACAAAAATGGACGTGCCTGACAGGCACGTCCATTTTTGTATATGAAAGTCTCGAAGTCTTATGCTGTGAGGAGTTCGATGAGCTTCTCCACGGCGGCGTGGATGCCGTCGATGTTCTTGCCGCCGGCGGTGGCGAAGTGAGGCTGTCCGCCGCCGCCGCCTTGGATGAGCTTGGCGGCCTCGCGGATGTTCTTGCCGATGTTCACGCCTGCGGCGACGGCTCCGTCTGATGCGGCTGCTGTGAGGAGCGGCTTACCATCTGCCACGGAACCAATCACGACGAGGCTGTTCTCCACTTCCGCGCGGAGCTGGAAGGCAATGTCCTTGACGTACTCGGTTTTGAGGGCGGTGAATGCGCTCAATACCTTGATGCCGTTTATCTCCTTCTGCTTCGAGAGCATCTCCTGCTTCAGCTCAGAGGCTTTCTCTCGCATGGCGTCTTCCACCTGCTTGCGGAGGTCGGCGTTGTCGTTGATGGCTTTTTGGATGGTGGCAACCAAGTCGGGTGCGTTGTTGAACAGGCTTCTGAGGTTTGTAATCATGTCCTGCAGTTTGTCCATCTGCTCTTCGACAGCCTTGCCCGTGATGGCTTCGATGCGACGCACGCCGGCGGCCACGCTGCTCTCGGAGAGGATGCGCACCATGCCGATGCAGCCTGTGCTACTTGCATGGCAGCCGCCGCAGAACTCCACGCTGTCGCCGAACTGGATGACACGCACCTTGTCGCCATACTTCTCGCCGAAGAGGGCGATGGCACCCAGCTTCTTGGCTTCCTCGATGGGGGTGTCGCGGTATTCCTGGAGGGGCAGGTTCTGGCGGATGCGCTCGTTGACGAGGTGCTCCACCTCGCGGATTTGCTCAGGTGTCACCTTCTCGAAGTGCGAGAAGTCGAAGCGCAGGTAGTCGGGCGTCACGAGCGAGCCTTTCTGCTCTACATGGCTGCCCAGCACCTCCTTGAGGGCTTGGTCGAGGAGGTGTGTACAGGTGTGGTTGGCCTCGATGGCACGGCGGCGTTCCACATCCACGCAAGCCATGAACTCGGCTTCGGGGTTTGTGGGGATGCGCTCCAGCAAGTGGATGCTCACGCCGTTCTCCTTCTTGGTATCGAGCACCTTGATGGTCTCCTGCTCGTTGCAGATGACGCCCGAGTCGCCTACCTCGCCGCCCATCTCTCCGTAGAAAGGTGTCTGGTCGAAGATGGCTTCATAGACGACTCCCTTCTTCTGTTTTACCTCGCGATACTTCACGATGTGGCAGGTGTATTCTGTAAAGTCGTAGCCAACGAAAGACCCCTCTAAATCTCCCCTTAAAGGGGAGACTTCTTGACCTGCACCGCCTGTGTCCTCCCCCTTTAAGGGGGAGTTAGAGGGGGTCTTCCAGTCTCCTAACTCTCTTTGGGCTGCGCCACGGGCACGCTCCTTCTGCTTCTGCATCTCGGTGTTGAAGCCCGCTTCATCGACGGTCATGCCGTTCTCACGGCAGATGAGTTCCGTCAGGTCGAGAGGGAAGCCGTAGGTGTCGAAGAGCGTGAATGCCTTCTCGCCAGCAATCTCTGTCTGGCCAGCAGCCCTTGCCTCCTTTATCACGCCATCAAGGAGCTTGATGCCAGTCTCGAGTGTACGCAGGAAGCTCTCTTCCTCCTCCTTCATCACCTTTGTTATGAGTTCGCGCTGTCCCTCCAGCTCGGGATAGGTGGCTCCCATTTCCTGGATGAGGACGGGCAGCAGGCGGTAGATGAAAGCGTCCTTCTGTCCCAGGAACGTATAGGCGTAGCGGACGGCGCGGCGCAGGATGCGGCGAATGACGTAGCCTGCCTTTGCGTTGCCAGGCAGCTGGCCGTCGGCGATGCTGAAGGCGATGGTACGCAAGTGGTCGGCCACAACGCGCATGGCGACGTTGATGTCCTCGGACGAGTCTGACTTGTCTGACTGGTACTTCAGCCCTGTCAGCTGCTCAATGGCGCGGATGATGGGCTGGAAGATGTCGGTGTCGTAGTTGGAGTGCTTGCCCTGTATGGCGCGGACGAGGCGTTCGAAGCCCATGCCCGTGTCGATGACGTTCATGCCGAGCGGCTCCAAGTGTCCGTCGGCCTTGCGCTCGTATTGCATGAAGACGATGTTCCAGATTTCGATGACCTGCGGGTCGTCCTTGTTCACCAGTTCGCGTCCGGGCACCTTGGCCTTCTCCTCGGGCGTGCGGCTGTCGAGGTGAATCTCCGAGCAGGGGCCGCAGGGACCCGTGTCGCCCATTTCCCAGAAGTTGTCGTGCTTGTTGCCGTTGATGATGTGGTCGGCGGGAACATGCTTCAGCCAGTAGCCTGCAGCCTCGTCGTCGCGGACGAGGTTTTCTTCGGGACTGCCTTCAAACACGGTGACGTAGAGGTCCTTCGGGTCGAGCTTCAGCACATCCACCAGATACTCCCATGCCATGTCGATGGCGCCTTCCTTGAAGTAGTCGCCGAACGACCAGTTGCCCAGCATCTCGAACATGGTGTGGTGGTAGGTGTCGTGGCCCACCTCCTCCAGGTCGTTATGCTTTCCGCTGACGCGCAGGCATTTCTGCGAGTCGGCGCGGCGGCGGGGTTCCGGGTCTCGGGTGCCAAGGATGATGTCCTTCCACTGGTTCATGCCAGCGTTGGTGAACATCAGTGTGGGGTCGTCCTTCACCACCATAGGGGCGGACGGCACGATTACATGTCCCTTCGACTCGAAGTACTTCTTGAACGAGTCGCGTATTTCATTTGCTGTCAACATATTATTTACCATTTAATCATTTACCATTTTTTTCTCTTTCCTTTCGGAGTGCAGGGTTAGAGGGAGTCCTTTTTTCACTAAAAGGTGTGCAAAGATACAAAAAAGTTCCTAATCTCTCATCCCTAATTCAAAATTATTTCGTACTTTTGCAGAAAATTAGTTCTTCGCTTACCGTTCAATAGTAAATGGTAAATGATTAAATGGTAAATGACATGGCCTACAATCCTAACAAGGAGCTTAAGAAGTACTACGGCATATCCGAGGTGGCGGAGCAGTTCAATGTGGCGGAGTCGCTGCTGCGTTATTGGGAGAAGGAGTTTCCCAACATCAAGCCCCGCAAGAGCGGGCGGGGTGTGCGCCAATACACTAAGGAGGACATCGAGGAGGTGCGCATCGTGTATAACCTGCTCAAGGTGCGCGGCATGAAGATAGCCGCAGCGAAAGCCGTGCTGAACAAGAACCACAAGGCGGCCAGCGACACCTCCGAAATCATCGGCCGTCTGCAGTCTCTGCGCACCGAGCTGCAGGCAATCAGCCGCGAACTTGGCGAACTCGTCGGTTGACATCATTCTTTTCCTCCGTAATGCTTTGCTGTTTCGCGAAAAAGTTGTAACTTTGCAGTGCAAATGGTGATACCCGTGCCTTTGGCTTCCTTCCGCAAGGGGGAGACGGGGCAGGGTAGAGAGGGAATCCGGTGCAGAACCGGAGCAGTGCCCGCTACTGTAATTGCCTTCTGCGTGCAGCGCACCGACACGTCACTGAAGTATGCCTTTGGGAAGACGCGCTGCCAGGCAAAAGCCAGGAAACCTGCCATTTTGCAAGACAAAAACCATCCTCGGGACAAGGATGGAGAAAACAGCCTCACCCAGCCCTCTCCAAAGGAGAGACAGAAAAATTGACAATTGAGAAGTGGCAATGTACGATAGGCAATGGACTATGGTCTGTAGTCTATAGTCGGTTGTCATTATGAATTGTAAATTATGAATTATGAATTGAATAAATACTATCTGCAAGCGATTCTGGCTACCGTATTGGCATTTGCTGTGACAGCAAGTGCCAGTGCGCAGAATCCAACGACCCCTCAGCCCCTTTCAGGAGGAGAGTCTCCCGACAGTGTTCGGCAGTTGTATGAGGTGACGGTCACTTCCCGCCAGCCGGTGCGCACTATTGCCACGTCGCAGACGATGAGCGGTGCCGACCTGCAGGCACTGAGCACGACATCCGTTGCCGATGCCTTGAAGTACTTTGCAGGTGTTCAGATAAAGGACTATGGCGGGCTGGGTGGCTTAAAGACCATCAACGTCCGCTCCTTGGGTGCCCAGCATGTCGGTGTCTATATTGACGGCATTCGCCTTACCAACGCACAGAACGGAATGGTTGACCTTGGCAAGTTCTCGCTTTCCTCGATGGAGTCGGTGTCGCTCTACAATGCCAACAAGCTCGACTACTGCCAGTCGGCCAGCGAGTATGCATCGGGTGCAACGGTCTATCTGCAGACGCGCCGCCCGACGCACGACTCCCTCTCGGTACAGCTGCGCAATGCCTCGTTCCACACCTGGATGGTGAAGGCCAACGGGCAGTTCAACTGGCGCGGCTGGCAAGGCTTCATCGACGGCGAGTACTGCACTTCCCGAGGCGACTATCCCTTCCGCTATCATTCGGAATATGAGGACACCGTAGGTCGTCGCGCCAACAGCGACATCCGTTACGGGCGTATCGAAGGCGCGTTGTTTCGGGGCGGTTTCTCTTCACATATTTATTATTATGACTCAGAACGAGGCTGCCCGGGCGGTATTGTGCGACGTTTGAGCGACAAATACACGAACGTGGGGCGTGAATGGGACCGCGACTTCTTCGTGCAGGCAAGCTATCAGGAGCGTTTCTTCGACAAGCTTCTTTTCAAGGCAAACACCAAATACACCAATGAGTACCTGCGCTATTGCACCAAATATCCTGAGAACCAGAACACGGCTCGCGTCGATAACCATTACCGCCAGCAGGATGTCTATGGTGCGCTTTGTGCCGCCTACATGCCTTGGAGCTGGCTGTCGCTCTCCACAAGCTATGACGTGCGCTACAGCCTCCTCCGTGCCGACCTGAAGCGTTTCGATGATGTGAAGCGCCTCGACCAGAAGCAGGTGATTGCGGCACAGGTGAACTGGCACGACATACAGTTTGCCGCATCTGCCCTCCATCAGCACTACCACGACTGGACTTTTGCCAATGCAGGAGCTGCCGACCCGTTGGACAGGTGGACACCTGCCGTGTCGCTGGCCTATACCCTTTATGACATAACTTTGCGAGGCTGGTACAAGGAAATCTTCCGCGTGCCGACGCTCAACGACCTCTACTATACTCAGGTGGGCAACCGCAACCTGAAGCCTGAGGACACCAAACAATGGAACATCGGCCTCGAATACCACTTATCTAATTCAAAATCCATAATTCAAAATTCTAAATGGGCGATAGATGTGCAGGCGGATGCCTATATAAACAAGATAGAGAACCGCATTGTCTGCCTGCCGCTCAAGGGCACCTATACATGGTCGATGATGAACTACGGCGAGACCTTCTGCCGAGGGCTGAACGCGACCATCAAAGGCCACTACCAGACAGGACCCTGGAACTTCTCGCTGCTCACGTCGTTCACTTGGCAGCGGGACGTTGACCGCACCGACCCCGACGATGAGGACATGTATGACAGCCCCATCTGCTATTCGCCGACATTCTCTACGGGCGTCACCGCCATTGCCGGCTGGCGGTCGCTTCAGTTCACCACATCTTATCTCTATGTCGGCGAGCGCATGTGGAGCAAGGCCGACCCTATGGATATTCTGGAACCGTATCATAACATTGATATGAAACTGCAATACAATACCACGCTGGGCCAAGTGTATGGGCTGTTCGGGGGCAAGCGCACTGCGTCTGTCGTCTCACGCACAGGCGTGGGTCTCTGCCTGGAAGTGTGCGATGTGCTCGACATACAGTACGAGCATCTGCCGCGCTACCCGATGCCCGGGCGTAACTACAAACTGACATTATCATTCGGAATATGAAGAAACATCTTATTATGTTGACGGTCTCGCTGCTGCTTGTGGCTTGTGGCGATGACAAGGTTGAAGAGAACTCTCCCGCAGCCGCAGAATCAGCACCCGTAGAAGAAGGCGGGACACCTTCTGCCCCACCATTCAAGGTGGTTGCAACCTGTGAGGTTGGCTACGAGCCCGAGGGCATTGCTCTCTATAAGGGACATCTCTTCGTTGCCAACACCGGCGGATATGCGGAACAGGAATTTGACCATGACTTCGAGACAACAGTGAGCATCATCAATGCTGCGACAATGACTGTTGAGAAAACCATTGACACAGGTATCCCCAACCTCTATGGCGAGATGTCGCAGAGCGGACGCTATCTGTGCCTCAACTCGCCCGGCGATTACTACGAGACACCTCCCCGCGGCCTCATCCTCGATTGTGAGAAGGCGCTTAACGGTGAGGACTGCTTCGTCGTCTTCAACTATCCCGCCACCTATAACACCACGACTCTCGACGGTAACTTCCTTGCCATTGGGTCAAGTTTCTCCTATATCACAGGCGAATACGAATTCTCTCAGCTTACCATCAACCCCCGGACAATGATAGAGACAGGCGGACAGAGCGGCTTGGAGCAGAAACTGCCAGGCACGTTGAAGTCCGATTTCATGGGCATGAGCCAGCCATACGGCATCTATGCCAATCCCTATTCGGGGTACATCTACGGCACTGATGCCGGGTCGTTCGAGGGTGCAGGTTATCTTTACCAATGGTCGCCCGAAGGGGTACTTCTGGGCAAGCACAAGGTCTATATAAACCCGGGGCACTTCCTCGCCTTGCCTGTTGGCGAGGCCACGTCGGGCCTGGAGGCAGAGCGGCTCATCGTTTGCAACGAGGGTTTGTGGCAAGCCGACAATGGATGCCTCTCCTACTTCGAGAATGGCAGTGTGCTCAGTAACCAATGGTTCCGCGACAAGAACGGCATGAAGCTTGGCGATACGCCCAATGACATTATCCAGGTGAACGACAATCTCATTGCCATTGCCGTCAACTGGTCGAACATCGTGCAGTTCATCTCTCCCGACGGCAAGGCCGTTGCCGCTACCGAAGACATCCCCAACAACCGCAGGCTATGCAGCGATGGGCAGTACGTCTATGTGACGAGCTACGGCCATGAGTGCGAGACGATAAATGGCACGGTGTATTTCGACAAGGGCTTTGTGGCGAAGATTAACATCGGCGATTATTGAAAATCCCTAACGATACTACCTATATGAAGAAGTGTTTACTCTGTATCTTTGCGCTGACATTGTTTGCTGCGGGTAATGCCTTTGCTACCCAAGTGGAGGTGACGATGAACGCTAAGAGCAAGCTCATCAAGTCGCTGGTGAACGTGGCGACTGGCGCTCGTGTGGCGGTTGGCAATCCCGACGGCTCTAAATATACCTTCGACGCGGCAGACGGCTCCTATCTCCTGACAGCCGCCGCTGCCGACGGCACCACTGTCAGCGGCACCATCCAGCTTGACATCGATGCCGACCACACGGCCTTTGCCATCTTCTCGCCCGAGGTGCGCGTGAAGAACACAGACTGGGTTTTTGGCACCGACTATACCTTCAACCTGACGGTGACGACACGGGAGGGTGATGCCGTGAACGTCACGATGGGTGAGTACACCAGCGGCAACAAGATGTTCCTCGTATTCAACGGTAACACTTACTACCTTGATGTCGTTCCCTCCAAGGCTCACCAGGCAGAAGGTTATGTGACAGCCACCTATACGGGCACCATAAACTTCAACACCACCATACAGGCTGAGATTCCCATGAGCTACCCGTACTCCGTCACAGTTCCACCCGGGGCAACCTTCTTCCTCGGCACTAAGACGGCGCATTTCGTGAAGTTCAAGGAAGTGGTTCCAGAGAGCATTACCGAGGGCGGCACCCGCTATAACTTCCGCCTTGCCGACAAGCAGCAGTACAACTACCGCGTCAGTCAGTCAGGCAAGCTGACGCAGGCTGGCATCTTCACCATGAGCGGCGATGAGACGAAGCGTCCGACGCTTGCCTTCACGGATGCTGACATGGAAGCCAGAGACCCGAAGTTCGTTGACCACGATGTCGCCTCGAACGACGGCTACAACGTGGGCGACCTGTTCCTGAACATCAACCCAGCCGGACACCTGCAATTGGCTAACGTGGGCGACACCTACGACATCCTGCCCATGCGTTCATGGCAACTTATCGAGAGCATTACAAACAATTATTTCATCGAACCCGACTTCCACTTCACCGTCCTCAATCTGGATGGCGAGGAGGACAACTCTGTTGTCAGGATAGAGAACGAGCTGCTCACAGCCGTTGGCACTGGTGCGGCCATCGTGCTTGTCACCTACGATGCCATCCACCTCGACCAGTACAGCGGTGCCACGAAGAAAGCCTTCATCGGCGGCAGCGATTGGGGAGCCATCTGGCCTGAGAACACAGGCGTGTTCGTCGTCACCGTTGGCGAGGAAGCTACAGGCATCAAGCCTAACATTATTATAAATAAAGACTATCTGACAAAGGCTGGCGATGTTGACACGAAGCTCTCTATGGAGAATGTCGATGCTGAGTTCGACGTACTTTACTATCTTGATGTGGTAAAATGCTTCAACTATACTTTTACCCCCGAGGGCGTCAGCTCCGTGTCATTGGCCCGTCCTGTCGTCGGCAGCAATTCTGTTTCCTATACAGGCTTCTCTGCCAAAGGTGTCACCGCTAATGCTGATGGCAGCTATACCTTGCGTCTGACCCAGGGACGCAACATCGTGCGCTTGACCAATGCAGCCGGGCAAAGCGTCTATCAGGTGATGACGACCAAGCCTTGCCATCGCGACATCAAGGTGGGCGACGAGGTGGTGACGTTTGTGAAGCCCGGCGACGAAGTCACCGTGCAGTACTCTGGCCTCTGTCATCCCGCTGGCAAGCTGGCGGGCATCTACAACTTCAATGGCTTCCTGTCCTATAAGCAGGCAAGTGAAGGCATCACCGTGACGAGCGGCAAGGGCAACCAGTATAAGATGGCTTCAACGGCAACGGCACAAGCTGTCACCTTCACCGTTCCAGAGGATTGGACAGGCGAAACGATAGAACTCTCTGATGGCGTTATGTGCATCGGTGGTTGGGGTGACCCCGTCGGCAATCACCGTTTCACGTCAAAGGAGAGAGGCCGAGCCCCCAACTTCACCTCCATCCAGCAGAGTGCCGTTTTTGGCCGTGTGCCATCTGTCGGAATAGATGTCGCAACCTCAGCTGACGGTGTCAGCGAAACAATCAATGGTCAATGGTCAAAGGCCGATGAATGGCACGACCTCTTTGGCCGCTGCATAGGTCAGCCCACAAAGCCTGGCATCTATGTGAGAAATGGTATGAAGGTTCTGCTGAAATGAGAGCATCTAAACTGAAGAGATATATAAATCAAATAATTCATTAACCTTAAACAAAAGTATTATGAAAAAGAAATTCTACTCTATTCTGATTGCACTGCTTGCTTATTCAGTGCAGAGTGTCTATGCCGACGGCATCAATGTTGCCACCTTCGAGGACGTGCAGGACATCACCGCTCCTGTGGACGGACACATGAGCGTGGGCACCGAGGACGACGACGAGCGCGAGTTCTTCGCCAGCGGTGACTTCGCCTTTGCCAGCGGCTGCATGAGCGATTGGGACTACTGGTACTGGTTCGGCTATGCAAACCGCACAGAGACGAAGTATGAGAGCCTCGACGACCAGTGGAACAACATTGTCGGCGGTGGCTACGACGGTTCGGCTAACTATGGCGTTGCCTTCGCTGCCGAGTTCAACGGCCCCTGCTATGTCACTCTGCTCTCCGAGCCTGCTGTGGTGCCCGGCTTCTACATCACCAACAGCAGCTATGCCTACACCTCGATGATGAACGGTGATGCTTCTGCCAAGAAGTTCGCCAAGGGCGACTGGTTCCTGCTGACCATTACCGGCTATGATGCCGAAGGCCAGGTGACAGGCACCAAGGAGTACTACCTTGCCGACCTGCGCACTCCTGCCACAGCCTACATCATCAACGACTGGCGCTATGTCGATCTCTCCGGCCTTGGCACAGTTGCCAAGCTTGGCTTTGCGCTGACCAGCAGCGACAATGGCGCTTGGGGCATGAACACACCTGCTTACTTCTGCTTCGACAACTTCGGTGCTGAGGGTACAGAGGTGCTGCCCGAGAAGAACGTGGAGGTTGCCACAGGCATCAGCCTCACCCCTGCCCTCTCCAATGGCGAGGGAGTCATCTACAATGTGGCAGGCCAGCGCTTGCAGCAGATGCAGCGTGGCATCAACATTGTGAACGGTAAGAAAGTTATGGTGAAGTAGCTACAAACGCCACATGGCGTGCTTACAAATTATTATCAAGCTTTGAAAATATATTTTCAAGGCTTGATAATATATTTCCAAGGCGTGAAAATATATTTTCAAGCCTTGGAAATAATTATATAACGAGCATAGAAGACTTTTATGCTGTGGAGAAAGAGGGAATGGAAAAGGGTGCGAAGGGCTTTATCAGATGAAGCCCTTCTTCCTAAGATCTAAGAATGCGGCAAGGAGCTTGTCGTAGTCCTCCTTGTGCAGGTAGCCGATGTGTCCCACGCGGAACACGGTGTCCTTCATGCTGCCGCCATTGGGACAAATCCACATGCCGTACTCGTCCTTTATCTTCAGGAACAGTTCGAAGGCCGACTGCGTGGTGGGGTGCAAGGGCGTCACGGCATTGCTCAGCGACTCCGATATGATTTCAAAGGGCAGATGAAGCTCCACCAGCTTGTCTCTGAAGTATTTGGCAAGTTCGGCGCAGCGGGCTATCTCCGCACTGTCGCCTCCATTGGCATCAATCTCCTTCAGGCGGACATTTATCTGTCGCAGGATGCCCACGGCCGGTGTCCAGGGTGTCTGTCCCCTGTCCATGTTGCTGAGTGCCAGCTTCAGGTCGAGGTATTGGCAGCAGCACTGGTTCTTCTCTATGCGCTTCAGAGCCGACGGAGCCAGTGCCATCACCGCAATGCCGGGGGCGCAGGCAAGCGCTTTCTGCGAGCCTGTTATCATTACGCCGGCTCCCGTGGCAGCCATGTCGAAGGGGTCGCAAAGGAAGGTGCTGATGGTATCGACAATCAGGAAGCAGCCGTTGCGTCGGCAGAAGTCTCCTACGAGGTCGATGTCGAAGTGCACGCCTGTCGAGGTCTCGTGCTTCTGCAGCAGGAACGCCGTGTAGCCTTTGCCCTCGTAGGGTGCCAGATGCTCGGGCTTCAGGGCTTTCCCCGGTTCCAGCTTTATTTCCGTGAACGGAATTTTGTGCAGGGTGAGCATCTCCACGAAACGCTCTCCGAAGCTGCCTCCGTTCACCACCAGAGCCTTGTCTTCTCCCGTCAGGCAGTTCATTATGGCAGTTTCCATGCCGCCCGAGCCGGAGCAGGTCATAAACACCACTCTGGAGTCTTCCGTGGTGTGGGCGAACTTCTTGACGAGCCGCTCGTTCTCGAACATGAGTTCGGAGAACTCTGCTGTCCTGAAATATGGCACCTGTTCGGCACCTATGGCGCGTACAGCATCGCTTGATTGTACCGGGCCTACTGTGAAGTTTATCATTGAAAAGGTTAAAAGTTTAAAAGGTTAAATCTGTGTGAACTTGCCGCTGTGCCATTCCTCCATCATCTTCACGATTTCGAGGGAAATCTTTTCGCCTATGTAGGCCAGCTTGTTTCGGTTGACAGACTTGACGAAAGAGGCAATCATGCCGGGAATGCCTTCCCCTTCCAGCTGATAGAAGAACCGCTTGTTCTGGGACGGGTCCTCTGCCCGCACCTCGAAGTAGTCTGTCTTCCACCACGGCGCAGGCACATAGATGTAGCCCTTCGTCCCTCCGATGATGAGCTGGCCTTCTGCCTTTACGCCCTTGCCCACCTTGACGGAAGCGACGGCATGGGGGAAGGTCCAGTCTATCTTGGTAAAGGTGTCGAAATCGCCAGTTCCCGTGAGAAGTCGGGACACAACACGCTTTTCCAAGGGGTCGGTCCCCAGAAGCTGGAAGACAGGCAGCATGGCCGTAGGACCCCATGCTGTGAGGCTGTTCCATGTGTGCTGCATCTCCTTTTTCGTCAGGTCGTCTTGCAGGCTCGTACATACGGCATCGACACTTACGATGTCGCCGATTTTGCCAGTCTTCGCCATCAGTATCATGCGGGCATACGCAGTGCTGTAGGCCGTCTTGATGCCGGCGTAGAGCACGCAGCCGTTTTCCTCGGCCAGCTCGAAGAGTTCCTTGGCCTGGGCGTGGTTGAGCGTCAGAGGCGATTCATAGAGCACATGCTTCTTCTGTAGCAGAGCATGTTTTATCTGGTCGTAGTGCTTCGTGGGATGCGAGCGGATGAAGAGTGCATCGCTATCGTGTACCAAGGCTTCGAAGGATGTGTAGGCAGCAGTGTCCTCCAACCCCTCCTTCCCCTGCATGGGATTCAATGACAGGTACCCTATGACCTCTATGCCATTGACATTCCTGCACTCCAAGGCAAACTTGTTGATGACATTGGTGTCACCGACAAGGCCAAACCGCAAGGCATTCTCTTTGCTGCGAATCTCGCTGCTGGACACACCTTGCGTGCGGTCGAGATAGACCACCTCGCAATACTCCTTCAGGTAATCGAAGACTCCTACCCAGTCGGAGCCTACCGTAAAGATGTCCACACCGTACTTCTGGATGTCATCAATCTTCTGCCCCTCGTATTGCTCGATGACAATCTTGTCTGCCAATCCTGTGGCACGCACAGCCTCTATGCGCTCCATCAGCGACTGCTGGACATTGATTTTTCCGCGCGATATATCAAAATCATCGCTCGTAACACCGACGATGAGGTAGTCGCCCAGTGCCTTCGCACGTTCCAGGAGACGAATGTGTCCGTAGTGGAGCAGGTCGTAGGTTCCGTAGGTGATGACTTTCTTCATAGACGTTCTCTTTTAGTAAAACATGTTACCCTAAACGAGCTATGGCTTCCTTCAGCACAGGGATAAAATCCTTGATGTCATCGGGGGTGATGGTTCCTAAGGCGCACAGGCGGAATGTGTTGGTGGTGCTAATCTTTCCGGGATAAATGGTAAAGCCCCGTTCATAGCAATAATCATGTACCTTCACGAAATCCCACTTTGGATTGTCGGGATAAAGCACAGAAACCACCAGGCCGGACTGAATGTCATCCCTGATTGCTTCCTTCAATCCCAGCGAAGCCACACCTTCCTTGATGGCCTTGAATACCGCGCGATGGCGTGCAAACTTTGCTTCTTCACCTTCCTCAAAATACTCTTTCAATGCCTGGATGGTGGCATAGATGGTCTGTACGGGGGGAGTGAAGTGCATCTCGCCAGTCTTCTCGAAATACTCATACTGCAGGTAGAGGTTGCAGTAGTAGGAACGTGTGGGATAATTCTTTGAAGCCTTGATGATGTCTGTCCTGCCAATGATGAAGGACAAGCCGGACATTGCCATCAAACCTTTCTGGGCAGAAGCCATGCAGAAATCAACATTGTCCTTTACCACATCGAGCGGAATCATTCCCAAGGACGAGGTGGTGTCGGAGATAAAGATGGCACCATATTTGTGAGCCAAAGCACCGATTTCGCGGATGGGATTCAAAACCCCGGTGCCTGTCTCGTGGTGGCAACAATAGACCACAGCCACATCGGGATTGTCTTTGAGCGTCTGCTCCACCTGATTGAGGTCTGGCTGCTCAAAAACGCTTGACTTCAAATCAATGCATGGAATGTGGTACATCTGGCAAACCTCAACGGCACGGGTGTTGTATGCACCGTTGTTCACCACGAGTATCTTCTTGCCCTCTGGAACGAGGGAGTTGATGCAGATGTCGATGTTGATGGTGCCAGAACCGCAGAACAGGACAGATGTGTACTGGTCTGCAGGGGCATGAACCACTTTCAGCAAATCATCGCGCAGACCTTTCATCAGACCTGCAAACTCCTTTTCGCGAGGGCAAATGTCGGGAACCACCTGTGCCATTTTCACCGTGTCGGTGGTGGTGGCTGGTCCGGGGTTCAATAATACGTTTCTTTTGATGTCTATATTGTTCATCGTCATGTCAAATGTGGTAAAATATGTTCTTCTGCGTATGCCAGATCGTCGGGGTCGTCGATTTCGTACCAATATAGGTCAGCCTCGTTCAGCACATAAACGCGGCTCCCGCCCTGTGCCATGGAAAGTATCTCATACTCGTAACCAAGTTTCGGCTTTTCTGCAACCTTGGATGCATAGTCGCTGCACATAGCCTTGTAGAAAGCATTGGACAGCTTATGGATGCCCACAAGTTCTCCCTTGGCTTCCAGTTGGGTCTTGTCTGTCGAGCACATGGTCAGCTGGTGCGTGCCGTCGTATGCCACATAATACTGGTCTTGGAACTTGGTCACGGGGGTTATCAGCATGATGGTAGGCTCTTCATGTTCAAGCAGCGAACTGATGGCCTTGCGCTCAAACACTAGGTCGGATTCCAACAGCAGAAAGTCGTCGCCAGCAACAGCCTCTCGACAGTTGTAGAGGGTGTACATACTGTTGGTTTCCGCATAGCGCGGTGAGAACACACATTCTATTTGAGGGTATTGTTCTGCAAGTTCCTCGTACGTCTCTTTGTGGTAGCCTGTGCCAATGATGATGCGTTCGATGCCGCAATCAAGAAGCGTACGGATGCTGCGCTCAATCATAGACACGCCTCCGCATTCTATGAACCCCTTGGGCTTTAGCTCTGTATATTGACCAAATCGGGTGCCAAGGCCTGCGGCCATAATGACGGCTGTTTTTATCATGTCCTTTACTTTTTGAGGAAGTCCATCAGGGCATCCTTGTTCTGGATAGGTGTTGTGGTAGGGCGACCGAGGTCTTTGCGGTTTCCTTTCTTGACCTTTACTTCAAGAAGAATCGGACCTTCTGCGCTCAGAGTTGAGAGCTGTTTCTTCAAATCCTCTTTGTTGTCAACACTGATTGTGGCCTTGTAACCCACAGCCTTTGCCACGGCAGGCAAATCAATCTGCAAGCCTACCGTAGGCTGCCCGCCAACGCTGTCGTGCGCACCGTTGTTGAACACGACATGTACATAGTTCTTCGGGGCTTTGTTGGCCACAATAGCCATAGACCCCATGTGCATAATGGCGGCACCGTCGCCGTCGAAGCACCAAACTCTGCGTTCCGGCTGTGCGAGAGCAATGCCAAGTGCAATCTGCGAGGCGTGACCCATTGAGCCAACAGTCAGAAAATCGCGCTCATGGCCTTGGTTCATGGCTGTGCGGTACTCAAAGAGTTCACGGCTAATCATACCGGTGGTAGATACGATACAGTCTTTGTCGCCAAGAGCGGCTGCCACAGTCTGAATGGCTTCCTCTCTTGAAAGGTTAAGGGTGATTGGTGATTGGTTGTTGACCAGCTTATATTCATCGAAGGTGTCTTTCTCAATCACCAGTGCAAAGACTTCCTTGTCGGCAAGGGCTTTTGCGGCTTTCTCTATCTGCTTTGCAGCTTTGTCTTCCTCTTTTGCAAGAACTTCGTAGTTGATGCCCATCACGTTCAGCAGTCCGGTTGTCACCTTGCCTTGCTTCACATGCTGCGGCTCGTCGTGAACACCCGGGCGGCCACGCCAGCCAATGAGCAGCAGGACGGGGATGTTATACACTTCCTGGTCGGTGAGCGAAGCCAGCGGATTGATGATGTTGCCCTCTCCGCTGTTCTGCATATAGACGCAGGCAGGCTTGCCTGTTGCCAGATAGTGACCGGCAGCCAGCCCCACGGCAGCACCTTCGTTGGCGGCAATGATGTTGTGTGCAGCATCGAAGTGGTCGGTGATGTAGGCACACATATTCTTCAGCAAACTGTCGGGAACACCTGCATAGCAGTCAATGCCGTTCTCTTTTAACTTCTCTATGAAATACTCGGGTCTAATCATTTTTGAGTGTTTATTGGTTATTGGTTATAGGTTATTGTTTATGGGTTATTCACCTTGATTGTCAAAGTGGTTTTTGAGGCCTTTTCCTTCCGCCTTCAATAACCTATAACCTATAACCAATAACCATTAAATTTTATTTCTTTTTTGTTCCGGGGATGAGGTTTAGTATCTCCTTGATGGGCATACAGTATTCCTCGGATGCCTCCAGGCAGCGGGTGGTTTCAAGGATTCGCTCTGCGCACTTCACCATAGCAGGATAAGCACTGCGTAGCATGTGGTTGGCATAGATTACGATGTTAATGCCCCAGCCGGCCAGTTCCTCCTCGGTGAACTGTGCGTAGGTGGTAGGCACGGCCACAATGGGCGTGTGATTGTCCTTCTCGCGGAAACGCTGGCAGAACTCTTTGATGTCCATGCCGTCCTTGTTCTTGGAGTGAATCATAATGCCGTCCGCGCCTGCGGCCACGTATGCAAAGGCACGTTCCAAAGCGTCCTCGACAGGCTTACCGGCAATCAAGGACTCGATGCGGGCAATAATCATAAAGTCGCGTGTGACCTGTGCTTCCTTGCCGGCCTTGATTTTCGCACAGAAGCCTTCTATTGTGTCCTGCGTCTGAATGGCATCGGTTCCAAACAGGGAATTCTGCTTTAAGCCCACCTTGTCCTCAATGATAATGGCACTTACGCCCAGACGCTCCAGCGTGCGCACGGTGAACACAAAGTGCTCAGTCTTTCCACCTGTGTCACCGTCGTAGATAACAGGTTTGGTGGTAACTTCGAGAGAGTCGTTGAGGTCGTGCAGACGGGTTGTGAGGTCAACAGCCTCAATGTCGGGCTTTCCCTTGCTGGTGGAGTCTGTAAGTGAACTGGCCCACATGCCGTCGAAGCTACGCACTTCGTTCCCCACCTCTACCTTGGTGTGCTCAATGATGAGGCCAGTCAAGCCGCAGTGCGATTCCATGATTCGGACAATAGGTTTGGCCGAAATCAGGCGGCGCAGACTCTTCAAGCGTGCCTGGGGCGTTGTGCCAAGGGACTCTAATTCTTCTGCCAGCCCGCTGGAGGTGATACCTTTGGTGTAGGGGATTTCAATCACCTGGCCACCGATTGCCTCCATCACCTTGAACACCTCTTCGCGGATGTACTTGTCCGGACCCTCCTGCCAATCGTCACCGTGGATGATATAGTCGGGCTTGTACTTCACCAGATTGGGGACATAGCTCCAGTCGTCTTGCGGCACAACGTCGGCGACCCCGTGAATGGAGCGCACCACTGTCTCGCGCTGCTCGTAAGTCAGATAGGGGATTCTTTTGTGTGTCGCGATTGCTTTGTCCGTGAAAAGGCCGATGATTACATCTCCGTATTCGGCACCCTTGTTAATGATATTGATGAGGCCAGGGTGCATGATGTCGGCAATCATGCCGAGGTAAACTTTCTTTGCCATTATTCGTATTTGCCTTTATGTTTAACTTTTATCAGAGCTATGCCAATGGCACCCCATACAATTTGGCGCACACGGGCAATGATGCTCACGAAGAAACCGATCTCACCAGTCAGCCCCAATGCCGTTGTTGATACGGCATAGCCTAATTCCTGTACGCCCAATTGAAATGGCAGGAAGCCAACGATGTTGGCACACCAGGATGTGATGGCCTCCACCAGGACACAATGAAGGAAGAGGAGCATGTATCCGCTGAAACCGCCTCCTTCGTCTTTGCCAAAAAGGATGAGCATAAACATCACCTCAAAACCGAGCATGAGGCGTGCCACATATTCCAAGATAAGCGAACGGTAGAAAGCTTTGCTGTTCTGGCTTTGCAGGGCTGCTATTTGCTGGTCCACATTCTTGAGCGTTTCGATGTGGCGCTCCAGAAAACGTGCGCTCCAATTCCTGAGTCCGGGAATCTTGCCAATCCATCCGATAACCTTTACCGTCAGTCCGTTTCGATAGCCTAAGGAGAAGAAGTAGAATCCGGTCAGGCAGAACAGGGCCAGAAGCATGAGGGCAAAGCCGACGCCCCAGTTCATGGGTAGATTGTCGCCTGCCAGCACGAGGCCGATGTATAGGAAAATGGACGTGAACCAGAACCAGAAGTGCGAATAGATGTGCATCATCGAATAAAGGATTACCGATGAGGTGGCATGGGCATTGGAGGTGTCCTTCGTCAGCTCGATGATGCGGTAGGGTTCGCCTCCGAGTCCTCCCACTGGCGTCAGGTTGTTGAGGGCATAGCCGCTTATGGTGAGGCGGTAGATGCGCCAGAGGCTGACGTGTTCGCCTGGGTCGAGGTTGTTCTTGATTATTTCGCGCCAAGCCAAGGCGTTGACGAAGTAGATGAGAATCCATACAGCCAATATGGGAATCATCCAATAGCCTGCCTTGAGAATCATATCCTTCAGGTCGCGGAAGTTCACGTCGAAGGTGTAAACCGTGACGACAATCATCACGATTCCCAAGAGGAACAGGAAGTTGTTTACCCTTTGCTTGGTGATTTTCATAGCTCGCGGGTTACTTTTTCACAGAAAGCTTCGTGTCTCTTTATTGTGTAGAGGGTTCCCAGACCGAGCACTACAGACTCGAAAAGGAAATGACCCAATGGGAAGTCTATCAGGGAAAAGAAGGCCAGCGAGAGCGCCCTGTACTGGAATCCCGTGAAGTCCAGGTGGATGATGGGCAGGGAGTAGTCGTGAAGTTTCTTCCGCACATCCTCTGGCATGTTGCTTATGCTGCCGTATTTCTCCTTCAACTTCGCGAGAAGCTTTTGGAGCTTGGGCGTAGTGCGCTCTTGCTTCTTTGTGTAGCCGACGTAGGTTTTCATAAACAGACGCTCCCACCACTTGGCATCTTTTGGGAGCTGGTCGTAGGCCTGTTGCTGTGCGACAGAGTTGTCGAGTTCTGTCCCGTTTGCCTCTTTTGAGAAGAGCAGGTGGACTTGCACATAGTAGTCGCCGACGCGCTGCTGCCCTCCGCATCCTGCGAATCCGGAGTAGAAGGTCAGTACAAGCACCGCAAGCCCATAGATGAGAGCGTTCTGTGCGGTATCGTCTATGCCGAACCAGCCAAATTCCATACTGTGGTGCTGATAGATGCGCCAGGCCAAGCCGAGGTAAATAGGTATCATCCAGACGAAGCCCGCTGCGCCGTCCAGGATGCGCCCTACACGCGACCTCTTTCCAGAGAGGCGTGCCAGTTGTCCGTCGGTGTTGTCAAGCAAGTCTGCCCAGAAGAGCATTCCAATCGCAATGATATTGAAGGCCACGCCCATCATCTTGTCTGCCTGCTCCCCATATCCGTAGTACCAGCTTCCGCTCATAAAGAACCAAGTGCTGCCGGCACCTAAAATCATGGACAGGATGGTGATGGTGTTGGGGTGAATGTCCAGCTTGTTGGCGAACCATGCCAGGTAGAAACCGGTGCGGCGCATGACATTCAGCTCAAACCAAGAACTGATTTCGGTGGATTTCATCGAAGCCAGAAACGATTCACTCAGAGATTTCTTTGATGTCATTTTCAATTATTAAATTTCAGTTCCCAAAGCTGTAGTCAGAACAAGGCGCGAAGGAATGGCGCTCTGCCTCTGGAGGAGGTGTCATGTAGTTTGGTCCGTAGTCCCATGCCAATAAACCGGCATAGTCCTTCGGGCCGAAGAACATGTGTCCTTCAAACTCATATTCGGCCAAGTCCGTAAGCCATTCCTTAGGCCAGCCATATCGTTCCTCCGGCCGATTCTCTTTCACTTTCAACCCCTCGGGTCTCCAGTACATCGCGTATGCACGGTTGGGTGTCGAGTTGTTGTGGCGATGCTGGAAGAGCTTGCTCACGCCGTGCACGAAGCGAGGAGGAATGAACGAGAGGAGTTTATACCATGCCCGCCACAGTGGGGAGGATTCCGTAGTCCATCCCACCTGGGCGTAGGTCAACTTGCGCAGGACGAAGCAGAGCCCATAGAACAGCTTTTGCCCAAAGAGAGACTTGGGGATGTCGTCCATCGGGAAGATGTCCATCATAAAGCCTGTGCGATGCTTGAGGTGTTCCTGTCCCACCCTGATATACCTTGTACCGGCACGCCGAATCTTGGCATATCCCCAGGGATAGGAAGCTTCTGTGTCATTGTCCTGAAAGAAACAGATGGAAGGGTCAAGCTGATCTGCAACACGGGTGAACTTTTCGTACTCTTCGCGGGTCATCATCACGTCTATGTCATCATCCCAAGGTATGAACCCTTTGTGACGGATGGCCCCCAACAGCGTGCCGTCTGCGATGCAGTAGCGGATGCCGTTTGCACGGCACACCCTATCCGTCTCTATAAGGCAGTCCAGCAGCATCAGTTGCAGCTTGCGAAGTTCGTCGCCCTTTATGTATTTGATGTTTTGCATGATAGTCGTACTTTACAAAATGCAAAAGTACTGATTTTAGCAGACATATCCAAGATATAAGGGGAAAAAGTAGGGAAAGATGTCGAAATTCTTTGTTCGTGTTGAATAATTCGCTAACTTTGCAAGCGAATAGGTGTGAAATGTCATTAACAAAAATACAAAGTCTATGAAACCAAAAGTTCTTCTCCTTTTGTGCCTATGCCTCCTCGCACGAATGTCTCTGTCTATAGTGTCAATGGAATGCTGCAAGGCTCAGCCATTGCAGACGAAGGTATCGCAATCTTGAACACCTCTCTACAGCCTGGCTCTGTTGCCATCGTGAGGATTGGCGAGAAGGCGGTCAAGGTGCTATTGAAATGAAGATCTGTGTGAGCCGAGGCCTGCATTACACGGCTTTACATTTATGATGTAAAATTATTACACGCAGGATGTAAAAAGATTACACATTAGGTGTAAAAAGATTACACCGGTAATGTAAGGGTCGTAATGCTGTAGTCCTGGCGAGCACAGAGCCTGTGATAACGGTCTCAGAGCCGTGCTGTGCCCTCTTAAATCTTTCCCAAAATCCTGTCCATGACCCAGTTGACGCTGGTGGCGCTGATGTTGTCGGCGGTGCAGGTGCCTGCCTGCTGGAGGTGCTCCACGACGCTCTGGATGAGGGGCAGCTGGACGTGCTTGGGATTCTCGATGCGGAACTCCTGCTGTCCCTGCTCGGTGCGCAGGACGATGGGCTCGTAGGTGAAGACGGAGAAGCAGAGCTGTCCGCGCTCCCCGATGAGTTCGATGCGGTCAGTGCGGGCGCTCTCGTGGCTGACGAAGCACCAGGAGCCGCTGCCGGGCAGTCCGTCGGCAAACTGGAAGGCAGCGCTGACGGTGTCCTCCGTCTCATAGAGTCCGCCCCGGTTGCTGCTGAAACCTTTCGCCCTGACGATGGGGCCGAAGATTTCCTGAAGCAAGTCTATCTGGTGGGGGGCTAGGTCGTAGAAGTAGCCGCCGCCCGCGATGTCGCGCTGCACGCGCCAGGGCAGGGCGGTGCTGTTGTAGTCGAGTAGGCGCGGCGGACAGGCGAAGCGTATCTGCACGGACGTGACCTTGCCGATGGCTCCGTCCCCCACCAGTTCCTTTACCTTCTGGAAGTAGGGCAGGCTACGCCTGTAGTAGGCCACGAAGCAGGGGACGTGTGTCTGCTCGCTGACGCGGTTGATGCGCTGGCAGTCGATGTAGCTGCTTGCCAGGGGTTTCTCCACATAGACGGGCTTGCCGGCCTTCATTGCCATGATGGCATAGGTGGCATGTGAGGAGGGTGGGGTGGCGATATATATGGCGTTGACATCGGGGTCGCTCACAAGCTGCTGGGCATCGGTGTACCAGCGCGGTATCTGATGCCGCTCGGCGTACGAGCGTGCTTTCTCTTTGCTTCGGCTCATCACGGCCTGTATGCGCGAGCCAGGCACGAGGTTGAATGCCGGACCGCTCTTCTTTTCTGTGACTTCACCGCATCCGATGAAGCCCCAACGGATTTCCTTGTAGTAAGACTGCCCCCTCTCCGCCCCCCCTTTGGGGGAGTACTCGGGAGCGTGGTTTTCTTGTTGGCTATTCATGTCATATAGTTTTGAGGCACTCCCCTAAAGGGGGAGCGGGGAGGGGGCTTCAATTGAAGAAGTTCCAGCTGAGGCCGAGGTGCAGGACAAAAGAGTTGATGGGATAGTGTGGCACGAGGAAGGAATGGCCCTCGCCAGCATTGACGTGGCGTGCCGACACATAGAAGCGGCAGTGCTTCAGGTGCAGGTTGGCGTATGCGCCGACGATGGGATATTTGCCTATCTTCGTCCGTTCAAAGTTCGGGTCCTGCACGGCAAACTGCTGGATGGCGGGGCTGTAGTCGGGAGCGTAGTATGAGGTGAAGAAGCGCATGTCGCCGCCAATCTGTATGCGCAGGACTTTGCGGATGCCAATGCGGAAGAGCAGGTAGAGGTTGGTGTAGATGTCGATCTTGGGCAGCGGAAGGGCATCCTGATTGCTGCTTACCTGATAGCTTACCTGATTGTCCCAATGGAGTACGCCCCAATTGAGGTCTTGTCCGAGTGTGGCTCCGAAGACCTGTACGCTGCTGGTCTGCATGACGGCGACATCGTGGCTGAGGTCTGTGGGCAGCTCTGTCCTGGCCCTCTTGTGCAGGGTGTTCTGCATACCGAAGTAGGTGTAGTTCGATATGTTCTCGAAACCAATCCGAAGCCTTGTGCCCAGCTTCTTCAGGCGCAGTGTGCCATCGAGCTTCAAGTGCACTTCGCGGTCCAGGTCGTCGTTGTCCCACCATGTGGTTTGCGAGTGGTAGTGGCGGTAGAAGAAGGAGGGTTTGTTGTGTGTGAATCCAACGTGGAGGTCGGTAAGGAGTGTGTCGAGACGGCCGAGGCGGAGCTGCAGGTCGGTCTTGCCATCGATGTTGAGGTCGCCCACATGCTTGCCGACGAGCCACACTTCGCCAGAGGCGTTGAAGTGGAAGCGGGTGCCCTGTGTGCGGGCCAGTTCGCCGCCCACAGAGACATCGTTTTCTGTGTAGGGTGTCATGCCGCCCTGTCCGTCCATCAGCTTATAGGAGCGCAGTTTGTGTGTACCGAAGAGCGTGATGCCCATCTGCGCCCATTTGTTGAAACCCTCGCGGAGGGCGATGCCGAAGGTGTTGCGCACGGAGAGAGCCTTTGTCTCGTCACGCATGTGGTCGCCGTCTCCGTAGAAGGTGTTTGTGTAGTAGTCCTTGCGGGTGTCGTGTGCCAGATATTCGTGCTTGAGGTTGCTCAGGTCGAAGGTGTGTATGATGCTTGTGACGGGGATGAACTCTTTGGGGACTGGCTGTTCGTCGCGCCATGCCTGCGTGAGCGAATCGACCATCAGCTTGCGTGCCACGGAGTCCTCGCGGAGCACTGTCTGTAGGCTGTCGGGCAGGTCGGAGAGGAGTTCGGATGCAGACGGGGGAACGGGCTTCAGGGAGTCCGGCACTTCAAGGATGCGGGAGAAGCCGATGTTGTAGCGGTGCGCCAGATAGAAGTGCTGCTCGTGGTTGCGGTTCCAGGTCTCGTCGAGCATTGTGGGTACAATGTCCGATTTCGTCTGTCCCACACTCAGAGGGTCTTCGATGTAGCGGTCGTCCTCTATGCCGCCGTTCTCGCCCATCTTCATGTGGTTGATGCCGGCGTAGGCATGTACGCTGTAGCGTTCGCCCCGATAGTAGCCATAGAAGGAGGTGCCGAACATGCTGTTGGGCTGTGCCGAGTAATAGCCGATGCCGTAGAGGTAGTCAATCTTGAAGCCCAGCCCGGCCAGCTTGTTGATGTTGGTGGCGAAGTAGCCGCGCACGCGGTCCTCGCCCTTCTGACTGCTGCCGCAAGTGTGGTAGGCGAGGTTGGTGATGGGGCTTTTGGTGTTGGTGAAGCGGAAGTCCTTCAGCGAGCCTCGGAAGAAGCTGAAGGGCTGCAGGAAGAGGAACTCGTCGGAAGTTTCGCGGTTGAAGTAGATGCGGCTCAGGCGCGGCGAACCGATGTTGCCGAGGTAGTTGTATTCGCCCGTGTAGCCGTCGGTGGCATTCCATTTGTAGAAATCATGCACAACGGTATCGTTGTTCTCTGCATCGACGACGGTGCCGAGACGCGGCTCCAGTACCCATTGGAACTGTCCGATGGGTATTTTCTTTTCGCCCCTGAGCTTTGTGGTGTCGCGTCCCCATGTCGTGCGATTGCCGGCTCCGTCCTGATAGGTGCCTTGCTCTGGTGTCAGAGGGTTCCCGTTCTCGTCGAAACCAGTCGTGTTGCTCCCGTCGTAAATTTGGGCAAAGGCAGGGAGCAAGGCACCAAGCAATAGCAGGAGTATGTAGAGCCGTCGGTTCATTGCATTAGATGAGTCGCAAGATGAATTCCACCACTTTGAACAACATGCCTGCTGCAATAACGAGCAGTGCCGGCACATGATTGACTGTCGTCTGGCCTTGCTTTTCCCCGCCGAAGAAATACATGACAAGCCCGATGGCAGCCAGAACGAGGAACAGCGTGTTGAGCACCATCCGGGCTTTGCCTTTGTCGAGGTGGCGCTCCCGCTTCCTGCGGATGCGCTCCACCTGCTCTTCGAGGGAAAGGTCTTCTTTCATCTTTTCTGAGTAATCTGAGTGTTCTGAATTACTTTACTGGCTGGATGAGGAGCTCGTAGCTGTAGCTCTTCTCTTGCAGTTCGTACTGAGGTAACGGGCCAGGGCCGCAGCTGGCATTGCCGAGGCCGCGCATGGCTGCATCGAGGTGCAGGATAATTTCTGGGCGACGTATCTTGTTCAACTCGTGGAAATACTTCGTCTGCCAAAGCTCTTCGTCCATGTAGTGAAGGGCACTGAAGGAGAGGTTGCCTCCTATGGTTTGGATGCGGATGCCTTCGCCCTTGCTATCGGTGAAGGTGACCCATTCGACATCGCAGCGTTCTCCCATGCTCTGCGGCTTCTCGTATTCCTCGGTCATGCCGTTCACCGTGCCGTCCCACACACCCATGAAGGCAGAGGTCTTGCGGTCGGGATAGTTCTCGTGCGGGCCACGGCCGAACCACTGCACATTGCCGAGGCGCGGTTCAAGGGCTGCGATGAGACCAAGGCGGCTGAAGTCCTGATTGGCTTCGTTGCCGAAGGTGCTCTTGACAACAATGTCGCCACCGCTGGTGATTTCGTAGGAGGTTTTAACAGGTACGTTGGTACGCTCGTCACGACCGGCCTTGACGTCATATTGGACATCGATACGGACGATGGAATCCCCGCATTGTGCCATCGTTACCTTTGGCGAGAGGATTTTGCTGTTAAGGTTGCCACGACGGTCGTTGCTGATGCTGCGATAGCCGTTGAAAGTCAGGTTGTCGAAAGGAACCTTGTCGCCAGTGACGATGATAGGCTTGCCGCTGTATGTGAGCTCTGTCACAGCACCAGTCTGCTTGCTGATAGCAAAGGTGAAGTTCTGGCCTTTGACATTAATCTGCCGACTGTTTTCCTCTGCGGTCAGTCCTACTTTATAACTGTATCCTTTTCCTATGATATATGAAATGGGTGATGTTTTAATATCTGTGGAATATACTTCTCCCCCTACATAAAGTTGCTCCTTTGCAACCTCGTGACCTGCTTCTGCCCAGTTCGTTGCCTCCTTGAGCTGGAGTGAGAGGTTGAGAAGATAGAAGCCAGAGTCCTCGGGTACTTCACAAGGAAGGTCGATGAAGCAGCTGTCGCCTGGCTCTACATTGGGCAGAGACGTTGTGCCGCCCTTTATCATGCGACCATCGCGAAGCAGCTGATAGTGGAAGGTGAAGTCGCTGAGAGGCGTGAAGCAGTAGCGGTTGCGGATGCGTATCTTCTTGTCGGGAGTCAATTTGAAGTCAATATATTGATAGACTTTCTTCACTTCTTGAAGCTTTGCCGTTTCGTGGCGGTCGGCTGTGATGATGCCGTTGCAGCAGAAGTCCTGGTCGTTGGGATAGTCGCCGAAGCCACCGCCATAGTACATGTTGCTGGTGGGTTCGCCCCACTTGCAGAGGCTCTGGTCCACCCAATCCCAGATGCAGCCGCCTATCATGCGCTTGCTCTCGAACTCGATGTAGTCCCAATACTCCTGCAAGTTGCCGATGGAGTTGCCCATAGCATGGGCGTATTCGCAGAGGAAGAAGGGACGGCCCTGCAGGTCGGTCTGCTTGTCGAGACGCTTCATGTAGTTAATGTTCGGATACATGCGGCTGTCCATGTCTGCTACTTCGTTCATACCTTCGTAGTGGATGAGGCGGTCGTCCAGCTCTTGAATAGCCTTCTTACATGCCACGAAGTTGTCGCCGCCGCCGCTCTCGTTACCCATGCTCCAGAAGATAACGCTGGGATGGTTGCGGTCGCGGAGCACCATGCGCACTTGACGGTCAACATATTGTGCCTCCCAGCTCTTTTTCTTGCTGAGGCTGTGGTTGCCGTGACACTCCACATCGGCCTCGTCCATTGTGTAGATGCCGTAGTAGTCGTAGAGCGCGTACATGCGCGGGTCGTTGGGATAGTGGCTGGTGCGGACGGTGTTGAGGTTGTTGCGCTTCATCAGGAGAATGTCCTCAATCATGCTTTCCACAGGTACAGCCTTGCCATGGATGGGGTGCGTGTCGTGGCGGTCTGCACCCTTGAACATCACGCGCTTTCCGTTGATGAATACCTGGCCGTTGCGGTTCTCTATCTTGCGGAAACCGTACTTTTGCGTATAGACATCGCCGCCCACGCTGATGTTGACGGTGTAGAGGTTGGGCTTCTCTGCGCTCCAGAGCTCGGGGTTCTGCACCTCGAGGCGCATCTGAGCGTTCTTGATGCCTTTCGCTATGTCTGTCACTTGCAGGATGCCAGTCTGTATGGTCTTACCCTGAGGATTGACCAATTCCACATCAATGCGTGCCTCGGCAGTTTTCTTGTTAAGGTTTTGGAGGGCCATTTCTATGTTGAGCCTCCAAAGGAGGGGAGAGCTGCTGCCATTCACCCCTCCTTGGGAGGGGTAGGGGGAGGCTGTTAGCTTCACATCCTGCACATGCAGTTTCTGGCGTGCTTCAAGATAAACGTCGCGATGTATGCCGCTCATGCGGAACATATCCTGGTCCTCGATATACGAGCCGTCGCTCCAACGATAGACCTCCACACAGACGAGGTTCTCGGCACCCGGCTTCAGGTAGCGCGTCACGTCGAACTCGGCATCGTTGTTCGGGCCTTGCGTGTAGCCTACTTTCTTTCCGTTCACCCAGACGTAGGCAGCACTATAGATGCCGTTGAAGTGGAGATAGATTTCCCTGCCGTTCCATTCGGCAGGCACCTTGATGGTGCGACGGTAACTGCCCACGGCATTGGGCTCGTTCTGCACCGTGTAGCCTTCCTGACCGCGAATGAAGGGCGGCTGGTTCTTGATGGGGTAGGTGACGTTCGTGTAGATGGGGATGCCGTAGCCCTGCATCTCCCAACAGGAGGGTACGGGGATGGTTTTCCACGCAGAAGCGTCGAAGTTGGTTTTGTAGAAGTTGATGGGACGGTCTTCGGGCTTTGGCACCCAGTTGAACTGCCATTGCCCATTGAGCATGAGGCGCAGAGAGCTTTCTGGCCAGAGCCAGGGTTTCTGGTAGGCAGCATCGGCCTTCATTTCCTTCTCACTGGCATAGAGGAGCATCGTGGCACGTCCCGGTTCCTTGTTGATGCCGAAGACGGTCTCGTTCTCCCAGTCGTTCTTGGAAACGCCTTCTTTGCTTTGAGCCTCAATCTTGAGGTTTGTCTTGACAAGTCGCCATTGTACATATTCGCTGGCATTGGTGCCTTTCATTTGCCAGACGTGTCCGCCAGGCTGGCAGGTGTCGTTGTAGCCCAGCTTCAGCCCGCCTGCTGCACAAGTTAGGACGACAAGCCTCTCCCCAGCCCTCTCCAAGGGAGAGGGAGTCTTGTCGCTGCCATTCCCCCCTCCTTTGGAGGGGATGGGGGAGGCTTCGATGAGCCATTGCTGGTTGGGGTTTCTTGGGCTGAGTTCCCAAGTCAGCACTTCGCCCTCCCGAGAGCCGTGGTTGCCATTGTCGAGCGCTACGTCGGCGCTGGGGCTGTAGAGGCACCAGTAGCCCTGCCGGTCGCTCTTCACGATGCGCCACACCTGGGTCTGTGACTTCTTGTTGGCAGGCGAGAACGTAATAGTGCCGTTCAGGTTGTCGAGGGCAAGACCGTCGCCAATTTCAAGTCGGTAGCCTTGGTTGGGGTCATAGTCCTGAGCCAATGCCATTGAGCATTGAACATTGAACATTGGACATAGGACAAACGCTGCAAGCAGCAAGGAAAGGAGTCTTTTTGTCATAATAGCTGTCGTGTTTGATAATTTACGGGTACAAAGGTACGAATAAGTGAGCAAAAAACCAAACTTCTGGCTCGCTTTTGCTTCGCAGCGTGTTCTTTTGGCATTCCCCCGTTAGTATAGGTTTGTGTTTACTTCGGATAGCCGACGGGGTTGTTCATGACGGGAATCTGCTTGTCAGTAAGCCCCAGCAGGGAGCGGATGCCGTTGATGTCCATTGTGGCGCGGGGGACGGTGCAAAGCCCTACAGACTGGCAGTAGAGGTTGATGTTCTCGCTCACGTTGCCGGCATCCACGCATCCCATCATCTTGGTGCGTTCGTCCTGACCGCCCAGCTTCTCCAAATCCATAACCATAACGAGCGCAACGGGAGCCTCCAGCACGAAGTCCTGCGAGAAGCCCTGTGTTCCGGCCACCAGCTTGCGGTGGTCGCCCTTCGCGGCTTCCTTCAGGATGTTCTCGACTGGCAGGTACTCATATACGCTTTTCGTCGTGAAGACGTAGAGACGAATCTCCTTGCGGTTCCTTGCTGTCGGGGAAGTGCGGAAGTCGTTGTTGCGGCTCACGCCACAGGCTGCCCAGCACAGGTTGCTCAACTCCTGCTTGGTGAGTTCCTTTGAACTGTAGGTGCGGACGGAGTGGCGTGTAGCCAGTGCCTCCACTACGCTGAGTGATTTCTGGTGCACATCAACAGCGGGCAGCTTGATGTCCTGTGCAAGGGTGAATGTTGCGGCCATTGTCGCAACCGTAGGGATAAGAATCTTTTTCATAATGCTAAAGTATTTAAGTTTCAGGAGTTATAATTGGAAGTCATTCTTCCGGCACCCATTCTTCGGCTGGCTTGACCTGGCTTTTGTATTCGCCGTCCTGCAGGCTTCTCTTGGCTGGGGCTGGGACGCTGCCGCTTGCAAACGAGCGGGCGCTTCCACGATACTGCTCCCACCGCTCCATGATGAGGCGGACGTAGGCTTCCGTCTCTGTGCCGCGCATATAGCCGTGGCGGACATCGGGGTCGCGGTAGTATCGGGGTTCCGACAGAAGCAGGATGTAGGGTGCGACCTCCTGCCAGCAAAGGTGATCGCGACCAGCCTTGCGAGCCAACATCTGTGCGTCCTGCACATGCCCCACGCCGCCATTGTAGGCAGCCAGCGTGAACTGGATGCGTTGTTCGGCATCCTTGATGTCGGTGAAGTACTGGTTGACCTTCTTGATATAGCGTGCGGCTGCCGAAATGTTCTGCTCCGGGTCGAAGCATTTGTCCTTGGGAACGCCCAAAGCTTCGGCCGTGGCGGGCATCAGCTGCATGAGTCCTTGTGCGCCCATCGATGAGACAGCCCCTGGGTCGAAGCCCGACTCTTGGTAGCACTGGGCAGCAAGCAACCGCCAATCCCATCCTGCCGTCGAGCTGTAGCGGCGGAAGAGGTCGTCGTAGGCGGAGATGATGCCGTGGGCGGCATCCTGCATGAGCGGGCGAACCTTGCGGTGTACGACGTACGATGAACGACGCTCGATGTCCGCTTTTACCTGTGCGACACGGTCTAGACTCCACCAGTCGGTGATGGCTTCGTTTAGCAGGGATGCCCTCTCCTCCCCGTTTTGAGGGAATTTGCGTGTGCGCCACGTTGGCATTTCAAGGGCGATAAAGTCTATATCGCCTTGCTCCAGCTTCTTCAACAGGGTTGCCGTGTCTGGGGAAATCTCCATCTGTAGCTTGACGCCGATGCTTTGTGCAAATGCCTCGGCAAGCTCGAACTGCAGTCCCACCTCCTTGCCGTGATACTCATAGTAGGTGTCGGGACCGCTCAATGTGCCTGCAATAATTATGCCGCTGCTCTGTATCTCGTGCAAGTCGTAGTATAGGGAAGCCCCCTCTCCGCTCCCCCTTTGGGGGAGTACTTCTTTCGTGAAGAGAGGGTTGCCTCCTTTCCGCTCTCCCTTTTGGGGAGTGCCTTGCTTACCTGTGCAGGCGGCAAGAATAAGAAGAATAATAAAAGCACTCCCCAAAAGGGGGAGCGGGGAGGGGGCTATCTTCACGGCTTTATTCTGTGAATAATGTATGTGCGCATGATTTCGATGGCCTGCTGGTTGGCGCCGCCCTGCGGGATGATGAGGTCGGCATAGCGTTTGGTGGGTTCGATGAACTCCTCGTGCATCGGCTTCAGAACATCGAGGTAGCGGTCGAGTACCATCTGTGTGGTGCGCCCGCGCTCTACCGTGTCGCGCTGAATGACGCGGATAAGCCGCTCGTCGGGGTCGGCATCGACGAATATCTTCAGATCCATGAGGTCGCGCAGCTGCTTCTTCCACAGTGCCATGATGCCCTCGATGATGATGACCTCGCAAGGCTCCACATGCACCGTGTCTGGCAGGCGGTTGCTGATGAGGTAGCTGTAAGTGGGCTGCTCGATGCTTTTGCCTTGGCGCAGAGCCTGTATCTGTTGGGTGAGGAGCTTCCAGTCGAAGGCGTCGGGATGGTCGAAGTTGATGTGTTTGCGCTCCTCGGGCGTGAGGTGCGTGGTGTCGTTGTAGTAGGAGTCCTGCGGGATGAGTGCCACACGGCTGGCGGGCAGTGTCTCCATAATCTTCTTCACGACTGTAGTCTTGCCGGAACCCGTGCCGCCGGCGATGCCTATGATATACATCTGAGATATTTACGATTTGAAGATTTACGATTTACTATTTAAGTCTTGGGAGTTATTATTAGAAGTTATAACTCCATATCTTAACTCCTCTTCATAACTCCAATTATACTATTAGGGGTTCAGTGTTGCAGTCAGTATGCAATCGACGGTGTTGGGGCGTTTGGGCAGGAAGATGCGGTAGCCATCCCCTTCGCGTTGGAAGTCGAGCGAAGAGCCGTCGCTGCGCAGTGTGACCTTCGAGATGCTTTGTCCGCTGAGGGGGAGGAAGAGGGAGAGCGGTCCGCCGTTGATGCGTTTCAGACCTTCGTTGACAATTTTCCCGTCCTTCTCCTTGTTGAGGACGTGGATGTAGAGCGTCTTTCCCTTCTGTGTCGTGACACCCCATTCCTGCGGAGGCACGCAGCCGCCCCGCGTTCCGTAGATGGTGGAGCTGTTGCTGTCCATGAAGGCACCGATGTGCTTCAGCCTATCGACTGCTTCGTCGGGCAGCTGTCCGTCGGGGCGCGGCCCGATGTTGAGCAGGAAGTTGGCATTCATGCCTGCCGCCGTGACGAGTCGGCGGATGAGTTCGTCGCCGCTCTTATAGTTCTTGTCCGTGATGTTGTAGCCCCAGGTGTTGTTCATCGTCATGCAGGTCTCCAAAGGGAGCTGCGAGACCTTCTGCTCGCCGGAGAAGCCTGCGCTGTTCTGTCCAGGCAGGTCTTGCTCGAAGAGCTGGAAGTCCTCGGCACCGATGGGCGAGCCGTGATGGTTGTTGCCGATGAGACACTTTGGCTGCAACTTCTTGATGAGCGCATATTGTTCGCCCAGTCGCCAGTCGAACTCCTTCTCCTTGTGGTCCCACATGCCGTCGAACCAGATGGCACCGATGGGGCCGTAGTTCGTCAGCAGCTCCGTGAGCTGCATGTTCATGAAGGCATAGTAGCTGTCCCAATTGGTGGTTGCCTCGTCGTGCGGACAGTTGCGGCAGGCTCCCATCGGGTAGTCTGTGCGCTGCCAGTCCATGTGGCTGTAGTAGAGGTGGAGCTTGAGTCCATGTTCGCTGCAAGCCTCGGCAAGCGATTTCAGCACATCGCGCCCGTATGGGGTGGTCTCCACAATATTGTAGGAACTTGCCTTAGTCCCCCACATCGAGAATCCGTCGTGGTGCCGGCTGGTGAAGGTGACGTATTGCGCTCCTGCTTCCTTGAAGAGCTGCACCCATTCGCGTGCGCTAAACCACGACGGACAGAAGCCGCCGGCAAGCTTGGCGTACTCGTCGCGGTCGATGTGGCGGTTGTGCATCACCCATTCGCCACTCGCCAACATGGAGTAGATGCCCCAATGGATGAAGATGCCGAACTTGCGGTCCTGGAAGTCTTCGCGGATGCGGCGCGTCTCGTCGCTGACAACAAGTCCCTGTGCCGCAACTGTCAGCGCAAGCAAAAGAACAAAGAGGATAGAAAAGATGCGTTTCATGTGTTATCAACGAATGAGAGTGTGTCAGCACACTATAATATAAAGACAACGGATTTCACGGATTACACGGATTTAAGCCTTACTGGTAGTTGGAGACCATGATAATCCGTCAAATCCGTGTAATCCGTTGTTTTAATTATACACGCTTGTTGTGCTTAGAACATCTTGTCGGGGTACTGTCCAGCCTCGTGGAGGGCGGCCAGCTTTGCAACCACCTCAGGACGGTCTTCGGGATAGGTCACGCCAAACCACTTGCTCGTGGTGTCGAGTACTTCGCAAGTTGCCTCGCCGGTCTTGATGAGGTGATCCACCATGAGGGGGATGAAGAACTCGCTCTTGAGGTTGGCCTGGTTCTTCGGGTCGGAGAGGAATGTCTTGAAGTAAGCCTCGCTGTACTCGAAGTAGTCGGGAGTGAAGCCCCAGAAGTTCATGCTGACGGGTGTGGTGTCGGGGATGCTGACCCACTTCTCGTCCTCATCGAGATACTGCACAACGCCGTCGTGACGCTCTATCTTGGTGCGCTCCACAACGCCAGTGAGCAGGTGTGTCTGTTCGTCGTTCTCGCAGATGCCACGGCTCACGGTGCCGCTCTCGCTCAGGGTGTTGTCAACGCGGAAGCCCACCATTGCATACTTGCCTTTGCTGCCTTCGGGCAGTTCGCTCAGGAACTTTGCCATCACGCGGAATGCGTCGCGGTCGTAGAAGTCATCGCAGTTGAGCACAGCGAATGGCTCCTTGATGACATCCTTGCCCATAAGGACAGCGTGGTTGGTGCCCCAAGGCTTCTGGCGGCCTTCGGGAACGGTGAAGCCTTCGGGCAGTGCGTCGAGGCTCTGGAAGCAGAGTTCGCAGGGGATGTGACCCTCGTACTTGGCGAGAATCTGGGTGCGGAACTGCTCCTCGAAGTCGCGACGGATAACCCATACAATCTTGCCGAAGCCAGCCTGGATAGCGTCGTAGATACTATAGTCCATGATGCTCTGTCCCTGAGGACCGAGTGTGTCGAGCTGCTTCAAGCCGCCATAGCGGCTACCCATACCAGCAGCCAAAAGAAATAATGTCGGTTTCATGTTGTTATTCTTTATAAGTGTCACACAGAATTTAAGGTTTTTATCACACTGAAGGTGTGATGTATTACAGAGCGTTTGCTGTCAGGATGAGCACGAGCAGGCCGAGGATGGCGTACAGCTCGGGGAACACGGCGAGCACCATTGTGGTACCGAAAGCATTGTGACCTGCACCGATGGCGCTAATGCCGTTGGCGCAAACCTTAGCCTGACGGATGGCGCTGAAGAGAGCTACAAGGCCGAGAGCCAGACCTACACCGAAGATGGCGCAAGCAGGACCCATCGTGATGTCGGTCGTCACCTTGCTGTTGAGCATGAAGAAACCGACGAAGCCGTACAGACCCTGTGAAGAGGGCAGAGCGGACAGACCCATGTAAGAGCCGCTGGCGGTGGGGTTCTTCTTGAAGGCACCGATAGCGGCATTACCGCAGATGGTCACGCCATAGGCACTTCCGATTCCAGACAGGGCTACGCAAAGCGCTACGCCCAGATAAGCTAATAAAATCTCCATAATGTGTTTTGTTTTTTTTAGTTCATAGTCCATAGTTCATAGTCCATAGTTGAGGCGGTGCTCTGGCCAGGCTTTGCAACCTTAATATATATAATGTTTGCTATTTTAGGCTTCGCTTGCTCTCCTTATGAATGCAGAACTATGTCTTATGAGGGTTAATAAATTATTTTGTTGATTACTATATTTCTTAACTCTTAATTCTTAATTCTTAACTCTTAACTACCCTAAATGGCGTATATTCCTTGCCGCCGCCGCTGAAGTCCGCATTCTTGAAGAACTCCACGAAGGTGAGTCGCATGGGATGCACGAAGGCACTTATCATGCTGAGGGCGAAGGTGATGCCGTGGCCGAAAAGCAGGATGAGCACCATAGGTAGCCAGCGGATAGCCCATGGGAGGCTGCTGGTCATGTCGTAGGCAAGGGCGTTGAACACGCCGCCAAGCACACCGCCCGTCAGTCCGAGGGCGAAGAGGCGGATGTAGCTGAGCAGGTCGCCCAGCAGACCTGTTGCCATTCCGTATGTTGCCCATACGCCGCCGCCGATGTTCAACAGCGGACCGAGAATCGGGTTCTTGTAGGCACCAGGGTTATTATATAGGAATATGCCGATGACGCTCACACCGATGATGCCGTAGAGCGCATAGACGAGGCCGATAGGCAGTGCGACACCGCAGGCTGGCAGACCGAAGAGGGCAATTGCTGAAAGCAGGGCCACCACCCATGAGAAGGTGCCGATGGCATAGCCGAAGCCGAAGTTCTTCCAAGCCTTGCAGCCCTTGAGCACCATGCCCAAGAGCACCTGTATCAGACCGATGATGACGGAAATGACCATCATGGGCGAGTAGCCGAAGAGCAGCCCGACGCCATTGTCGTTAAGGAAGTAGGGCTTGACCGGAGCCAGGAATGCCCAATCCTGTTTCGTCAGGTCGATACCGAAGACGGTGCCAGTGAGCAGTCCGCAAACGGTTGTGGCGAGGCCGAGCCAGATGCCGAGCCGTCCGTAGCTCTTCATATCGTCGTTGCCACCCTTCAATGCCAAGAAGATGCCGCCCAGCAGGACAAGCAGGCCGTAGCCGCCGTCGCCCAGACAGAGTCCGAAGAAGAGCATGAAGAACGGAGCGAAGAAGACGCTCGGGTCGATGTCGCGGTAGTTGGGCAGCGAGTACATGCGCAGGATGGGTTCGAAGAGGCGCGTATAGCTGCCGTTGGTTATCTTGACGGGCACGTCGTCTTCGTAGGCGGGATTCTCCAGTTCATAGCAGATGCGCCGGTCGTCGAGCCACTTGGCCAGTTCGTCCGCCTTGTCTGCCAGCGTCCAGCCCACCATGAGGCGCACGGCTCCGTCGGCAATGCTCTCGTCCGAGAGTTCCACCTCCCGAAGCTGTATCTCGCCCTGAGCCTGCTTCATGCCTTCCACAAGTGCCTCCCGCTGTTCCCGCGCAATCTGGCAGGTCATGTCGTGATTCTTCTGGAGGGCTTTCCTCGCGTCTGCCGCCTCCTGCTGATATTGGGCAAGCGAACCGTCTGGCAGTTCCAGACGTTCTGCCTTGATGTCGGGCTCTTCGGCGGAGAAGGCCAGGAAATAGATGCGCTTGTTGTGCTCGTCGATGGTGGTGGCGAAGTATTTCTCCGCCCAGTCCGCCTGGAACGACTTCGTGTTGCAGGCATAGAAATACACCTGCATCCCTGACTCCTGCTGGAGCCGCTGGATGGCCTCCCAGTCGAAATTGCCCCACGGCTCAAGCTTCTGGATGTTCTTCTCCGCCTCGTCAATGGTATGGCGAATGTTGACTTCGTCGGCTTTGAGCTTCTCGACATAATCCAAAAGCCTCTCCCCAGCCCTCTCCAAAGGAGAGGGAGAATCATTGCCGCAATTCACCCCTCCTTTGGAGGGGACGGGGGAGGCTTTCCCCCACGCCTTTAGCGAAATGTCCAGATAGTCAATAGCCTGCTGATAGCGGAGCCTTGTGTCGATGGCCTTCTGGAGGGCGGGACTTGTCTGCCCCTGCTTCAGTTGCTGCACGTGCACTACTCCCTGCTCGCGCAGGCCGGCAATGAAGCCGTCGTATTCTTTCTGTGTCACCAGGAAGGTGAGCTTTTTCATTTTCTCTATCATGCCACGGCCTCCTTTCTCTTCTCCTGAAGCGACTTCAGAATCTTCTGTGACGACTTGGAGAGGTTCTCTTCGTCCTCCATGAAACGTTTAATCTTACGCACAGCCTCCTGATAGCCGGGAATCTGCACCTTCTCGAAGAGGTTCACCTTCTGCGTGGTCTTCTTGCGTGCATGGTCCAGAAGATGCAGCTTTGCGAAGACAAACTCGCGCTCCACGGCGGTCTTGGCAAGCCCTTGCAGGAGCTTGATGCCGTCGAAGTACCACTTCGGGGCACTGAACAGTCCAAAGGGCTTCACCTTCAGGCTGATGTTGTTGAGCACAGGGACTTGCACGCCTGCAATCTTCTTTTTGGTAATCTCGACATCGCCCAGACTCACGAGCGAAGTGTCGAACTCGCCCCAGAGGGCATACATCTTCTCGTAGCCCTCAATCTGGCTCTGCAGCTTGCGCTCCAGCTCTTCGGCCTCTTCCTTGCATTTCTTCACCTCTAATCGCAGTGCTGTCTCCTTGCTCTTGATGATGGGCAGCGTGCGCTGGCGCATCTTCAAGGCTTTCTCGATTTGCTGCAACGAAGTCTTGTTATATTGAAACTTGATAGCCATATTTCTTTAATTTCGGGTGCAAAGATACAAAATAAAATCGAAATAAGAAAATGAAGTCAGCAAGAAAATAAGAAATAAAGGCAAAACATGAACCTTTTGATGATGCTTCTGCTCTTTTGAGAAGAGATACAGCCTTTCAATTTTGCCACATTTTGCAAGAGGCACAACATTTTCGACAAAAAAGAATCAAAAAGCTTTTGGCTTTGATTATTTTTTCATAACTTTGCACTACCTAATAGTGTACCATTCTAACTAATTACAACTATGAAAAAGATTTTATTACTGGGATTTGTGTTTGTTTTATTAGTGGGGGGCTTTTTTGCTTACAAGTCCTATAATTCCGTACCAGACGACATCGCTCGCCTTGTGGTTGATTTCGACTCTGTTGTCTATGTGGTAGAAAATGGCTATGCTCCTTTCAAATTCAAGGTGACAGACGAAAACCGAAAAGAGTATGAGGCTTTGAAGAAGTCACTCGTCAAAGACATCAAGGAGCAGAAGAGAAGCTGGCAGGATGCAGTTTGTGCCTACGTCGGCTGGTTTGGCGACTACCATTTATATGTCTATGGGGATGAGGAGATCTATAATCTCTATTCCAAATACGAGCGGCCTCGTATCGACTATTACAGTCTGATATCGGAGTATAGCCCAGCTTTTATGTCCTGCAAAGTTGATGAAGAAACCTGGCTTCTACGAGCACCATCTTTCAGTAATTCAGCAGAAATAATTGAGGAATACGTAAACGAATACAAAGCATCAGGTTGCCCCAACCTTATCGTTGACATTCGAGGCAATGGCGGAGGAAATGATGTTGGTTATTGGCCTTTATTAGAGCTGCTTTATGACGGCTATAAGGGACCAAGAGATGGGGTCGTTGACAGATTTTCGCCCATGATTATAAAAATGTTGAAGGAATTAGGAACAACTGATGAAGACTTCAAAGAAGACGGATATCCTATAGATGATCCTAATGCTCCAGAATATTTTACAAGAATTCCTGATGGAGACATCCTCGAATTTGACTCTATAAGCCCCTTGCCTCATAAGGCTGCTGTGATAATTGACAATTGGAATGCAAGTTCAGGTGAACAGTTTATTCTTGACATTAAATCATCCAACAAACGAACACGCATATATGGTAAGGATAATACTTTAGGCTGTGTTGACTCTGGCAATTGTTGGAGATTTAGTCTAGGCAACGGACTATTAACAATAAGCTGTCCCACCTCCTATTCTCCACGTTATGAAAAAGGCACATGCATCGACCCCACAGGCATTGCTCCAGACATACAAATCCCCCTTCCCTATCCCGACACACTCACTGACAACATAGATGAATGGGTGATTTGGGTAGCTGGAGATTTAAAAAAATAATAATGAATAATAAAGAGCAGCTCCTGCATCGCGAAGACGCAGGAGCTGTTTTTCACTTTTCATTATTTCATTTTTTCATTTTTATTTATTAATCACCTTCTTCTCCCGAAGATGCGGAGCAGGTAGAGGAAGAGGTTGACGAAGTCCAGATAGAGTGTCAAGGCTCCCAAGAGTGCCACCTTCTGCGTGGCTTCATCAACATCAGGAGCGTGCAAGAGCATTTGCTTAATCTTCTGTGAGTCCCATGCCGTGAGCCCGACAAAGATGAGTACGCCGATGTAGCTCAGTATCATCATCATAGCGGGGCTTTTGAGGAACAGGTTGACAACTGTCGCAATGACCAGTCCGATGAGTGCCATGAACAGGATTCTCCCCAAAGACGAGAGGTCTTTGTTGGTTGTGTAGCCAATCGCAGCCATCGCGCCGAATGTTCCAGCCGTGATGAAGAACACGGTTGCTATGGACGATGCATCATATACAAGGAAGATAATCGACATTGTGGCGCCATTGATGACAGAGTAGAGGATGAACATCAAGGTTGCCACCAGCAGGGACAGGCGGTTGATAGCTGCGCTAACGCCCCAAACCAGCCCAAGTTCGGCGATTAACAGCCCCCAGAACAACGCCCTGTTGGTCAGGATGGCAGTCAGGATAGCCTCACTTGTGGCCACATAATAAGCTGTCATGCCCGTAATGGCCAAGGCAAGTGTCATCCACAAATACACCTTTCGCATGAGGACGGGAAACGCCTCTGATGCCTGCAACTGCTGATTCGCAGAAAGGTCCTGATAATAATTGAATTCTCGGTTTTCCATAAATGTTGTAAAAGTGTTATTTATTGTACCTAATAGAGCAAACTCTGCACAAAGGTACAAAGAAAAAGTGAAAAGAGAAAGGTGAAAAGCCAAAAAAAGATGTATTTCCCTGTTTCAGCATTTCCTGCGACGTGCATAGAGAATAAATATCCCCAGCTCTATGCATCAACGGCAAGTGCCGAAACAGTTTGTTTCGCTGGCTGAAACACTTTGTTTCGCAGGCGAAACAAGTTGTTTCCATGTGCGAAACAAATTGGGAACACCTTCCTGACGATATTCCCTGCCGTGCATAAAAATGATGGCCATCGCGCCGCAGTTCTTTCCCGGACATGCATGGCATGGTTGTCCTGTGTATATGTCCTCGCTTTTCTTTGCTTCGCGTGCGGAAATATGCTGTGTTTTCTTGTGTCCGAATCCGAATTTTCATGGAATCCGCCTTTTTCTCCGCAGGATTGGCACTACCTTTGAAAAAGAATCCGTATCTTTGCAAAAGGAGATGGGAAAATTGAAGTTATGAAGAGGAGTTAAGATAACTTCCCATTATAACTTCCGAAAATGATAACTTGCATGTCAGAGGAGAAATCACTGAAGGAACGGACTGCGGGCGGGATGCTATGGGGCGGACTGTCCAATGGGATGATGCAGCTGATGGGAGCTGCCTTCGGCATCGTTTTGCTCCAATGCCTCACGCCAGAGGACTATGGCAAAGTGGCGATGCTGAACATCTTCGCCGCTATCGCCAGCGCCTTGCAGGAAAGCGGCTTCATCGCCGCCCTCTGCAACCGAAAGGAACCGACGCACGAAGAGTACAATGCCGTCTTTTGGTTCAACCTCATGGTCAGTGCCTTGCTCTATCTCATCCTGTGGTTCTGCGCTCCGCTCATTGCCGACTTCTACGGCGACGCCGACCTCATCCCGCTTGCCCGTGTGCTCTTCCTCGGCTTCCTGTTCTCTGGCCTCGGCACGGTGCAGAGGGCTTACCTTTTCGGGCATCTGATGGTCAGGCAGACCAGCATTTGTTCCCTGACTGCGATGCTCGTTTCGAGCATTATTGGTGTCGTGATGGCGGTCAAGGGCTTTGCCTCCTGGGCTATCGTGACGCAGGCCGTCTGCTTCGTGTTCATCACGCAGGTCATGGCGTGGGTGTTCTCCCCCTGGAGGCCAACAGCCCCCTCCAGCTCCCCCTTTGGGGGAGTGTCCAAGCTGCAAGCTTCTTCGCTTCCGAAGCACTCCCCCAAAGGGGGAGCGGGGAGGGGGCTTTTTCTTGCTCCTGCCTGGAAGATGTTTGGTTTCAGCAGTAAGCTGATGCTGACCAACATCGTGAATATCTGCAATCTCCATGCCTTCTCCGTCCTGCTTGGCAGGTGCTTCAACGAACATGCGGCTGGTGTCTATTCGCAGGCCAGAGGTTGGAACGACAAGGCCACAAGCATCATCAACGGCATGGTGACGGGTGTCGCCCAGCCAACACTTGCGCAGGTGGCGGAGGACTTGGGCCGTTACCGTTTGGTGTTCCGCAAGATGCTGCGCTTCATCTGCTTCGTCAGCTTCCCCGCAATGCTGGGCTTGGGACTTGTGGCGCAGGAGTTCATCCTGCTGGCAGGCGGCGAGAAGTGGAGGGAGAGCGGCTTGATTCTTTCTCTGCTCTGCATTCATGGCGCTTTTGTCCCTGTCACCACACTCTATAGCAACCTGACCATAAGCCGGGGACGAAGCGGCGTCAACATGGCTTGCACGATAGGCCAGTGCTTGGCTGTTTGGGTGGGGCTTTACCTGCTCTATCCCTATGGGATGCTTCCGATGGTCGTTTATTTCGTGGCGCTCAACATCGCGTGGCTCTTTATCTGGCAGTGGTGGGCTTGGCGGCTCACAGGACTCAGCTTTATAGACGCTTTACGGGACATCATGCCGTTCCTCGTCTTCACGCTTGCTGTGCTTGGCGTGACCTGGTGGCTGACGAACGGCATCACGAATCTGTGGTTGCTCTTGATGAGCCGCATCTTCCTTGCCGCCGTACTCTATGCCGGCATCATCTGGTTGAGCGGAGCAAAGATTATGCGCGAAAGCATAAAATATATAATCAAGAAATAAGAATTAAGAAATAAGAATTAAGAATTTGCTGCCGCCCGCATAACTATGGACTGTGAACTATGAACTATGAACTGAAAAAACGTAGCAATGCCTTCGACCTGCTGTGCGGATTGTGCATCCTTAGGATGGTGATGCTGCACGTCGTCTGCCAGACGCAAATGCGACAGACACCGTGGTGGCGCGAGACGATGGCATGGACGTTCTTCTTCATGAGCTTCTTCTTCTTCAAGGCGGGGTACTTTAACAAGGGAGTCACTGGCAAGACACTCCCCTACCTGCGCGACCGCGTCCGCCGCCTGCTTGTACCCTATATGTCGTGGGGCGTCATTGGCGGCATCATCGCCTTCTGCTGGCTTTGCCTCTTCCCGGAAGGGATAGACAAGGGCATCGCGGCTCTTGCAAAGTTCCGCTGGCACATCGGGGGCTTGACCTTCGGCAATAGTCCGCTTTGGTTCCTGCTGTCCTTCTTTACGACATACGTGTCGATGCACTTCATTGAGCGGGTGCGTCCCCTGCATTGGGTGGTGCCGCTTTTCCCTCTGGCCGGCTATTGGCTCTTCCTGCACGGCAATCCTTTGTGGTTCTATCTGAGCAACGTCTTCTGCGGCATCTTCTTTTTCTATATGGGCAAGGTGTGGCATCATGTACTCGACCGTCTCACACGCCATCAAGCACTCGCCATCAGCACGGTGCTTTGCGTGGGTTTCGTCCTTGCCAATATCTATCTGCACGGCGAATATGAGATGAAGACCAATCTCTGGACAGGCTCCTTCTGGCATGTGCTGCTCATCATGCCCCTCTCGCTGCTGGGCATCTCGGGCGTCCTGCTCTCGCTGCCGATGCCACGGGTGCCATTGGTCAATTACATCGGCGAGCACAGCATGGTCTATTTCGTCATGCACTACCCCATCGTTCTGAGTTATGCCTACGCCAGTATCCTGCTCGGTCACAACATACATGGCAGCATCCCCGACCTCATCATCATCCTGCTTCTCGCTTTCGGCCTGTGCACTTTGGCTGTTCCCTTCGTGGAAAGCGTGCCTTGGTTGAGCGGGAGAGCCTCCCCCGTCCCCTCCCAAGGAGGGGGGATTGTTTATTTCTACCATACCCAGGATACGGAGCGCATTGTTCGCGAGTGGAAGCAAGGAACCTTCCCGTCGCATTTCCTCTATGGGGCTTTGCAATTGCCGGATTATGGTTACGAAATCGTGTGGCACCATCAAAAGCACACCTACAAGCGGATGCGGGATATGGTTGTCGCCACATGGAAAGTCCTGACCTGCTGCAAGCATTACGACGTGCTCTATGCCACGCACACGCTTGGCATTGAACCCATCATCCTGCTTCGGGCATTGCACCTTTATCGCCATCCCATTGTGGTATGGCACCATCAGCCCATCGTCGAGGCAAAGAACCCGTTGCGGGAAACTGTGGCACGCCTCTTCTACAGGGGCATGGACCACATGATATTCTTCTCCGAGAAGCTCATGCAGGACAGCCTCCTCTCCCCAAAAGCCGACTCCAAGCGCATGAGCATGGTGCACTGGGGGGCAGATTTGGAGTACTATAACAGGCTAAAAGCCTCCCCCGTCCCCTCCAAAGGAGGGGTGAACGGCGAGGCGGCAGACAGTTCACCCCTCCTTGGGAGGGGACGGGGGAGGCTGTTTATCTCCACCGGCAAGGAGCTTCGCGACTACGAGACCTTGCTCAAAGCCTTCCATGAGACAGGCTTGCCGCTTACGCTTTATGTGGAGAAGAAGCGGCAGGCATACTTCGAGAGCCTGCATCCTGCACAAAACATTGAGATACACTATGGCGACCGCCCCATCCCGCACGAGATAGCGCTGGTGGTGGCGCAGAGCCACTGCGTCTGCATCTGCTGCCAGAAGAGCAACTATACCGTTGGACTGACAACCGTTGTGGAGGCGCTTGCCCTCGGCAAACCCATCCTTTGCACCCGCAACCCGCAGATGCCGATGGACATAGAGGCGGAGGGCTGCGGCTTCTGGATTGAGGTGGGAGACGTTGAAGGCTGGAAAGAGAAGTTGCTTTACATTGCCACTCACCCCGAAGAAGCCGAAGCGATGGGCAGGCGAGGCCGCGCCCTGGCAGAGCAATGCTACAATGCCAAGCAATGTGGCAAGGAAGTGGCAGAAGTAATGGAAAAAGTGAAAAGGTGAAAAGGTAAAAAGTGTAGCCGCTTGAATAACTATGAAGCTTTAGCTCAACGAAGTTAACTATGAACTATGAATTATGAACTATGAACTAACCAAGCGCCTTTCCTGGCTGGATGCCTTGCGGGGCTTCACGATGATACTGGTCGTTGCCTATCATGTGGCACAGGTTGCTTTCCACGAGAACGAAAAGACGAGTGCGGCACTGCCGTTCCTTGTCCTGATGCGTATGCCGCTCTTCTTTTTCGTGAGCGGCTTCCTGGCCTACAAAGCCTCGTTCTCATGGACTGTTCCCAATGCGTTGAGACTGACTTGGAAGAAGCTGAAGGTGCAGGTCGTCCCGACAGTGGTGTTCCTGTGCCTTTTCGTGATATTCAGGATGAAGGGCGATTTCTGGAACAACCTCATGCGCTTGTTGGCAAGTCCCACGAAGGGCGGCTACTGGTTCACATGGGTCTTGCTGCAGATGTTCATAATATATTATGTGTTGTGCTATGTGGGAGGCATTGTTAATTCAAAGTTAAAGATTCAAAATTCAAAGGGTTTCCTGTTGTTCTGCGCTTGGGCCGTCAGCGTCTTTGCCTACGAAACGCTATACTTGCCGAAGGTCTTCACCTATCACAAGGACGTGTTCTTCGCCTACTCAAGCCTCGTTCAGACCATCCGCTATATGCAGTTCTTCCTGTTGGGCAACATCGTCCGCCGCTACAGGAGCAGAGTGGAAAGGCTTTTCGACACGTCGTGGTTCTTCCCGCTTGTCGTCACATTGGCCATCGTAAGCTGTGCCGACATCTTCCAACTGCATACACTGAAAAAGGTTTGGACGAATCTGCCCCGCACCACAGCGATGTACACCCTTCTGCTGCTTGTTGTGATGTTCTTCAGACATTATCAGCAATGGTTTGCCGAGGGACGGAAGGCAGGCCGCTTCCTCAGCTTCATTGGCACCCGGACGCTCGACATCTACCTCCTGCATTTCCTCCTTCTGCCCAAAATGCCGCAGGTGGGCGAATGGCTGAATGCCAACCAGCCGAACTTCGTGCTGTCTATTGTACTGTCCGTGAGCGTGGCGCTTGTGGTGATTGCTTTCTGCCTGTTGGCAAGCCAGTTGCTTCGAGTCAGTCCCTTCCTGCAACTGTATCTGTTCGGCAAGAAACAGACTTCCTCTAATCCCTGTTCCCTAATCCCCATTCTAATCGCAGCCTTCCTTTGCTTCGGCACACTCTCTGCCGAAGCAAAAAAGAAAGAGAAGCGGCATATTGTTCGCATCGAGACGAACGTGGGCATTATCCGTGTGGCCCTTTCGGACGACACGCCTCTGCATCGCGACAATTTCCTCAAGCTCGCCCGCGAGGGGTTCTACAACGGCACGCTCTTCCACCGCTGCATCAAGGACTTTATGATACAAGGCGGCGACCCTGAAAGCCGCAATGCAGAGCCAGGCAAGCTTCTTGGCGAGGGCGGCACAGGCTATACCATCCCTGCGGAGTTCGACCTGCCTTACCTTTACCATTGGCGCGGTGCGCTGGCTGCCGCCCGAGACCCCGATGATGTCAACCCCGAACAGGCGAGCAGCGGCTGCCAGTTCTATATCGTCTATGGCAAGAAACAGGCTGCGGCCGACATCCGTAAGGTGCGGGCTGCCCTTGAGGAAAAAGGCATCGAACTCACACCGCAGATGATAGACGACTACGTCATGCGCGGCGGCACGCCCCACCTCGACGGACAATATACCGTCTTTGGCGAAGTCATAGAAGGGATGAATGTGGTGAAAGCCATACAGCAGACAGAGACCGACGAGAACGACCGGCCGCTGCAAGACATCGTTGTCCGCCGCATGATTGTGGAGCAATAAATGTCCCTTCTCCCTCTTCACGGGGGCGCAGAAAGCATTAAATTGTGGTACATTCGTGCATTTCTACCGAAAACGTCCAACATTTCTCATCCCTCATCCCTCATCTTTAATCATATTTTCGTACCTTTGCACGCAAATTTATGCACAAAGCTCAAAGAATATGAATAAAGCATCTATTGTGGCGCTTTCCGCCATCCCGTTCCTCTTGGCCTCTTGTATTCAGGATGAGCGGGAAAACACGGAGTGCGACATCGAATCCATCGCGCTTCATCTTGACAAACCCACCGCTTATTTCTTCCACGACTACGACACGCTGCAGACACTGACATGGTACGACACCATTTTTGTGTTTCCTGCCATAAAAAGCTTTGCAGACATACAGAGTGTTCCCACCACGCTCAAAATATCAGAAGGTGCAACGGCCTATTTGACATCGGAGGATGGAACGGAGGAACCTTTCGTCAATGGCTCGCTTGTGGATTTCTCAGAAGAGAGAACCCGCTATTTCCGTGTGGTCTCGCAAGACAAAATGTGGAGCCGCAGATACAGCTTCAAAATTGAGCACGACGTGCCAAGTGACGGCAATCTCTCTGTCGGGTTCGAGGACTACCATCTTGACCCGACGGGCAAGTACTATATCTGGGAAGCCCCCGCTCTTTTCACTGATGGCGTGTGGAAGAATGGCAACCCGGGCTATAAAATCAGTAAGTCAAAGGCAAAGCCGATGGAATATCCTTCGACACCTGTGGCAGGAGGCGGTCCCGACGGCAGCGATTGTGTCAAGCTCGAAACTTGCGACACCGGTCCCTTTGGCAAGATGGTGAACATGCGTATAGCCTCGGGTTCCATGTTCAATGGCATCTTCGATGTCGAGTATGCTATGAAGAACCCCCTCAAGGCCACACAGTTTGGCTCACCCTTCACGCACAAGCCCGCCCAACTGCGCGTGTGGCTCCGTTATGAGCCGGGAAGCTTCTTTCAGGACCGCGAAGCCAATCCTGTGGAGGGCATCGTCGATGAACCCGATGTGTATGTCGTGCTCTACCGCAATGAGGACGAAAACGGGAACAAGGTGCAGCCCGATGGCAACGATATGATGACTAATCCGTACATTGTGGCGAAGGGACGCCTGCCGCACAATTACAATGCGGACGGCACAGACCAACTCTCCTCCAACCCCATTCACGGGCTGACAAACGAATGGCAGGATGTGACCATTCCCATAGAATACTACACCGAGGTGGACCCCGAGATTCTGGAGAACAAGGGCTATGGCATCATCATCAGCTTTGCCAGCAGTTGGCAGGGCGGTTATTTCATGGGTGCCATCGGCAGCAAACTCTATGTTGACAACATGCGGCTCTTCTGCGAATAATAGACCAAAACACACACATTATATATAATAAACATAAGGCAATGAAATCTCAATATAAACTGATAGCACTTCTTTTGTTCCTTGTCCCAAGCTCCTTGCTCCGTGCCGGACAAAACGAGGACTCTTGGCAGAAATGGGGACCCACAACAGGTATGAATGGTGGCGGCTTTATTGTTCGCGCCGGTTATGTCATCGGCGGCACGACTCCTCTGCCCCTGCCCGCTGAAATCAGGAGTATCAACGAGTTTAGTCCGAAAGGTGGTGTCAGCATTGGCATTGACGGTTATCGCATGTTCAGCAAGCGATGGGGCATCAGCCTTGGTGCGCACTTCTTCTGGGAAGGCTTCCATACCAGTGCCGATGTCAAGAACTATTACGTCGAATATCAGCAGAAGGATGATGATTCCGAAGAGTCTCAGACGAAAAAGGGCTACTTCACTGGCACCAACGAGACCAGCACAGAGATGTGGGGCGTGACGATTCCCTTGCTTGTCACTCTCCGCATGAGTCCGCGATGGAACGTCAGCGCGGGGCCTTACATAAGCTATTATTTCAGCAAGTCCTTCACAGGCAAAGCCTATGAAAACAGTGATGGCGTTGGCTATCTGCGCAACGAATCGCCTGTCGGCGAGAAGATTCCTGTGGATCGCGAAGCCAATGCGCACTACGATTTCGCCGACAATATGCTTCCCTTTAGCGCTGGCGTGGAACTTTGCTTCGACTGGAAAGCCATGCGCCATTTGAATGTCTTCGGCAAGCTCGATTGGGGTTTGACGAACATCTGGAGGCGCGACTTCGATGCCATCACTTTCAAGATGTATCCCATCTACGGCACTGTCGGCGTAGCTTACAGGTATTAAAAGTCTCCGCCTCCACGAGGGCCACCTTCGCCGCGACCGCGACGTCCACCGCCCCCGCCGCCTTTTCCGCCTCTTCCCCCGAAGCGTCCGAATCGCCAGTTGGCTGAAAGCAGGACATAGCTGCGCACCATCTCGCTTTGTGTGTCGGTACGGCTTGTGGCGCTGATGTTGCGGTTCACGTCGTCCCTCTCGTCCAGGATATCCACGGCACGCAGGCTAATTGTCAGCTGCTTGCGGGGCAGGAAGCGCTGGCTGATGCTGCCGTTCCAGATGAGGTGGTTGGTATTCATGGCAGCATCGGAATAGCCTCTGCGGCTCTGCTGCTCTATATCGCTACTGATGGTCATACCCCATGGGAAAGTCAGGACGAAGCTTCCGCCGTAGTTGAAATTGTAGTGGTCGAGGTTCGAGGCCGTAGCATTGGTGCTGCGATTGAGGTTGTAGAGGAACTCACCATGGACGTTCGTTTCCACTTGCCACCCACTTTCCCAGTCCTGTCGGAAAGTGAGGCGCGCTCTTTGCCTGAAGTTCCCACTTCGGGTTTGGTTCTCCATCGTCATCTTGTCCTTGCTGCGATAGAGGTAGCCTACGGAGTTCGTGAAGTTGGCTTGCGTATAGGTATTGATGCGCCAATGTTTGGCATTGTCGAGGGCTGTATTGAAGTTAAAGGAGGTTGATGCATTCCAGTTACCGTTGACGTTCACGGGCATTGAGACACGTCCGCCTGTCACCTCATTGTATTCTGTCCGGTTCGTTGTGGCATTTCGCGTCATGTGGAACTGCAGGTTGACAGCCAGCGAGCGCTGGAGGTCGGGAATCGCCTTGTGGTATTCCAGATTGACGTGCTGCGTGAAGCTTGGCTTCAGTCCCGCATTACCGATACGGATGTTCAGGGGGTTGGCATCGGAGAGTGTGTCGGGAATCATGTCGGTGATGTTGGGCCACCCCGTATCGGCGTTGTAACGAAGCTCGAGTTGCTCCTGCCGGCTGAACTTATATTGAAAATTCACGACCGGCGAGGCATTGACGACTGTTCTGCGTAGCAGGGTGTCGATGCGGCCTTTTTGATAATCGACTTTGCTGACTTGCGGCTGCATGTTTGCTCCGATAGTCAGCCGGTACTTCGTCCTGTTCATCCTCAATTGCAGGCGGATGTCGTGGTTCTGCCCAATGTTGCGAGTATAGCTGCATTGCTGCCTGTCGGGTACAGCGTACTCGCTATAGCAGAATTGGTCGTAGTTATCGACGCTGACCCCCAGCTTGTCGTTGTAGGGGTCGAAGATGGAGCGGACGTCACGGTCATTGTCGCGGAAGCTGTAGCGATAGCTGTAGGTGAGCTGCAGGAAAGTCTGATAGGCAATCGGCTCGCTGTAGCTGAGGCGTGCGTTGAAATTGTAGTTGTAGTTCGAGCCTCGGTTGTACTGAACCTTGTGATAGACGGAGTCGCCGCCGCTGAGGGCATGGATGAGGTAGTAGTCCGTCTGCGAATAGTTGTTGCTCTCGTTGTCCGAGTCGCCATAGCCGCCGCCCAGGTTGAGTGTCACGTTTCGTCCGGGCTTCTTGAGACGCTTGTTGATTTGCAGGGAGGCCGAAGCGTTGATGTTCTTCGACTTTCCCCCACCGGCACCTCTCCGATGGTTCACGCCAATCGCCTTTGCCAGGTCGCGATAGTCATCCAAGGGTGCAGCACTGAGGAGGAAGGGATCGTCTTTCCATGCGGCAGATTCACTGTTGTTGGCGTTTCTGTTTCGTCCGAAGCTAAATTCGGGGCGGAACAGGATGTTCCACGATGAGTCGGGCTTCCACTCCACCTTGTATTGGAAGCTGAAGCTGTTCGAGCGACTGCTGCTGCTCTGCCGGCTTGCGGAGTAGGCCGAGTTCTTCAGCTCGAAGTTCTGCGTGTTCGACTGCGAAGCGCTGCTGCTCTGTTGGAACTCGCCGTTGACGCTGCCGTTCAGCTCCAACTCGCTGCCTTTCCCTCCATCCTTTGGCCCACGCTTTTCCCAGTTCATCGTGGCACCAAGTCTCTGACGGTCGGTCAGGCCGTTGCCCTGCGTGTTGTTGGCATTGCCCACGAAGCTGAACTTCTGGTCGCCCTTGAAGCTGTTGGTGTTCAGGTTGCCGCTGTATCGGTCATGTGTGCCGTAGCCGCCGTCAGCTCGTCCGAAGAAGCCCTTCTTCTTGTCCTTCTTGATGGCGAGGTCGAGCACCGTCCGTTCGTTTCCATCGTCGATACCTGTGATGCGAGCCATGTCGCTTTTCCTGTCGTAGGCCTTCACCTTATCGACAATCTCGGCCGGGATGTTCTGCAACACCATATTGCGGTTGTTGCCGAAGAACTCCTTCCCATCAACCAGTATCTGACTAATGTTCTTGCCGTTGAAAGTGAAATTGCCGTTCTCGTCCTGCACGATGCCTGGCAACTTCTTGATGAGCTCTTCCACCATCGAGCCGTCGGGAAGCTTGAAGGCGTCGGCATTGTAGGCCACCGTATCATCTACAACCGTCATCTCGGGCAGTTTCCCCTCCACGACAGCTTCTGCCATCACCGTGGCATCCTCGCGCATCATTACGTCGGCCACCTTGAAGTTGCCGGAGCGTTTGGGTAGTGTGAGCTTGAACTGCTGCGTCTTGAAGCCCATGAACGACACCTGCAGCGTATATGCGGCCGACGGGATGCCGGGCAACAGGAACTGTCCGTTCTGCTTCGTCGCCACACCGGCAATCATCGAGTCGCGTTCGTTGAAGAGCTTCACGGCCGCCCCTTCCATCGGTTGCAGCTTCTCGTTCTCAAAGACCGTGCCGCGAATGTTGAGCAAAGCCTTTCCCGCCTCTTGTGGAAAGACGAGGGTGGGGACTGTCAGAAGCAGAAGCAGATATCGTAGAAATCTCACCATGTTGTAGCCTTGTATGCGGAGGTCGGTTGATCCGACACCAATAATAAGACCAGTTGAGGGATAAAAGGTTTAATCTAAAAAACAATGCCGACGTTTTGCTTCACTTCGCTCATCACGAAGGTGCTCTCTATGGAGCCGACGCTTTCGATGTCGCCGAGCTTAGAGAGGATGAACTCCTGATAGTGTTTCATGTCGCGCGCGCGTACCTTTAATAAATAGTCGTATGCGCCGCTGGTGTTGTAGCACTCCGCCACTTCGGGGATGAGTAGGATGCGGCGCACGAAGCTGTCGGCAATCTCGTGGTTGATTTGCTTCAGCTTCACTTTGCAAAAGACCAGCAGCCCCAGCCCCAGCTTCTCGGGGTCGAGCACAGCGACATACTTCCTGATGTAGCCCTGCCGTTCCAGACGTTTCTGCCGCTCAAAGACGGGTGTCGGGGTTAAATTTACTGCATCGGCCAGCTCTTTTGTGGTCAGTTTCGCGTTTTTTTGCAGAGTTTTCAGTATCTGCCTGTCCGTTTCGTCCAATACATAGTTCATAATTCACAGTTCATTATTGGCTTTTTGGAATGATATTCTGTTTAGTGGAACATGAAGTGCCTTGAGTGGAAGATAATTCTTTCTCTCGTGCAAATGTAGGGATATTTTCTGAATTAAGCAAGGAATTTGGAGGATATTTCCTTTTTGCCGTACCTTTGCAGCAGAAAACAATTCAACAGATGTCGTAATATCGAATTATCGCAATATCGTAACATAAAAAAATAAGGATTATGAGCAAGAAACTTCACTTTGAGACATTGCAGCTCCATGTGGGTCAGGAGCAGGCTGACCCCGCAACCGATGCACGCGCCGTGCCTATCTATCAGACCACGAGCTATGTGTTCCACAACTCTCAGCACGCAGCGGACCGTTTCGGACTGCGTGATGCAGGCAACATCTATGGTCGCCTCACCAATTCCACGCAAAGTGTGTTCGAGCAGCGTGTGGCTGCCCTCGAGGGTGGTGTGGCAGGCTTGGCCGTTGCCTCTGGTGCTGCTGCTATTACCTACGCGCTTCAAAATATTGTGCAGGCGGGCGATCATATCGTCGCTGCTGACAACCTGTATGGCGGTTCCTACAATCTCATCACCCACACGCTGGCAACTCAAGGAATTACAAACTCTATCGTCAACGTGAATGACCTTGCGGCGCTTGAGGCCGCCATACAGCCAAATACGAAGGTGGTGTATGCCGAGACGTTTGGCAACCCTAACTCCGACGTGCTCGACATTGAGGGCGTGGCTGCGGTTGCCCATCGTCACGGCATCCCATTCATCGTGGACAACACCTTTGGTACACCCTACCTCATCCGTCCCTTGGAGCACGGCGCAGACATTGTGGTGCATTCGGCCACGAAGTTCCTCGGCGGCCACGGAACAAGCCTCGGCGGTGTGGTTGTTGACGGCGGACGATTTGACTGGAAGAAGAACCCCGAGAAGTTCCCTACGCTCGCTAAACCAGACCCCTCGTATCACGGTATCGTTTTTGCCGATGCAGTAGGTGCTGCTGCATATGTCACCCGCATTCGTGCCGTCATTCTGCGCGATACAGGTGCTGCCATTTCTCCCTTCAATGCCTTCATTCTCTTGCAAGGTGTCGAGACGCTGAGCCTCAGAGTGGAGCGTCATGTGGAAAATGCCCTGAAGGTGGTTGAATTCCTTGCCAACCATCCCAAGGTGGCTAAAGTTAATCATCCAGCCCTCGAGAGTCACCACGACCACACATTATATAATAAGTATTTCCCCAATGGTGGCGGCTCTATCTTTACCTTCGAGATTAAGGGCGGACAGGAAGAGGCTTGGCGCTTCATTGATTCCCTGAAGATATTCTCCCTGCTGGCAAATGTGGCCGACGTGAAGAGCCTCGTGATTCATCCCTACACCACCACCCACTCGCAGCTCTCCCCCGAGGAACTGGCCGAGCAGCACATCACGCCCTCTACCATCCGCCTCTCCATCGGCACGGAACACATAGATGACATCATCGACGACCTCAAGCAGGCATTCGACAAAATCTGAAGAAAATAACATAATAGGGTTATGATTCTGCCAAATCTCCAAAAAGATTTGGCAGAATGTGTTAATCTCCGTACCTTTGCAGGCGGAAACACACCAATCTTTGATGAAAGAGTATATATTGGCCGACAATCAGGAACTCACGCGCTTTGCCGTGGAATGTCTTCTCTGCGAGGACAAAGAAATTGCTGTATATCATGCTTCGGACAGAGCCACCCTCGTGTGCCTACTCTCCGGACATCCGGATGCTGTTGTGTTGCTCGACTACACCCTTTTCGACTTTTCCGACGAAGACCAGCTCCTCATCATCGCAGAGCGTTTCAGCCAGTCGCAGTGGATTCTCATCAGCGACGAACTCACTCCTCAGTTCATGCGCCGCATGATCTATTCCTCCCATCAGTTTAGCCTCTTGTTCAAGGATAGTCCTGTCGCAGAGGTGCGTGCGGCGCTACAGTCTGTCAGTCTCAGACATACCCGTTTCCTCAGTCAGCGCGTGCTTGAAGTCATTCTCAACCAACGACAAGAAGAGTCCCATCCGGACATTCTGACCGCAACGGAAGCAGAGATTCTGAAAGCCATAGCACAAGGCAAGACTACCAAGGAGATTGCTGCGCAAAGATTTTCCAGCATCCATACCATTACGACCCACCGCAAGAATATCTTCCGCAAACTGGGCATCAACACGGCGCACGAAGCGGTGAAATACGCTCTCCGTGCCGGCCTCATCGATGCTTTGGAGTTTTACATATAGATAGGACCATTCGATGGGCTTTTCTTCCCATAGGATGAAGACATGCGATACTATGGCAGTACGGATGAGGCATATCAGTTTTTGTACAAAATGAAGTTTAATTTGTCATTATTGGAACTCTTTTTTGTTGTTTCGTGAAAAGGAGTTACCTTTGCAGCCATGAAACCGATATTGACCATAACAGGTAGTGACTCAACAGCAGGTTCGGGTGTGCAGGCGGACATCAAGACAATCTCCGAACTGGGTGGTTATGCCATGTCAGCCATTACCAGTATCACCGTTCAGACCACACTGGGCATCCAGCAGTTCTACGATGTGCCAGCCACCATCGTGGCGGGACAAATAGATGCCGTAATGAATGATTTTGAGCCAGAAGTGGTGAAGATAGGTCTGATTCGCCGCGAGGATACTTTGGAAGTTGTTGTCAAGGCTCTGCAAAAGTATCATCCGCACCATGTGATTCTCGATACTGTAGTGCTGTCATCAAGAGGTGATACGCTGATTAGTCACGAGATGATGGAAGCCATAAGCCTAAGATTGTTACCACTATGCACGCTGGTCATCCATAAGAACGACGGCTCGATGCACGGTCTATCTAACCGCTACGCCAGTGCGGTGTCTGTGTTCCTAAGTCAGGGGCTTTCTGCAGAAGAGGCCGAATCCAAGGCTAAAGCCTATATCAGCACCCAGGTGATGAGGGCCAGTGACCTGCAGGGACGCAGCAGTGAGCTTTACAACGAACTGCTCGATGCCATTGCCGAACACCATCATGAAGCAAGTGATGTGCATTTCTATGCTGACCTGCTCAATGTCAGCAGTCGCTATCTGGCTCAAGTGACGCGTCGAATCTCTGGCAAGTCGCCCAAGGCCATTATTGATGATTTCCTGATTCATGAGATAGAGTTGCAACTAAAATCGACGGATAATACTGTGCAGGAGGTCGCTTACCACTTCGGTTTCTCCTCTCAGGCACATTTCACTAAATTTTTCAAGAAGCTAAAGGGCATTAGTCCTACAGAGTATCGGAAATTGAAATACGACAATTATGAAACAAGACAGACAAAAACTTAATCGTGAACTTGCTCAGATGCTGAAAGGCGGTGTTATTATGGATGTGACCACTCCCGAACAGGCTCGTATCGCTGAGGAGGCTGGTGCCTGTGCTGTGATGGCTCTGGAGCGTATTCCTGCCGACATCCGTGCAGCGGGTGGCGTGAGTCGTATGAGTGACCCTAAGATGATTCGTGGCATTCAGGAGGCCGTGAGCATCCCCGTAATGGCTAAGTGCCGCATTGGTCACATTGCAGAAGCACAGATTCTGCAAGCTATAGAGATTGACTATATCGACGAGAGCGAGGTGTTGAGTCCTGCAGATAATATCTACCATATCGACAAGACAAAGTTCGATGTGCCTTTTGTATGTGGTGCCAAGAACCTAGGCGAGGCTCTGCGCCGTATTGCAGAAGGAGCCACGATGATTCGAACCAAGGGTGAGCCTGGTACGGGCGACGTGGTGCAGGCCGTGAGTCACATGCGTCTGATGCAGAGTGAGATTCGTCGTTTGGTCAGCATGAGCGAGGACGAGCTTTTTGAAACTGCCAAGCAGTTGCAAGCACCCTATGAGTTGGTAAAGTTCGTACATGAGAATGGAAAGCTGCCTGTGGTGAACTTCGCCGCTGGTGGCGTGGCGACCCCTGCTGATGCAGCCCTGATGATGCAACTGGGTGCCGAGGGTGTGTTCGTAGGTAGCGGCATCTTCAAGAGTGGCAATCCCGCTAAGCGTGCTGCTGCCATCGTGCAGGCTGTGACCAACTATCAGGATGCCAAGATGCTGGCTGAACTCTCGGAGGACCTCGGTGAGGCTATGGTGGGTATCAACGAACAGGAGATAGAACTCTTGATGGCAGAGCGAGGGAAGTGATATAAATGAATAGTTAAAATGCGAATAGCTGTTTTAGCATTACAAGGAGCATTTGCCGAACACGAGCAAATGCTTCGTCGTTTGGGCGTTGGGGCTTTCGAGGTTCGGCAGTTAGCCAATTGGAATCAACCAAAGAACGGACTTATTATCCCTGGCGGCGAATCGACCACACAAGGGAAACTCCTTCATGATTTAGGCCTCTTTGAACCTATCCGGCAGGCCATCACTGAGGGACTGCCAGTCTTGGGCACTTGTGCAGGGCTGATACTGCTGTCACCTATGCATTTGGGCACGATGGACATCGACGTCGAGCGCAACGCCTACGGCCGTCAGCTGGGCAGTTTTTACACGGAAGCACCCGTAGAGGGTATCGCCGGTAATGTCCCCATGACTTTTATCCGCGCGCCATATATCAACAAGGTACTATCGTCCGATGTTCAAGTGCTGGCCAAGGTCGATAGTCACATTGTTGCTGCCCGTCAGGGACGCCAGCTCGTCACTGCTTTCCATCCTGAACTCGATTTTGACACCCGCATCCACGAGCTTTTCCTGTCTTTGGCCCGATAATACCAAACTTATGGTATATAAATGCCATAAAAGGGGGATTGTGGGAATGCAAAAGTTGCCGTACCTTTGCAGCAGAATTTGAAAAAGGTAAATTGTCAAATCATAAAACGAGTAGATTATGTCTAAAATCGCAAAACAGCTGACCGAGCTTATCGGCAACACTCCTCTCTTGGAGCTTAACAAGTATTCAACGGCAAAGGGCATCCAGACCCCCATCATTGCCAAAGTAGAGTTTTTCAACCCTGGCGGCAGCGTCAAGGATCGCATCGCCCTCGCCATGATTGAGGACGCAGAAGCGAAGGGCATCCTGAAGCCTGGTGCCACCATCATCGAACCCACCAGCGGCAACACCGGCGTGGGACTGGCACTTGTCTCTGCCGTCAAGGGCTATCACCTCATCCTCACCATGCCCGAAACGATGAGCATAGAGCGCCGCAACCTTGTCAAAGCCTACGGAGCCGAAGTGCGCCTCACCTCCGGCAAGGACGGAATGCCCGGTGCCATCCGCGCCGCCGAGGAGCTGCGCGACTCAATCCCTGGCAGTGTCATCCTCCAGCAGTTCGAGAACCCCGCCAATCCCGCCAAGCACTATGCAACGACAGGCCCGGAGGTTTGGCAGCAGACCGACGGCAAGGTTGACATCTTCGTGGGCGGTGTAGGTACAGGCGGCACTATCAGCGGCACAGGCAAGTACCTGAAGGAGCAGAACCCGAACGTGAAAATCATCGCCGTAGAGCCGAAGTCAAGTCCCGTCCTGAACGGCGGACAGAGTGGCCCTCATAAGATTCAGGGCATCGGTGCTGGCTTCATCCCCAAGACCTACGATGCCGATGTCATCGACGAAGTCTTTGACGTAGAGAACGACGATGCCATCCGCGCTGGCCGCGAGATAGCCCAGCAGGAAGGCCTGCTGGTCGGCATCAGCGCAGGCGCAGCACTCTATGCCGCCTCACAAGTAGCCCTCCGTCCCGAGAACAAAGGCAAGAAGATTGTCGTCCTCCTGCCCGACACCGGCGAGCGCTACCTCTCCACCGTCCTCTACGCCTTCGAGGACTATCCTCTGTAAGAAGTTCAATCCAGATTACCAGACGCCCTGTCCTTCGCGGAACAGGGCGTCTGTTGCTTGTTGCTTTTCGTAGGCCTCTATCTCGGCCTCGAATTCCTCGTCTTCCACACGATAGTAGCCGTATTTCTCTGCCCAGAAGTAGTCGTACTCTCTTCGGGCGTACCTTTCCATCACTGCACATTCCGGATGACCCATCTCGCGCCAGAGAGCGTCGATGCGACGGCCTAAATCCAGACTTTCAGGTTCTGAGAGCACGCTGTCGATATTGACATACTTGGGATTCACTGGAACGCATATCCAATCGTCATAGTCCTTCCAGCATATCAATTTCAGCGTGAACTGCCAGACCTTGATGGCCCACCAGGGATGGCCGGTGCTGGCGCAGAGCTGGCCGAGATGAAGGCCGAAGCGGTATTTCACGCCGCAATTGTCTGCGCATCGAATGGAATGGATTCTGTAATTTACAATTTGGCGAAGCAGCCTTGAGTCTAACTGCACAACGCCTTTGTCTGGTGTGCAACGGCACACGCGGTAAAAATTACGTTTTCTCATAATCAATCACTAAGTTAAAGAACGCTCGGCACGTCAGGGTACAGTCCACCCAGCTGCCTGTTTTCTACAAAACGATGTGATTGAATTATGATTTCGACCGCAAAGTAACAAATAATTTCAATAACTGCCAAATGTTTGGCCAATTATTTAACTCTACATGTCTTTCGTGTCTTTCGATGTTGATTAAAATTTCACTCCTTTTTCTTGTGTGTTTCGGGAAATTGACGTAAATTTGCCTTGCTAAAAGATGATGTTATCCATAAAATCCATACAGATGAAAAAGCTTATTATTCTTTCTTCGGTTCTTCTGGCTTGTGCTTGCACGGAGTGGAAGGGCGGCGGTGATGAACAGGTTGAGCTCTCCTGGGGCAGTGTCGAATTGTGCATGGAGAACCCCGTTGCGCCGAGTGCGGCGGAGTGCTATCAGATTAAGGTGAAGGTGGATACGCTGGCAGGCGAGGGCGACCTTGCGCGGTCGCTGGCCGCCGTTGTCCGCGACAGCATCCTGTGTACGCAGGGCAGCACCATGCAGGAAACGGTGAAGCACCTTGCCGACAGCATCGAGGCGGACTGGAAGGTGGAGCTTGCCGAAAGGTACGACCCGGAATCGGAGTACAAGGACATCTTCCAGTACTATTATTCCGTGGAGGCTGGGCCTGTAGGGAAGGAGCAGGATGGCATCCTGTCCTATCAGGCAATAACGGACACCTATCTTGGCGGCGCACATGGCAGCCACTATGTGCAGTACTTCAACTTCGACGTGCAGTCTGGCAAACTGCTCACCATTAGCGACGTGGTGCCTGCCGAAAAGGAGATGCTGGTGCTGATGGCGATGGAGGAGCGGCTTTGCAAGGACTGGGAGGCAAAGGATTTGGCAGACCTGCAGGAGAAGACGGGCATCACCATGCTTGGCAACCTCTACCTGACGAACAACTTCTTGCTGAGGGGCGACAGCATCGTGTTCCTCTTCAACCAGTACGAGATTGCGCCCTACGCCGCAGGTCTGATTAGCGTTACGCTTGAAAAGCCCTGAACCAAATATCATCAAGAATTAGAGAATTAGGGAATTTTCTTTAGGAGTTAAGGCGGAATTAGTGAGAATGAGAGGAACAGAACATCCGTGCAATCCGTTGTCGTTAATGATGAAGCATCTTCATGAAGCAAGCAAGGAGCCTCTTTGGGGGCTCTTTTTTTTCATGTTTTTGTGAACGGTTCCCGCTTTCGGGTGTTTGCATGAATGAGAGCGCCTCAGAATCATTGCGAAGTTAAACGAAGAAAAGATAGATACAAATGAAAAAGACAATCGTTATAGCGCTGGCATTCACTTGCCAAATGTTTGCTTTCGCACAGAAGGCAGAAACGATAGAATCGATCGTAGCCAACACTCACGAGCCGGAATGGTATGCGGCTCAGGCTGAGGCTTGGCAAAAAAAGGTGGATGCCAACCCGCAGGATCAATGGGCCTGGCGAAACCTGTTTCGCGCCACCTGTTACCACGATAATTTTACCAAAGGGCGGGGAGCGAATCAGGATGAATCCAAAACGGCTGATGTTCTCCGCAAAATGGAGGCCACACTGCCCGACAGCTTTGTACTGAATCTCTGCAAAGGGCGTTTCTGCCTGACTACCGATGAGGCTGCCAAGCGGGGAGACAACATCCCCCGCGCCATAGAGCTGATGCCAGAAAATATCTGTCCAGAAGACCTCGAATATCTGGCCACCCGTCTATGGATTGTTGACCCAGAGAACCCACGTGTCAAGGAGCTGTACACCAAATCGTACCAAAACAAGTATTTCCCCACCCGCATCATGCATTTCAACCATAATATGCTCCAATGTTTGCCGCCAAATGCCCTCTACTTTTCCAACGGCGACCTTGACACAGAACCCATGAAGGTGCTGCAAGAAGCGCTGGGTGAGCGAACAGATGTGACCATCATCAACAACTCTTTCCTCCACGCCACGCCCTTCATGGAGGCCCTCTACAAGAAACTGAACATCGAGCCGCTAACCCTGAACGTGCAGGATTATGGGAAGTATGGCGATGACTGGCTCGAACACTACGAATCCGACATTATAATGTATATAATCCATGAGAGCAAGCGGCCCGCCTACTTCTCGCCCACAAATGGCAAAGTCTCTATCTTGGATAAAGACAGCATCTACAACGAGGGGCTTGTGCTGAAATACAGCTCCAAACCCTACAACAATTTCAATGTGGCGATGCACAACGTGAAGGAGGTTTATAGTCTGGAGTACCTTGCCGAGCCGGACCTCGTCTATGACTCGTGGGAGACAAGCGAGCAGATGGACATGAATCATGTGACGCTCTTGGCGAACTTGATATCTAAGTTCAGAAAGAAAGGTGACGAGGCACAGGCTCAGCGTCTTTACAACATCCTCAGCAAATGCGTGGAGCGATGTGCAATCGCACATAAGAAGAAAACAGACCGCCCAGAGGAGCAGAAAGCCTATAAAGCCTATTACGATAATCTGCTGAAGGAGCAACTCCAATGACAATCTCCCATTTGTTCAAACCTCTCTCTGCACTCACCGACGACGAGCTGATGTGGCGGGTGCGTAGCAGGGACGATGATAGGGCTTACGGCGAGCTCTATCATCGCCATGCCCGTAGGCTCATGGGCTTCTTCTTCCGTCAGTTGGGCGGTGAAGAGCCTTTGGCTGCCGACCTGACACAGGATGCCTTCATGCGCGTCTGGACGGCTCGCGACAAGTTCACCGGCACAAACTTCCGCACATGGCTCTTCACCCTCAGCTACAACCTCGTGAAAAACCACTACAGACATAGCGGCCACCAACGGCAGTACGAAGCCTTTGTGGTGCAGACACACGAGGCTGTGGCAGAAAGCAATGTCATCGACACCCTGGACAACGAAGCCTTTGACCTTGCCCTGAAACGATTGTTGGAGAAGCTGCCGCCAGAAAGCCGTCTGCTCTTCTCGCTCAGGTTCGAGGAAGAGCTGGCCGTCCCGCAGATAGCGGAGATAATGGCGATTCCAGAGGGGACGGTCAAGTCGAGGTTATTTGCATTAACCCAATCGCTGAAACAAAAACTAAACCACCATGATACCATTTGAAGAGAAACTCCAGGCATCGGCCCGACGTCTTGCCAACCGCGATAACAGAACGATGCACGTCCCCCATGCTCCCATGAGGCCGAGACGCGCCTATTGGGGATGGGTGGCAACGCCGGCTGCCGCCCTCGTCGGCATTGTCTTTGGCATGTCCTTGCACCTGTTTGTGGCAGAGGAGAAGGGTGTCCGGCAAATCTGTTCCACAGACACGATTCGCATTGTCCAACCAGTTCACGACACGCTCTATCTCACACAGATTGTGGAAAGGGAAAGGGTGATAGAAAAGCCTGTGACACAAGTTGCAGAGGCAGACGCAGGGGAAGCCGACCTTCAGCCCGAGGAATGCACCTCCATCCAGTGCGACGGCATCAACTATGCCATTTTAGCCTCGAACTGAGCCCTTTATAAGCAGGACTTGACAATCCAGGCCTTGAAGAAGGGGTCTTCTATCTCGTAATCAGTCACACGAATTATGTAGCCAGCTTTCATCAAGTGTTTGATGCGCTCCAAAGGATAAAGACGGAATAGTTCGCGCAGAATCTTGGATGCAAAATCCTCAATGCTGAGCATGTTTTGCAGGTTGAGTGAAATGGAGGGACGTCCAGACATCTTGACGGCTTTAGCCACAAGACTGGATTTGCCAAATCTTCGAGGACTGATAAGCACCAAAGTTTGTCTGATACTTCCAAACTATTATGCGAAAATTTTCGTTGCGAATATTTTCGCAATGTGATTATTGGGGAGTAGGGAGTGGCTTACCAACCTGTTTGCTCCCAGCCTGCGGCCTTGTACCAAGAGGTATTCTTGAAGTCCTCGTTCCAGCCGTAGCCGTTATAGGCATTCAGGGGTACGAACATCGAGACACCGCCGTAGTGCTCGGGGTCTTGAACCTTGACTTGGCCTGCGGTTGAGGCGTAGGGTGGGGAGACGGTGTTGGCGTACCATTGGTAGGTGGAGGAAAGCGTGCGCAATGGCACTGCCTGGTCGAAGGCCTCCATCCATGCGGTATAGTTTTCAGCTTGTTCCGCAGCAGAAAGCAGTCGCCACATTATGGTGTGCATGTCGAATTGGTAGGTATATTTATCCAAATCGGTGCAGTAGTACTGGAATCCAAAGGTGCCGGGGTCTTTGCGCTCCATGTAGAACGGTGTCAGAAATTGCCCCGTCGCTTCGGCAAGAGCATCGAGTTTCGAGCAGTCGATGCAGGAGAGCAGTACGCCCGTGTAGGGGGTGTTGTCGAGGGGGTATTCGCTGGCATAGCCCTGTATGATGCCTTGCGGGTTGCCTTCGCAGAGCGCGCCGACGATTTTGTGGTAAGGCGCACCGGGTCCTGGTATCTCTGCGGGAGAGCCGACCATGAAGTCGGCCACGTTCCTCAGCTCGTAGGCCACCTCGATGCATTGCATGAAGCAGGCGTCGAAGAAGAGGTAGTCGAACTTGGGCAGCTGTTCCAGCACACTGCGCAGCACAGGTATCTCCATTTCGTTGGCCGTGGCGCCGTTGTCCTTGTCTTGGCCGAAGGTCTTGCGCCGTTGCGACTTCCGTTCCGGTGCCCAGCCTGTGGCGTGCGACCAGAGAGTGATGCCGTAGTGGCGGGCGGGGAAGTATTGCTCTATCTCCTTGAGCACGCCGAGCATCACATCCGCATTGGTGCTGCACATCTCTTCGTCGTATTCCTTCCAAAGCGTTATACCGCTTTCGCGCGTCAGCTCATAGATGGCGGGCTTGTGCTGCTTGTCGTCCAAATAGATGATGAAGTTGGCGCCCTCTGGAATCTGGTCTTTGCCCTTTGCCATCTCTGTCGTGTCCTCCCGGACAGCGATGGAGAGCGTGTTGTCGGCAGCCATATAAACGATGACGGTGCGCTCGGCTTCTGCCCGGGGCTGTGGCGTGGGGGTGGGGGGCGGAGCAGGAGGCTCGGTTTCGTTGCGACATCCGGCCAGCAGGAGTCCCCCATATAATATAATAATGTATAGGAAGAAGCGTTTCATTGGTGCAAAGATACGACAATTAAGTGAAAAGTGAAGAGTGAAAAGTGAAAAATAAGTTTTTATTCTTATTTCTTAACGCTTAATTCTTAACTCTTAACTTTTAATTCTTAATTCACGAGGCAATAAGGAAGCCCCCTTTCCCGTTATTATATCGTATGCAGTGGATAAACAGAATACGGCAGGTGAAGATTGTGCTGGTCACGCTGGCAGTTGTGCTCAGTGTGGCTTCGCTTGTTGTCTCGCATTTCCTGGTGCACGACCTCAAGATAGAGGAGCAGCGCAAGATGGAGATATGGGCGGAGGCGATGCGGTCGCTCAACAATGCCGACGAGACCACCGACCTTGCTCTTGTCTGGACAGTGCTCAACGGCAACAACACTATTCCCGTTGTTGTGCTCGACAGCGAGGGGCTTGTGCAGGACTACCGCAACATGGAGGTGGGTACAGTCTCCGGCGCAGCCCTCGACACCTTGGTGCTGCAGCGTGCACTGTCGATGCGGCAGGCCGGGCGCGTCATCCGCATCAACCTCGGCGACTCCGACTACATGGAGATATGCTATGCCGACAGTCTCATCCTGCGCCGCCTCGCCTGGTGGCCATACGTCCAGCTCGGCGTGGTGCTTATCTTCGTGGTGGTCGCCATCTTTGCTTTGCTCAGTAGCAAGAAGGCAGAGCAGAACAAGGTGTGGGTGGGTTTGAGCAAGGAGACGGCTCACCAGCTTGGCACGCCCATCAGCAGCCTCATGGCTTGGCACGAAGTGTTGCGCGAGACGTATCCCGACGACGAGCTGCTTCCCGAGATGGGCAAGGATGTGCAGCGCCTGCAGCGCATTGCCGAGCGCTTCAGCAAGATAGGCTCCCAGCCCGAGCCGAAGCCCGAGAACCTCAACGAGGTGCTGGCCAACGTCGTGCAGTACATCGGCCGCCGCACCAGCAACCGCATCACGATGAACAGCGATTTGCCGGCCGAACCCATCATCGCTCCCGTCTGCGCCCCCCTCTTCGAGTGGGTCATAGAAAACCTCTGCAAGAATGCCATCGATGCGATGGAGGGCAAGGGCAGCATCACCCTGACCGCACGCGAGGAGCCGACCTGCATCAGCGTCGAGGTCTGCGACACGGGCAAGGGCATCCCCAAGAACCGCTTCAGCTCCGTCTTCACGCCTGGCTATACGACGAAGGAACGCGGCTGGGGGCTTGGGCTTTCGCTGGCCAAGCGTATCGTCGAGGAGTATCACAACGGGCGCATCTTCGTCAAAAGTTCCGAGATAGGTAAGGGCACAACCTTCCGCGTGGAACTCAAAAAACACTAATAAGGCAATAATTTTTCACTTTTACTTTTCACTTTCCTCTTTTTTTCGTACTTTTGCAGCCCGATGGAAAAACTGGACGGTTATACGGTTGATTTGAAAGGCATGGCAGACGATACTGTGTCGTACCGCTGGCAGGCCGGCGATGACTTCTTCTCCGCCGTTCAGGGACAGGAAATCAGGCACGGCCAGCTCGATGTAGCATTACGGGTGAAGCGGACATCTGGCGCCTACGAACTGGAATTCCAGTTGCGGGGCGGGGTGGAAGTGACGTGCGACCGCTGCCTTGAAGCCATGACCCAACCCATCGATGCCCAGTGCACACTGAAAGTGGTGATGGGCGACGACTATGCCGACGACGGCGAGGTGGTGACAGTCCCGGAGCGGGAAGGCACCATCAACGTGGCTTGGAACATCTACGAGTTTGCAGCTCTGCAGATACCCCTCCGCCATGTGCACGAGGAATGTAGCCTCACCCCAGCCCTCTCCCAAGGAGAGGAGGAAATGGATCCGCGCTGGGAGGCGTTGAAGCAAATGGTCAAAAGTGATAAGTAAAGAAATAATAAATCGTAAATCATCAAATAGTAAATAACTATGGCACATCCAAAAAGAAGACAGTCCAAGACCAGGACTCTCAAAAGAAGAACACACGACAAGGCAGTAGCCCCCGCACTGGCAGTATGCCCCAACTGCGGCGAGTTCCACATCTATCACACCGTATGCCCCGCTTGCGGCTACTATCGCGGCAAGGTGGCTATCGAGAAGGAAGCGTAAAAATGGTTAATGCCGTCATAACCGGCGTGGGCGGGTATGTGCCCGACTATATCCTCGACAACGAGGAGATGTCGCGTATCGTGGATACCAGCGACGAGTGGATTATGGAGCGCATTGGCGTCAAGACGCGCCACATCCTCAAGCCCGAACAGGGCAGCGGCACTTCGTACATGATGACGCGGGCTGTCCAGCAGCTTTTGCGCAAGACAGGGGCGGCTCCCGACTCCGTGGAGCTCGTCATCTGCGCCACCACGACGCCCGACTATCATTTCCCCTCTACAGCTTCGCTCGTTATCGGCAACTGCGGACTGACCAGCGCATTCGGCTTCGACATGGAGGCCGCGTGCGCTGGTTTTTTGTATGCGATGGAGGCGGGTGCCAGCTACATCCGCTCCGGCCGCTACAAGCGCATCATCGTCTGCGGCGGCGACCACATGAGCTCCATGACCAACTACGAGGACCGCAACACCTGCCCCATCTTCGGCGACGGCGCAGCCTGCGTCATGATGGAGGCAACGACGGAGGAGGTGGGACTCATCGACGGCTACTACCGCGTGGACGGCAAGGGCTACCAGAACCTCCACATGGCGGCTGGCGGCTCGGCCAAGATGCCAAGCCACGAGAGCGTGGATGCCCGCGAGCACTTCGTCTATCAGGAAGGGCGTGCCGTCTATAAGCACGCCGTCCTCGACATGACCTCCGCCGTCAAGACCATCGTCAGCCGTAACAACCTCTCCAAGGACAACATCGCCTGGGTGGTACCCCATCAGGCCAACATCAACATCGAGGTGTCCGTGGCGGCACGCATAGGCATCGACCGCGAGCACGTCATGGTTAACATCGACCACATGGCCAACACCTCCGGCGGCACCCTTCCACTCTGCCTGTGGGAATACGAGCCGCAGCTCAAGAAGGGCGACAAGCTGGTGTTCACCGCCTTTGGCGCAGGCTTCACATGGGGCGCAAGCTATATGATTTGGGGTTACGACGGCGCCACGGAAGCAGCCAAAGAGCCAGCCCAGTTCTACAAGGAAGGGCTGATGACCCGCGAAGAATGGAGACAATTAAGAGTTAAGAATTAAGAGTTAAGAAAAATAGTTTCGGAAGCCTGATATGCTCGATGTAAATGTGTCTTTCTTAATTCTTAACTCTTAACTCCTAACTCTTAGCAGAAAGATTATGCATCGTTCCGGTTTCGTCAACATCGTAGGCAACCCGAATGTCGGGAAATCTACCCTTATGAACCTTCTGGTGGGGGAGCGTATCTCCATCGCCACCTTCAAGGCGCAGACCACGCGCCACCGCATCATGGGCATCCTCAACACGCCCGAGATGCAGATTTGTTTCAGCGACACGCCCGGCGTGTTGAAGCCCAACTACAAACTTCAGGAGCAGATGCTGCAGTTCAGCGAGAGCGCACTGCAGGATGCCGACGTGCTGCTCTATGTCACCGACATGGTGGAGACACCCGACAAGAACAGCGACTTCCTCGATAAGGTGAAGCGCATGACAGTCCCCGTCCTCGTCCTCATCAACAAGATAGACCTCAGCGACCAGAAGGCTCTGACCGACAAGGTGGAGCTGTGGCACGAGGCGTTGCCCGAGGCGGAAATCATCCCCATCAGCGCTCTCCACAAATTCAATGTTGATAACGTGCTGCGCCGCATCCAGGAGCTTCTGCCCGAGAGTCCCGCCTATTTCGACAAAGACCAGTGGACCGACAAGCCCGCCCGCTTCTTCGTCACCGAAATCATCCGCGAGAAGATTCTCCTCTACTACGACAAGGAGATACCCTACTCCGTGGAGGTCGTGGTGGAGCAGTTCAAAGAGACGGACAGGAACATCCGCATCAATGCCGTCATCTTCGTGGAGCGCGAGTCGCAGAAGGGCATCATCATCGGTCACGGCGGCGTGGCTCTGAAGCGCGTCTCGACCGAGGCCCGCAAGAGCCTGGAGCGCTTCTTCGGCAAGAGCATCTACCTCGAAGTCTTCGTCAAGGTCGATAAAGACTGGCGCCAGAGCGACCGCGCCATGATAACATACGGATACAAAGACCCCCTCTGACTCCCCCTTAAAGGGGGAGGAAAAAGGGTCAAATGGTAAATAAAAAGATGTCAGAAGCCAAGACTAATAAGAACTCCCTCCCTTTAAGGGAGGGCAGGGGTAGGTCCCTCGCTATTTTTGTTTCAGGCAGTGGCACGAACTGCGAGAACCTGATTCGCCACTTCGAGCATTCGGATACGGTCCGGTGCGCTTTGGTGGTGAGCAACAAGCCCGATGCTTACGCACTGGTGCGTGCCGAGCGGTTAGGTGTGCCTACGGCAGTGATTACGAAGGCGCAGCTTGCCAATCCCGACGAGACCTTGCCCCTGCTTCGGAGCTACGGCATCAGCTTCATCGTGCTGGCGGGCTTCCTGCCCCTCGTGCCAGCCTACCTTATCGAGGCTTTCCCGCGCCGCATCATCAACCTGCACCCCGCCCTTCTGCCCAAGTACGGAGGCAAGGGCATGTGGGGGCATCATGTCCACGAGGCGGTGAAGGCCGCTGGCGAGACAGAGACAGGCATGACCGTCCACTATGTCACGCCCGTCTGCGACGGCGGCGAAATCATCGCCCAGTTCCGCACTAGCCTCTCCCCGACCGACACCGTCGATGACATCGCCGAGAAAGAGCACCGCTTGGAGATGCAGCACTTCCCCGAGGTCGTGGAGCAGGTGCTTGCAAACTGCGATAAGCAAGGCTGACAAACCCTCCAGACCCCGCCACAAAAACCTTCTTGGCGTGTTACATAACTATTATCAAGGCTTGAAAATATATTTTCAAAGCTTGATAATATATTTTCACGGCTTGATAATATATTTTCAAACCTTGAAAATAGTTTCTATGCTCGCTCTTCAGGGTTTCTCACCATGGCGTGAAAGGTTATACACCACGATATAGCAACGAAGATACGACTCTTTCTTACATCTAAAAACTCGAAACAAACGAATATCTCTCGCAATCAAGGGCGTAGCTTACACGATGGATGATGTTAATCATCTTACACAATGTTATTTCAAACAGAAAGCACTCTAACTTTGCGGAGGATTGCGACGAAGTCGCATAAAAATAAAAAAAATAAGAAAGATGACAGACAACTCAAGACAGTTTCTTACCTTTGCTGTATGAAGGAAGAATCGGTCTGTCGAGGAGGTAAACCA
>JAFXVN010000026.1 GCA_017524545.1 Bacteroidaceae bacterium
ATTAGTAACCTCAGAATACATGTTTGTTTCGTGTCCGTTTACATAAGCCCGCAAAGCTGATGTGAGTTGTTTACGGTAATTGGTTTCTTTAATGGCAGTTCTTTTCACTTTTCACTTTTCACTTTTTGTCGTATCTTTGCACTCTCTTTGAGATGATACACATAGTTATATTATAGCGAATGAAAGAAAAGAACAAATTGGTTGAGGCCGTTGTGGCAGGACTGCAGGAGAAGAAAGGGCGCGACATCGTCGTGGCAGACCTTACGGAGATTCCCGATGCCGTGTGCCGTTACTTCGTCATCTGCTCGGGCGGTTCGCCACTGCAGATACAGGCTCTGGCCCATTCGGTGGGCGACACTTGCCGCACCAAGGTTGCCACAAAGCCTTTGGCCGTGGACGGCCTGAACAACGCCGTCTGGGTGGCAATGGACTATGCCGAAGTCATCGTCCACATCTTCTTGCCCGAACTGCGCAGCTTCTATGACATCGAGCACCTTTGGGCCGATGCCGACCTGCGCCAAATCCCCAACCTCGACTGACCCCCTACACTCATGGACGAAAACAACAACAAAGACAAGAACAAAAATAAGAAGAATGACAAGAAGCGCGGTTCGCAGATAAGCCTTACCTGGATATATCTGATTATTGCCTTCGCACTGGGCTTCATGCTGATGAATGGCGACAGCACGCTCCTCTCCGGCGGCTCCTCGCGGACTGCCACCTACAGCCAGTTCAAGAGTTATGTGGAGCAGGGCTACGCTTCGCGCATCATCGTCAACACCAACAACCGCTCGCTGAAGATGTACGTCGAGCCGAGCCATATACGCGATGTCTTCAAAGATCAGAAGGTGGATAGCGGCACCCGCCCCTACGTCGTGGTGGAGATTCCGTCGGCCGACAAAATCGAAGAATTCATCAGCGAACAGCAGGCGCTGGAGCACTTCTCCGGCGAGATGGAGTACCAGCAGGGCGATGACAGCTTCATGCATTTCTTCTGGAGCTTCGGACCGCTCATCCTCATTGCCTTCTTCTGGATATACCTCATGCGGCGCATGGGCAGCGGCATGGAAAGCGGCGGGCCGATGGGCATTTTCAACGTCGGCAAGAGCCGCGCCAAGCTCGTGGAGAAGGACGAGGACAACAAAGTAACCTTCGCCGATGTGGCTGGTCAGGCAGGCGCAAAGCTTGAGGTGCAGGAAATCGTTGATTTCCTCAAGAACCCGAAGCGATACACCGACCTTGGCGGCAAAATTCCCAAAGGAGCATTGCTCGTGGGACCTCCGGGAACGGGTAAGACACTGCTTGCCAAAGCCGTTGCAGGCGAGGCCGACGTGCCGTTCTTCAGCATGTCGGGCAGCGACTTCGTCGAGATGTTCGTGGGTGTCGGTGCAAGCCGTGTGCGCGACCTCTTCCGTCAGGCTAAGGAGAAAGCACCCTGCATCATTTTCATCGACGAGATAGATGCTGTGGGACGTGCCCGCAGCCGGGGTGTGCAGGTCGGTGCCAACGACGAGCGCGAGAGCACTCTCAACCAGCTTCTCACCGAGATGGACGGCTTCGGCACCAACAGCGGTGTCATCATCATGGCTGCCACCAACCGCGCCGACATCCTGGACAAAGCCCTCCTCCGTGCCGGACGTTTCGACCGCCAGATACATGTTGACCTGCCCGATGTGACAGAGCGTAAGGAAATCTTCCTCGTTCACCTGAAGCCCATCAAGACCGACGAGTCGCTCGACATCGACTTCCTTGCACGCCAGACACCTGGCTTCAGCGGTGCCGACATTGCCAACGTCTGCAACGAGGCGGCACTCATCGCTGCCCGCAACGGGAAGACTGCCGTCGATAAGGACGACTTCCTCGCTGCCGTCGATCGCATCATCGGCGGACTGGAGAAGAAGAACAAGGTGATGACTGCCGAGGAGAAGCGCACCATCGCCCTCCACGAAGCAGGCCACGCCACCATCAGCTGGCTCCTCAGATATGCCAATCCGCTTGTCAAAGTCACCATCGTGCCAAGAGGCAGAGCCTTGGGTGCCGCATGGTATCTGCCCGAAGAGCGGCAGATTACGACGCGAGAGCAGATGCTCGACGAGATGTGCGCCACGCTGGGCGGCCGTGCCGCCGAGGAACTCTTCTGCGGACAAATCAGCAGCGGCGCGATGAACGACCTGGAGCGTGTCACCAAACAGGCATACAGCATGATAGCCTATATGGGCATGGGCGACAAACTGCCCAACCTCTGCTACTACGACAACCAAGAGTACGGCTTCCAGCGCCCCTATTCCGAAGCCACGGCACAGCTCATCGACGAAGAGACAAAGGCCATGATTGCCGAACAATACGCCCGGGCGAAGGACATCCTGAGCAAGAATGCAGAGGGACATGCAGCCCTCGCCCAACTGCTCGTCGATCGCGAGGTCATCTTTGCCGAGGACGTGGAGCGCATCTTCGGTCCCCGTCCCTGGAGCAGCCGTTCGGACGAATTGCTACAGCCCTCCTCTAACGCCCCCGAGAATATCGAAGCCTCGTAATACCGAAATAACGTCATCACGTTATAACGAAACTTGCTATGAAGAATCTCATCATCCGCACCTTGACTGGTGCTGTTTATGTGCTGCTGCTCGTCGGCTGCACCGTTTATAGTCCTGTCAGTGCCTTCTTCTTCTTTGCCATCGTAGCGGCAGCTACGCTCTTGGAGTTCGGCACACTGATGAACAGCTACGTCGGAGCTGGTATGCCGCGTCCCATCAACGCGATGGCCGGTGTCGTACTCGTCGCTGCCGTCTGGCTCAGCACCATCGCCAGTCCGCAGACAGCACAGATGTTCTCGCTCTATGGTCTGCTGCTTCTTTACATCATTATCAGCGCACTCTACCGTCGTCGCCAAAAGCCTTTGAAGGACTGGGCGCTTTGCTTCGCCTCGCAGCTCTACATCGCCCTGCCGTTTGCCCTGCTGCCACTGATTAGCATTGTCTATGACGCAGGGACAGAAACGCTTGCATACAACTGGATTTACCCCCTCGCCCTCTTTATCTTCCTTTGGGTGAACGACACTTTCGCCTACCTCTGCGGCTGCTCGTTGCAGAAGTACATCCCCTACAAGCTCTTCCCCCGCATCTCGCCAAAGAAGTCGTGGATAGGCAGTATCGGTGGCGGTCTGTTCACTCTGCTTGCCGCCGTCATCATCTGGTGGCAGGTGGGTGTTCAACCCTCAATGCCCCTCTGGCGTTGGCTGGGCTTTGCCCTTGTCGTGGTCTTCTTCGGCACATGGGGCGACCTCGTGGAGAGTCTCATCAAGCGTCAGCTTGGCATCAAGGACAGCGGCAACGTCCTCCCCGGCCACGGCGGAATGCTCGACCGCTTCGACAGCGCCCTGCTCGCCATCCCCGCCTCTGTCATCTACTTCATCTTAACGTAACTTTTCGCTGGGGTGCTTATTTTGAAAGATGACTAAACGCCTCCTTCTCCCTCTCGTCTTCCTGCACATGCTGTGGAATGCCGATGTTTGTGCACAAACAGAGGACACTGACCCTGTGCTGACCGACAGCCTGCAGGAAGTGACCATCACCTCGCATTCGGTACAGAAACGTGTAGAGGACGTGCAAATCGGTGTAGAGAAAATCGAGGTGTCCACACTGGCCAAGGTGCCGTCGCTGCTTGGTGAAAAGGATATTCTGAAAAGCATCCAGCTACTGCCTGGCATAAAGAGCGAGAACGAAGCATCGGGAGGCTATCAGGTGCGGGGCGGCAAGTCATCGCAGAACCTGATACTGCTCGACGGAGCTACCATCTACAATGCCGGCCATCTGATGGGACTGTTCTCGACATTCAACGACGATGCGCTGATGAGTGCTTCGCTCTACAAGGGCTTACTGCCAGCCCAGTTGGGAGGCGGAACGGCTTCAGTGCTCGAATTGGGTACGCGCTCTGGCAATCTGTCGAACTACCATTATGGCCTTACCGTTGGTCTGCTGTCCGCAAAGGCTGTGGTCGAAGGTCCCATACAGAAGGGACGCTCTTCGTTTCTGGTAGCTGGCCGTCGGTCGTATCTGGACTTGTTCTTGAAAGCCACAAAGAAGTATCGGGACAACACCCTGTACTTCTACGACATCAACACACGGCTGAACTTCCGTCTCTCCGACAGAGACCTCCTGTCACTCTCGCTATTCAGGGGACACGACAACACCAAGCTGGAAGACGTGCTTGGCATGGAATGGGGCAACACCAAAGCCACAGCCAGCTGGCTGCATACGTTCAGCGACCGGCACGATGCAAACACGCATCTGATTTACAGCGACTTCAACAGCGACACTGGCATCGACATGCTCAACACCTACTATACCCTGCGGGGATACATCCGTCACGCCACACTGCACCACCAGCAGACGCTCTCCACGGGACACCATCAGTTGTGCTATGGGTTGGAATCCACCTACTTGCGATTGATGTCGGGCGAATGGAACATCAATTTGCTGCACCAGCGCGAGCGGCGTCAGGCATGGACCAATGCGCTTTGGCTGAATGACAACTGGCAGCTGAACAAACATTGGGAGCTTTCGGCAGGATTGCGCCTGCGGACATTCTCTGCATTGGGCGGTTCGCCATACTATCTGCTGAACAGCCGGGGCGACATTGTCGAGACAATCAATCCGCGAGGCATCATCAAGACATACGCCGACGTCGAACCGCGTGTGAGCTTGAAATGGACCATCACGCCACAGCATATTCTGAAGGTGGGCTACAGCCGCACGTCGCAGGACATCCATGCCATCAGCGGCATGTCGATGTCCCTGCCCTTCGACCGCTATACCATGACCAGTAATATCGTGAAGCCCGAGCAAGCCGACCAGGTGTCCTTGGGATGGTTCGGTATCACAAAAGGTGGAGCCTACGACTGGTCCATAGAAGGCTATTACAAGAACATCTGCAATGTCTATGACTACCGCGACGGCAAGACATTCTATTCCGAGATAGAGATAGAACGCCTGCTGCTGGGCGGCAAGGGACGTGCCTATGGCCTGGAGTTTTGCTTCCACAAGAACAAAGGACCGATTACGGGCTGGGTCAGCTACACGCTGGCATGGTCGGAAAATAAGGTTGAGGGCATCAGTGGCGAACGCTGGTACACAGCCTCCAACGACCGCCGGCACGACCTGTCCATCGTGGGCATGTGGCAGCTCTCGCCGTCATGGGATATTTCTGCCGTATGGCACTACAACACGGGGCAGGCGCTGACGGCACCCAGCGCTAAATATGACATCGATGGCATCACCTTTTATTATTACAACGAACGCAACGGCTACCGGGCACCTGCCAACCACCGTCTGGACCTGAGCGCCAACTACACGAAGAAGGGACGACGTACGACGCGCATCTGGTCGTTCGGCATCTACAACGCCTACAATCGCAAGAACCCCTTCACCATCCGCTTCAAGAACGACGATAAGAGTCCTACCGGCACCATCGCCGAACAGACCTCGCTCTTTGGCATCATTCCTTCTGTATCGTTCACCCTGAAACATTGAATCGTCATGCAAAAGAGTCTCCTGTTCTTCGTCCTTATTTGCAGTCTGATGGCTTGCAAGAAAGAGATAGACTTCGACTACAACGAGGTCGCTCCGATTGTGGTGATAGAAGGCCAGGTGACAAACGAGGGAACCGACATCAGCATCACCAAGAGCCGTTCGGTGGCCGACAGCGTCACACGCTACAGCCTGCCCGGTGCGGTAGTCACCGTCACGGGTGGCGGCACGAGCGAGGTCATTCCCTACGATCCTCAAACCCAGCGCTACCATTCTGCCTTCAAAGGGACAGTGGGCGAAACCTACAGGCTGACCGTTGACTTCGAGGGCCAGCACTACGAAGGCACATCCACCATGCCTGCAGCCGCTCCCATCCTGTCCACCGAGTTCCTTTGGTTCGAGATGATGGGCGAACGGATGGTCGTTTACGAGGTGTGGGCCACCGACCCCCTTCCCACAGAGCGCAACTACTACTGGTGGCGCATGGACCGCATCACCCATCATACTCACTTCCAGGGCAAGCCATTGACCGAACCCTACCGATGGAGTGTCTTCGACAATCGCGGCACTCCGCCCGGACTGCTATACCGCGATGTCACCTGTATGTCGGAACGTGTGGCCGAGGAAGACGAGGAGGACAATTGGAAGAGCATCCTCTACGAAGGCGACAGCATCACCTTCCGGCTGATGAGCATCGACCGTTCTGTCTATGAGTTCCTCACATCCCTGCGGAGCGGACAAAGTGGAGGAGCTAACCCCTACACCAACCTCACAGGAGGCTGCTTAGGCTACTTCACGGCCAGCAGCGTCACGCGCTCCGACACCATCGTCTTCCGCTACAGCGACATCAAGTCCGAATCAACCTTCACAAGCTGGCGCACCGAGCAATAGATTTGTCTACATGTTTTTGCCCGAAAATTTGGAAGATACCAATAAAAGATGTACTTTTGCACAAAATAAAGCAATAAGACCATGTGCACACATACGCTCAGAGAGAGATACGTCAATTTTTATACCGACTTTGCTTTCAAGAAGCTCTTCGGGACGGAAATCAACAAAGACCTGCTCATCAGTTTCCTTAATGCTCTCTTGCAGGGACATGAAGAGATAACGGATCTCACCTATCTGAACACCGAGCAGCTTGGTACAGCCGAGACGGAACGCAAGGCGGTGTTCGATGTCTATTGCGAGACAGTTACAGGCGAACGCATCCTCATTGAAATGCAAAAGGCCGAACAGCGGTTCTTCAAAGACCGCAGCATCTTCTACAGCACATTCCCCATCCGCGACCAGGCTCAGAAAGGCGATTGGGACTATCGCCTGAGCCGTGTCTATACCATTGGTGTGCTGAACTTCACATTTGACGATGATGACCCTGCATATTTCCACCATGAAGTCAAGCTCATGGACACAAGGAATCACAAAGTATTCTATGATAAGCTGACCTATATCTACCTTGAGATGCCGAAGTTCGTCAAGACAGAGGCAGAACTGGTAACGCTCTTCGACAAGTGGCTCTACGCCATCCGCAACATGGCTACGCTGATGGAACGCCCCGAAGCACTTCAGGAAGCCGTCTTCACTCGTCTTTTCGAACAGGCCGAAATAGCAAAGTTCAATCCGCAGGAGCGGATGAACTACGAAGAAAGTCTGAAGGACTACCGCGACATGTACAGTGTGATGAAGACGCAATTGGAAAAAGGACTTGCACAAGGACGAGAAGAAGGGCTTGCACAAGGACGAGAGGAAGGACGGGAGGAAGGCATTGCCATCGGTAAATTACAGGCAACCCTCGCCAGTGCAAGAGCTTTTATTGAGCAAGGAATCCCAAGAGATGTCGTCCAAAAGACTCTTGGACTCACAGACGAGCAGTTGAAAGAGCTATGACTCTGTCATCCTCTGGCATCCGATATGTTGTTGTAGCTCTTCTATTGTATAAGGTGGTTCCTTTCTGTGCAGCATATTGTGGCAATTGGGACAGACGGGAACAAGGTCTGTCGTAGGGTTGAGCTGGTAGGCTTTGCCGATGGTAGAGATTGGAACAAGGTGATGAACGTGGATGAAGCCTTGGCCTATTTCGCCGTAAGTTTGCTCGAAGTCGAAGCCACAGACAGCACAACGACAACCTTTGGTAGCAATGCAGGCATCACGCGCCTCACGACTGCGTTCATAACGATTCAGCACAACCTCATGTACCTCACCTTCCGTATATTCTGCGACGGAAGCCCCCTCCCGTCCTCCCCCAAGGGGGAGGAGAGTTGTATCACCTTTCAGGAAGGCCAGCAGCTCTTCGTTCTTACATAGCATTACGCTCTGAATGTTGCCGCGAAGCCCGTGCTCATGCATGGCTGCAAATGTGAGCATTCCATCTGGATACTTCATCAGCAAGCGGAAGCGCACATACCGATGTGAGCCAAGGCCTTGATAGAAAAGCGACTGGTCTTTCCAGAAGACTTTCTTATCTGTGCTTTCGTCGAAAGACAAACCTGTCTTAGCAACTTCCATCCGATAAGCAACTTGTGACTTTGGAAAGGCTTTATAGAGGAACACAACATCACCTATAGCGAAATCGTTGCTCTGCCGCCAATCCACAAAAGTATCGCCATTTTCATTCTTATTTGCTTCGAGAGCAACATCTATGAGGAAGATGCTTTCTCTGCAAGGAACAATCCAATACTTCACGATTTGACAATTTCACAATTTCACATTTCAAGGACTTTCGTGCTTTCCTCTCCGAACTGTGAGACGACGCGGACAGCCACCTTTCTGCCTTTCTCGTAGGGGATTGGTTCGCTCTTGAAGTCATAGAGCGTGTCCCATATCTCTTCGTTGAACTCCAAGCGAAGTGTGCGCTCTGCCTTCTTTTTGGCGAGGTCTTTGGCAACGGTGTCGAGGCCTTTGCGCCAATTAGAGAACTCTTTCTTGTCGCCTCCGCAGAAGTGGATGCTGCGCACCTTGAAGAGGCCGCCTGTGTAGTTGTCGTCCATTTCCCAATAGGCGAGTCGTTTATGTTGCGGGCCTTTACCTCGTCCTGAATAGGGTCGTACATGTCCATGCCGTTGATTTCCACATGACAAGTGCCGTCGCCATCATTCACGAGGCTGACATCAGGCTCGCCAATGATGATGAAGGAGCCAGCCTTTTTATCCTTCTTCAGCAGGCCGTCTTGCAAGAGGTCGTCGCTCATGCGTGCCTTCCAAACTTGGAAGCTGCCGAAGTTATAGTCCTTCACAGCCCCGCTCTCTATGGTGTCCTCGAACGAGAAGCCGAGAATCACGAGCCAGTTCGATTCGTTGAGGTGCTGGCGGAAGGCACGGATGGCTTCGTTGACGGCATACTTGCTGACGGTTCCGAACTTGGGGCCTATCATGAAATAGACGCATTGCTCTGTGCCGTCGTCCTTCTTGTAATAGCCTTTGGCATTGAGGTAAGGCTCGTCCAAGTGCTCCATTGCGTGCATGATGGCTTGCTGTGTCTTGTCGCCGTTGCGGATGCCGTTTGCCTTCAAGTTGTTGAAGATGCGTTCCGTGAAGGCAGCATATTCGTCGTAGTCGTTCTGCTTGTCGTTCAGAGACTCAGGCGAACTGACATCAAGGCTTTGCAAGGTCTCGACAGTAAACGGCCCGCTCACACGAATACGCTTCTTGTCCTCTTCTGGTTGGTCGTAGAGAGGTTGTTCCTCAGGCTGTA
>JAFXVN010000027.1 GCA_017524545.1 Bacteroidaceae bacterium
TGGGTTTCTTACGTGGATACATGGTGCAAAGGTACACATTTTTTACCTTGCGACACCCAAAGACACCCGGAAAACTTGTCTAAACACCTGTAAAACAATGGATGCCATTTTGTGGCACAGAAAGTGATGAAGTCAGGAAAAAAGGGCTTGCGCGGGTTGCGCAAGGATGTTTTCAAAAAATAAAACGCTTGCGCAGCTTGGGCAAATAAAAAGCCCCTGCAGATTGGCTGGGGCTGGGGTAAAGCACGAATATAATGCTTGCTGATTCTGAAATCAATGTCGGACCGTCTGTAATGCTGTGAAGCCATTATCGCGGAACATGCCTTCGAAGGAAAGGTCTTCGTCAATCTGCGGCCAATGAATGCCAAATGGCGATAGGTAGAAGTCACGACGCTGGTCGTCAGTGGCGTGAGCCAGTCGCTCCCAGTCGGAAAAAGCATATTTGGCTCGCAGGCCGTCGGCTGTCTCCGCATACACATGGGCGGCATCCACCCAGACTTTTACTATATTCATGTTGTTTTTCATTTCTTGAAGTGCATCTTCCAACGCTCCGTGATAACCTCCACGTTCTCTTCAATGATGGATTCAATGATGGCTATCTGCTGTTTCTTGAAACCGTGATTATATATTTGTTCAATCGGGTTCACGTTGTACTTGGCTTCCTGGTCGTCCTTAACAATGTGAACATGTACGGGGTCATGGTCATTTGAGTAAAACAGGAATCTGAATCCAAAGAAGATAAACACTGTTGGCATATTACATATAGTTTAGTCATCAATTTCATTGCAAAGATAGCACTTTTATGTGAAACGAGGTGCTTTCAGGCTGAAAATTTGATGAAATATATCAAAAAAGGGCTTGCGGGTGTTGCGCAAGGATGTTCTCAGGAAAAAAACACTCTTGCCCTGTGTGGGCAAAGGCAATTTGAAATAAAAACCTAATACCTATACTTGGATGTAATCAGAATTTATCGTACCTTTGCAGTCGTAAAACTAAAAGAATTGCATTATGACAAGCATCGCAATGAATAATCTCTGGAATTATCTCCAAGGTCTTTCCCTCTCTGCACGCAATCAGGAGTGGTTGGCGGCGCGGTTACAGGAAGCCTCACGAACGAAACATGCAAAAGCGGGGAAGGACGAAACGCTGATGTCCAAGGAGGACTTCTTTGCGCAGATAGATGAGGCGAGAGAACAAATCAAGCGGGGAGAAGGCGTTACCTTCACGAGCCTTGATGACATGAACGCATGGCTTAATGCACTCTGAACGATGTACGCCATTACTTATTCTCCGCGTGCCCAGGAGGGGCTTGCCAAGTTGAAAAGAAGCGAACCCGCAGCGTTTAAGAAGGCCATAAAGTTACTTAACGAGATAGCGCAACATCCCTATACTGGCACAGGTCATCCCGAACCATTGCGCGGCGACCGCACAGGACAATGGTCACGAACCATTACCAAAAAACATCGACTGGTCTATGAGGTCTTTGAAATGGAGGTACATGTAGATGTCCTCTCAACTTACGGCCATTATGATGACAAGTGATGCCGTTGACTTTGCTCCCTTTCCTTGAATGCAAGACTTGGATGTAATCAGAAATTATCGTACCTTTGCGGGCAGAAAGACGAAATACTAAGCAATATGGAAAAGAAGTATTGTGACATTGAAGCCGAACCAGTAATGGCAGCTGAAGCCATTGCTCCCTATACTTTAAGTAATTATCATGCTACGTCGAAGGAAGTTTCTGCGAGGGAACGTGTGATGGCTGGTATGTGATGGCTGGTACTGTGTCAGTTGATGAGTATTTCGACGAATTGCTGAGCAAATTATTCCTGCAAAATAAAGATTAAAGCAGAACACGAAATCTATAAACAACGGATTGCACAGATTTTACGGATTTTGGTCGCAATGACAGCCAAAGAGACATCCGTTAAATCTGTGCAATCCGTTGTTGTTTAACACAACCTGTTAGGTTGTCCTAAAACTCGCTTGTAAAGTGGAAGCGTATGTGCTCAAAGTCTTGCTGAGCCATTTGGAGGACGTAGCCTGAATCAGCCAGGAAGACGTCTCGGCCTTCCCTGTCGCGAGCCATGTACTGGTGCTTGCGCTTCTTGAAGTTCTCAAGTTCCAGCTCATAGCCGGGCATTGCTTCTACCCAACAAGCCTTGTAAAGGCTGATAGGCTCCCAGCGGCACTTGGCGCCGTATTCGTTCTCGAGGCGGTACTGAATGACTTCGAACTGCAACTGACCGACGGTGCCGATGACCTTGCGATTGTTGAACTGATTGATAAAGAGCTGTGCCACGCCTTCGTCCATGAGCTGGTTGATGCCCTTCTCCAGTTGCTTGGTCTTCATGGGGTCGGCGTTCTCGATGTACTTGAACATCTCGGGCGAGAAGGAAGGCAGGCCGCGATAGTGCAGCAGTTCGCCTTCGGTCAGGGTGTCGCCTATCTTGAAGATGCCATTGTCGGGCAGGCCGACGATGTCCCCTGGCCAAGCCTCGTCGATGGTCTCCTTGCGCTGCGCCATGAACTGCGTGGGGCTGGAGAAACGGAGCGTCTTGCCTTGGCGGACATGAAGATAGGGCGCATTGCGGATGAACTTGCCAGAGCAGACCTTACAGAAAGCGATACAGGAGCGGTGGTTCGGGTCGATGTTGGCAGTAATTTTGAAGATGAAGCCGGTGAATTTGGGCTCGTCGGGCGTGACGACACGCTCCTCTGCCTGCGTGGGACGCGGATAGGGAGCGATGCGCACAAAGCAATCCAGCAGTTCCTGTACGCCGAAGTTGTTCAGGGCAGAGCCGAAGAAGACAGGCGCCACGTCGGCATCGAGATAAGTCTGCACGTCGAATTCGGGATAGACGCCATCCACCAGTTCGAGGTCTTCGCGAAGCTTGGCGGCATCGCGCTCGCCGACCCGCTCGTCAAGCTCGGGAGAACCGAGCTTGACACTGACTTTCTCAGTTACTTTCTGCTTGTCGGGCGTGAAGAGGTTGAGGTTCTGCTCGTAGATGTTATAGACACCTTTGAACTTCGCGCCCTGATTGATGGGCCATGAGAGGGGACGGACGCTGATTTGCAGCTCTTCCTCCAGCTCGTCGAGGAGGTCGAAGGGGTCTTTGCCCTCGCGGTCCATCTTGTTGATGAAGATGATGACAGGCGTCTTGCGCATACGGCAGACCTCCATCAGCTTTCGTGTCTGTGCCTCAACACCTTTGGCTCCATCCACCACAATGATGGCACTATCGACAGCAGTCAAGGTACGGAAAGTGTCTTCGGCAAAGTCCTGGTGGCCAGGGGTGTCAAGGATGTTGACCTTGTAAGCCGTGCCCTCGGGGTCTCCCGAGGGGGAGTAATCAAACTCCATGACCGATGTGGTCACGCTGATGCCGCGTTGCTTCTCGATTTCCATCCAGTCGCTGGTGGCGGTCTTGCGTATCTTGTTGCTCTTCACGGCACCTGCCACCTGAATCTGTCCGCCGAAGAGGAGCAACTTCTCGGTGAGGGTTGTCTTGCCGGCATCGGGGTGCGAGATGATGGCAAAGGTGCGGCGGCGCGTTATTTCATTTACCATTGAAACAATTCAAAATTTATAAATTCAAAATTCAAGATTGCTTTGCCTCTTCGCCGAGGCGGAGGAGGTCGCTGATAGGCTTCAGTGCTGCCTGAGTGCCTGCTGAGATTTCCTTGCCTTGCATACGAAGCAAGGTGGCTCCGTAGAGGGCGTCGATGCAGTTCTCCATCTCATGCTTGTTCCTGTTGTTGCCTTGAGCTCGCAGGGCGACGATGTGGGGCAAGGCTTTGTAATAGGCGGCTTTGTAGTCGTGCTCGTCATTGTCGGCAAGAAGCTCCTGATGGTGGTCTTCGAGAAGGTCGAGGGTGTTCTGCACCACTCGGACGTGACCAGCTTCTTCCTTTCCCTCCTCGTGCATCATCCTTGCCAGAGACTCATACCATTCCTTGGCTTGTGCCAGTTGTTTCTCTTCGTAGCCGAAACGCGGCAGATACTCGGCGGCTATGCGGTCGGCATCAAAGCCGTAGGCACGCACCAAGTCCTCCACCTGATACATATATACAAGGTAGGCACTGACGCTTTGGCTTCTGAGTTTCTTAGCAACGTACACGGCTATGTTAATTCAAAATTATTAAATTCAAAATTCAAATGGCTTTTATCTGAACAGCGTATAGAAGAACCCGACACACGAGCCGACCATGACCAGCAGGCCAAGCAAGCGGTTGAGCAGGCTGATGGTGCTCATGTCGAATCGGGAACCAAGCTTGTTGAGCGCTGTCGTCAGGCAAAGCCACCAAACGATGGCACCCGTCAGTACGCCGGCATAGCCGATGGCCTGCTCCACATGATGGTCTGGCACGACAAAGCCGCATCGGGCAAAGAGTGCCAGGAAGAGGAAGATGATGAGCGGATTGCTGACGGTAATGGCAAAGCCCGTGAACATGTTGTGCCAAAGGCTGCCGCGCTTTCCGCTGGCTTTATGGGGAGGTGCCGGTTTCGTGTAGTAGGTGTATGCGCCGAAGCAGAAGAGCAGGATGCTGCCCAGGAGCTTGAGGTAGAGAATGGTGGTGGGTCGCTCTATGAAGTCCATCACGAAGCTCATGCCGAGGCCTGTTATCACGGCATAAAAGAGGTCGCTCGCCGCTGCTCCTATGCCTGTGGCAAAGCCAAACCAGCGCCCTTTGTTGAGGGTGCGCTGCACGGTCAGCACGCCGACGGGCCCCATCGGTGCGCTTGCCACAATTCCTACCACCATGCCTCTGACGGCAAGGTCGATGGCATTCACAGGTTCAATCCAAATCATATATGTAGGTGAAGCGTGAACACTTTTCCCAATTCGCCTGCAAAAATACAAAAAAAGATTAAATTCTTTGCCCTTCGCTCTTCACTTTTCACTTTTTTTTGTACCTTTGTGCAGAAACGAAGCAATTATTTCTGTCAAACAAATCAAATAATACACAATTATGGACAAAGTTAAACCCTATGTAATTGGTGTGGACCTTGGTGGTACCAACACCGCATTCGGAGTTGTTAACGCTCGTGGCGAGGTCGTTGCAGAGAACAGCATCAAGACGCAGCAGTACAAGACCGCTGAAGCTTTCGTAGAGGCAGGTGTGGCTTGCCTGAAGCCCCTGCTGGCACAGATTGGCGGAGCCGACCAGGTGCAGGGCATGGGCATCGGTGCGCCCAATGGCAACTACTACAACGGCACCATCGAGTTCGCCCCCAATCTTCCTTGGGCACACAACGGCATCGTTCCTCTTGCTGAGATGTTCCACGAAGCCACAGGCATTCCCGTGAAGCTTACCAACGACGCCAACGCTGCGGCTGTGGGCGAAATGGCATACGGTGCAGCACGCGGCATGAAGAACTTCATCGTCATCACCCTGGGCACAGGTGTGGGCAGTGGTATCGTCATCAACGGACAGATTGTCTATGGCAGCGACGGCTTTGCTGGCGAGCTGGGTCACGTTATCATGGACCGCACGGCGAAGGGTCGCAGCTGTGGCTGCGGCAGGACAGGTTGCTTGGAGGCTTACTGCTCTGCCACCGGCGTAGCACGCACAGCCCGCGAGATTCTTGCCACTACCGACCGTCCCTCCCTGCTTCGCGACAAGCCCGCAGAGGAGTTGGAGTCGCTCGACGTCAGCATTGCAGCAGGCAAGGGCGATGAGGTTGCCAACGAGATTTTCCAGTTCACAGGCAAGATGCTGGGTGAGGCTTGTGCCGACTTCGCAGCCTTCTCAAGCCCCGAAGCCTTTATCTTCTTCGGTGGCCTCTGCAAGGCAGGCGACTTGATTATGAAGCCCATCGAGGAGGCCTACAACAACGCCGTGCTCAAGATATTCAAGGGCAAGGCCAAGTTCTTGGTTTCCGGCTTGATGAATGCCAATGCCGCTGTCCTCGGAGCAAGTGCTCTCGGATGGGAAGAATAGGCTTTAGGAAAGAAACTTAGTCGATAAATACAGAAGGCCCCCTTCCGTTTCCTATAAGGAGATACGGGAGGGGGCCTTTTTTTTACATGTATTTTGGGTGTTAAGAGAAGGACTATTTCCTTCTCTCGCAGAAGCTTGGCATCAGGAAGAGAGCGAACGCATTGTCACCAATGGCAAAGAACGGGCCGCCATCGGGAGCATACCAGCGGTCTTCGTTCAGCGGGTTCCAGTTGCCTTCCAGCGTGATGGGGTCAAGGTCTCCTTCACCCCAGCCGTCGCCTGTGCCCGGCTCGCGGCTTGTATAGCCAGCTGTTGTGGTGAGGCTGACAATACCGTTCTCATAGGTATAGGTGCCGGTGTACCTCTGTCCCCAGGGCACAATGATAATCTCGAATTCGTTGCCGTCGAACTTGTAAGCAATTCTGACAGTCTTATCTTCTTCGGTCCTGCCGAACCACCATATCCACTGGCCCTGGATGTCTTCCATCTTGGTGTTGATGGTCATTCCGTTCTTCACGACGATGAATGCCAGGTTCTCGTCCCTACCTAATTCTGGCTGTTCGGGGTCTTCGTAAATCTCCTTCATGATGAGCACGGACTGACCGCCCGCAAGACCAGCCATAGACTCGTAATGCGTTCCGTTCATGTCGAACGAGACGACGTTGTTCTCGAGAGTATATGGTCCCTGATAGACTACGTTGCCTTCCTGCAGAACCTGTACATTGTCGTTGTTGAAGCTCAGGGTATAGTCCGCGCTGTAGCCCAGGCCGCCGTCGCTCCATGTGCCATTCAGGGCATTCACGGTGACTGGCTCAACGTATGGGCCTGGGGGGACTACGGGGCCGTCCTCGGAGGCGTAGGCAGCGATGCTGTCGAGCTGTTCGTAGGGAACTTTTATCTGTGTGCCGTCTGTCTTGTAAACGATGATGCCCTGTGCGTTTGCCAAGATATAGCCTGCGCTCAGGAGGAGGCAGGAAAGGATGCGCTTCATATTATTCATAGTCTTCATTTCTTTATGATTTTAATGGTTGTTGTTTCTGTTTTGATAAGATAGATGCCTGCGGGCTGGCCGTCCAGCGAATACTGGAGGCTGCCGTCTGCGCCTATGGTATGGGAGGCAATCTTGCGGCCGCTCATGTCGTAGATGCTGACCATTGAACCCGGACGTGCCTTGTTCATGGAGAAGTCGTCGAATTCCTTGTCTTCGGGGATTCGGCCTATGGCATCTTCAAATTCTGTGATGTCCTTGGCAAGGGTGAACTTGCGCACGTCGGCTACGGGATAAGCAATGTCCACCTCGTCGGAGATGATGAGGAAGTCGCCGTCGCGGTGCTTGATGCGCGGATGTGTGGCGACGTGATAGACGTCAAACTGGCCGTTCTTCAGCCAGAGCACGAGCCAAGTGTCTTCGCCTTCTACGGGCGTGTCATTTCCCTGTGCTTCGATGGTGAACTCTGAGGGATACCATGTGTCGCCTGGCATGACGGTCTCTGCTTGGCTCATCGTCGGTGCGTTGGGATAGAAGGTCTCCTGTGTGGCATCGGTGGCGTTTGCCCTGAGATAGTAGGGACGCTTGTAGATGCCGCTGCCTGTATATACGACATCTCCGTCTGTCGAGAGGGTTTCTACTGTCACCCATTCGCCGTCGATGTTCTGTCCGATGACATCAACTGTGGTCTGAACGGGCTGCCCGTCCTTCTCCACCTTCACGCCCAAGCTTCCGAGGTAGGCGTCGCCCATAATCTGCACTTCGCGGTACCATCCCATCATCGGATAGTAGAAGGTCAGGTAGTAGGCGGGATTGGTCAGTTCGAAGATGCGGTAGTTGTATTCATCCATAGAAGTGTGGAAGGCGTACTGGCCCGGAGCGCGTTCGCTGACACAGCTGGGGTCGAACAAGGTTGGATTCTCCATCCAGTCGTATTCCATACGGGTGAACATCTTCTGAGGCTCGGGAATCACATACTCGGTGTTGAGCATAAAGCCGTCGTTGCCAATGTAGCTGACGGAAGCCAGTACAGGCACACACACAACGCCACTGAGCGGATGGAGCAGCGTGAAGTCGCAATGCACCTTGTCGCCGCCCACTCCGATGATGAGCTGATAGCCGAGGTCTTCCTCCGTCGGGGTATAGACCTTACCGGTTGCACCTTCAATCTCTTCCATGTCCCAGTTGTTGGGGTTGCGGCGGTACCACTGATAGGTGAAATAGTCAGGAAAATCCTCGCTTGTGTAGTCTGTTGTATTGCCATCTACGTATGTGCGTGAGGTGACGGAGAACTGCTCTCCGACAGGAATGCCCACCATCGTGTGCTCAATCGTAGGCGACTCCGTCCAGCCGATATAGCGCGAGGAGAAGCTGGGAGGTGTGGCCGTCACGATGTTCGAGACGTAGCCGTCCTTCTCTCCGCCGTGCAGACAGAGACGGAAGTCGGTGCTGACTGTGATGCTGGGGCTGGTACCTATGGTGCGGTCGCTGTAGGTAGTAGGATTCTCGCCGTCCATCATTGTAGCCCAAGCCCCATTTCCATGAGCACGGTACTGTATGGTGTAATAGTCACATCCAACCTCCGCAACCATAGGGAACGACAGGTTGGCAGCGATATAGACCCCACCGCCAAAGTAGTAGGTGTCATATCCCACATGGGTCAGTTCCAGTATGGGAAGCTCGCCTTCGCGGGCAGGAGCGAGGGCTGGCAGCTCGGGCAACAGACCTTTGCAGCCCGGCTCGGTCACTTCTGCTGGAAGTCGTCCGTTCTGGGCACTCACTGACAATGCGCCGAGGAGTGCCGCGATTAACAAGGTAAGTTTCTTCTTCATAAGCATAAAAGTTTATGGTTATACCTAATTATATAATAGTTCTCGCTGCAAAGATACGAAAAATAATTTATTCCAAGCGGTTAAAACAGGAAAATGTTTTGTTAAGCCGTGTTTTTCCCGGGTGGCACGAAGCTTGTTGTGCCATGCGTGGCAGGCAAAAAAAATGAGGGTATCGTTCCTCACGGAGCAATACCCTCTCTCAAATTCAATAGAGCTTATGAAACAAATTATCTTTCCTTCTTGTGTCTATTAAAGTTCTGCGAAGTACTTGATGGTGCGAACCATCTGGCTGGTGTAGCTGTTCTCGTTGTCGTACCAGCTAACTACCTGTACGAGGCTGTTGCCGTCGCCCATCTTGCTGACCATAGTCTGGTTAGCGTCGAAGAGGCTACCGAACTTCATGCCGATGATGTCGCTGCTGACGAGCTTCTCCTCGGTGTAGCCGAAGCTCTCGTTTGTAGCGGCCTTCATAGCAGCGTTGATGCCTTCAACAGTTACCTCACCCTTGACAACAGCGTGCAGGATGGTGGTGGAACCTGTGAATGTGGGAACGCGCTGGGCAGCGCCGATGAGCTTGCCGTTCAGTTCGGGAATTACGAGGCCGATAGCCTTGGCAGCACCTGTGCTGTTGGGAACGATGTTGGCAGCACCGGCACGAGCACGCTGCAGGTCGCCCTTGCGCTGAGGACCGTCGAGAATCATCTGGTCGCCAGTGTAAGCGTGAACAGTTGTCATGATACCGCTCTGGATGGGAGCGAAGTCGTTCAGAGCCTTTGTCATGGGAGCCAGGCAGTTGGTGGTGCAGCTGGCAGCGCTGATGACGGTGTCTTCCTTCTTCAGGGTCTTGTGGTTTACGTTGAAGACGATGGTGGGGAGGTCGTTGCCTGCGGGAGCTGAGATGACAACCTTCTTGGCACCAGCGGTCAGGTGTGCAGAAGCCTTCTCCTTGCTTGTGTAGAAACCAGTGCACTCCAAAACTACGTCAACACCGAGCTTGCCCCAAGGCAGTTCAGCAGCGTTGGGCACTGCATAGATGGTAATCTCCTTACCGTCAACGATGATAGAGTTCTCTGTAGCCTCTACAGTGTGCTTGTTCTCGCCGAACTTGCCGCAGAAACCGCCCTGAGCGGTGTCATACTTCAGGAGGTGAGCCAGCATCTTGGGGCTGGTGAGGTCGTTGATAGCGACTACTTCATAACCTTCAGCCTCGAACATCTGACGGAAAGCGAGGCGACCGATACGGCCGAAACCGTTAATAGCGACTTTTACGTTTGCCATTTTTCTTTAGTTTTTATTAAAAAGGTTTATAATAAAATTAGAATTTTGAATTTATCGATTTTGAATTATGCCTTGTGCGTCTCATCCGCAGTTGCAGTAATGTGCCGACTTGCAAGCGGCGGCAACCATTGCCAAAAGCAGGCCAAGCGATGTGTAAATGAGCGTTTTCTTCACTTTCTTTCTTTTTGCGGTGCAAAGATACGACAAAAAAGTGAAAAGTAAAAAGTGAAAAGTGAAAAATGTAGGGGATAAGGAGAATAATTCTTCATTCTGCTTTCTCTATTTAGCAATTTTTCATATCTTTGTGCAGGAAATAATGTGAAAAAAGGAAGACAGCAAATAAATTGTAAATAGTAAATTGTAAATAGTAAATTGTTAAATCGTAAATCAAATCACTATGTCATTCATTCAAGATTTCAAAGCGTTTGCGCTTAAAGGTAATGTGGTGGACATGGCTGTCGGTGTCATCATCGGCGGTGCATTCGGCAAAATCGTGACCAGCGTTGTGAACAACGTCATCATGCCTCCTATCGGCGTGGTGACAGGCGGTGTCGATTTCACCGACCTCAAGCTCGTCATCAAGGAAGCTGAGGGCGAGGCGGAGGCCGTGACGCTCAACTACGGCCAGTTCATCCAGGATGTTGTGGATTTCCTCATCATCGCATTCTGCATCTTCCTCATGGTGAAAGGCATCTCTGCCCTGACACGCAAGAAGGAAGAGGAGAAGGCTGCTGAACCCGCACCTGCTCCAGAACCCAGCGCAGAAGAGAAGCTGCTGACAGAGATTCGTGACTTGCTGAAGAAGTAATTTGTTTTTGGGGAAGTTAAAGAAGTTAATGAAGTTATGTGGCTTTCAGCCACGGAAGTTAAAGGACAATAGTCTTGCATCTTGGAACACTACAACCCAAAGTGTCGTCCTTTAACTTCCTTAACTTCCTTAACTTCCTCAATTAAAAGGTAAAAAGATGTTTAAGAAATTTGCTATCCTCCTGCTCCTTGCCCCTTGCTTCTTGCCCCTCTTTTCTCAGACGACGGCCATCAAGAACCTCTACCGCACCGTCAGCGACACCTATGAGACGAAGGCCGACTCCATGACCAACGCCTTCATCGAGTCCTTTATGATAAAGGAAAAGGGCATCTTCAACGACCGATACCAGTACTATGCCTTCAATGCCTACTGGACGCAGGCACACGCCATCGATGTCATCATCTATGCCTACGAGCGGCACAAGAACATCAACCGTACGCTTGCCAACAAGTACCTCAACTACATCCGGCTGTGGTACAAAAACAAGGCAAATAACTATGCCGGTGCTGCGGCCAGTTCCAGTACGACGCCCAACACCAGCACCGACTATAAGATGTTCGAGAACCCCTTCACCGACGATATGTGCTGGATAACACTCACCCTCCTGCACATCGGCGAAGCAACCGGCACCAAGGCTTACACCACCGTAGCCCGTCAGGTTTTCGACAACTACATCATCAAACGCGCCAGCGAAGACGAAGCGACAGGGGGACTGTGGCTGCCCTGGAACACAAATGGCGACGGCAACGGGCCGAATGCCTGCACACAGTCGCCTGCCACACTGATTGCCGCCAAACTCTATCAGAAGTTTGGCACGGCAAAGTATCTGGAGTATGCCAAGAAACTCTATGCCTACACCTCCAAGAAGATTGTCTTTTCCGACGGACGTGTGGAAGACCCTCCCCTGACCTACACGCAGGGAACCTTCGGCGAGGCGTGCCGCATACTCTATCACGTCACCGACGAGTCAACTGCCATCAAAAACAAGTACAAGTCGCTCGCCTATACATATCTTAATTATGCTTTCACCAGTGGTCGCTGCACCAACGGACAGAACATCCTGCGCGACGAAGGGCACAACGGCGACCAGAGCATCTTCAAGGCCGTGCTCATCCCATACGCCGTCAACTTCGTCCTCGACGAGGACATGGCTGCCTCCAACCGCCTCAGCCTCTGCCGCCTCATTCAGAAGAACACCACGACGATGTGGGGCAACCTCGACCTTACACGCTATCCCATCGTCTTCTGCAACTGGGACTGGACGAAGCCCTATACAGGCGAAGACAGCGATGCCTCGATGGGGTCGGCTTGCTGCGGAGCCTCGCTGATGGAGAACTCGGCACGCCTGTGCCGCGCCATCATCGACCGCTACGACCTCGGCGCACTCTATGCCGAGTGCAGCAGCCTCAGCATCCAGCCGGGACATGAGAACGATGCCGAGTTGGCAGCTTTCAACGCGGCAATGGCAAATGCAGCAGAGATTCTTGCCGCCCCAAGCGACTATCTGACCTATCAATTCAAGCAGGCCATAGAAAACCTCCAAGCCGCCTATCCTGGTGCACAGGAGTATGCCACAGGCATAAATGAAATTAGCAATGAACAATTAAAAATTAAAGAGGATATCTACGACCTGAGCGGAAGAAGGATGGGCAAAGGAAACCTGCCTCGCGGCATTTACATCCAGAACGGAAGGAAAGTCCTTCGCTAACCCCGTTTACTGTAAACAAATGTTAAATTGCAGAAGCTGACAAATAATTTTTCACTTTTCACATTTCACTTTTCACTTTTTGTTGTACCTTTGCACCGCAATTTGAGCGAAAGCAGTCAATCGAAAATTGTAAATCGTCAAATTGTAAATGTTTTGGTGCCTTGGATGAGTGGCTTAGTCAGTGGTCTGCAAAACCATGCACGGCGGTTCGAATCCGCCAGGCACCTCCACCAAAAGAAGAATCCCGCAACGGTCAGTGCCGCTGCGGGATTTTCACAAAAACGACCTACTCATTATGAAACAGGTTGTCGAGCGCAAAGGTTGCTCGACAAAGTCCTCCGCCTGTTTGCCTCACGAGCAACTTTTCTTCGTACCTTCTTGCGCTCGACAATAAAAATAAAAACATTTATTTTGTGTTGTGCTCGCTTTTTCGTACCTTTGCACGGTGATTATCAAACAACAACCTGTTTCATTATGAAAAAGAACCTCGAAACCATCTGCATTCACGGCGGATGGAGGCCCAAGAAGGGCGAACCACAGCAACTCCCCATCTACCAAAGTACAACATTCCGCTACGAGACGAGCGACCAGATGGCGCGTCTCTTCGACCTCAAGGACAGCGGCTACTTCTATACCCGCTTGGCCAACCCGACGAACGATGCCGTGGCACAGAAGATTGCCGCACTGGAAGGCGGTGTGGGTGCAGTGCTGACGAGCAGCGGACAGGCGGCGAACTTCTACGCCATCTTCAATATCTGTCAGGCTGGCGACCACTTCATCACTGCCAACACGATTTACGGCGGTACGTTCAACCTCTTTGGCGTGACGCTCAAGAAGCTGGGCATCGAATGCACTTTCATCGACCCCGATTGGGACGACGAGCGCATCGAGGCCTGTTTCCGTCCGAACACGAAATGCTTCTTCGGCGAGACCATCTCCAATCCCGGCTGCAACGTCTTCGACATTGAGCGCTTCGCCAAGATGGCGCACAAGCACGGCGTGCCTCTGATTGTTGACAACACCTTCGCCACCCCCATCAACTGCCGCCCGTTCGAGTGGGGCTGCGACATCGTGACACACTCCACGACGAAGTACATGGACGGACACGCCACGCAGGTGGGCGGCGTAGTGGTGGATAGCGGCAACTTCCCGTGGGACGACTATGCAGACAAGTTCCCCGGCCTCTGCACGCCCGACGAGTCTTATCACGGCCTCACCTACACCAAGGCTTTCGGCAAGATGGCTTACACCACCAAGCTTGTGGCCCAGCTGATGCGCGACCTCGGCAGCATCCCTGCTCCGCAGAACGCCTTCCTGCTCAACCTCGGCCTTGAGACCCTGCACCTGCGAATGCCCCGCCATTGCGAGAACGCACAGAAGGTTGCCGAGTGGCTGGAGAAGAATCCGAAGGTGGGATGGGTGAACTATGCCGGCCTGCCCTCGAACAAATACTATGCTTTGGCTCAGAAGTACATGCCCGGCGGCACTTGCGGCGTGATTGCCTTCGGGCTGAAGGGCACGAAGGAGGAGGCCATCCGCTTCATGGACAACTTGGACTTCATCAGCATCGTGACGCACGTTGCCGATGCCCGCACCTGTGTGCTGCACCCCGCCAGCCATACGCACCGCCAGCTCAGCGACGAGCAGCTCCGCGAGGCAGGCATCGCGCCTGACTTGGTGCGCCTGAGCGTCGGCATCGAGAACATCGACGACATCATCGCCGACCTCGAGCAGGCAATGGCGAAGATGTAGTCCATAGCTCATAATTCATAGTTCATAATTCATAGTTCATAGTTGACTTCGTCGAGCTGAAGCTTCATAGTTGTGTGATGCAAGCTGGCTTTAACGTGCCTGCTCATCATAAATTTTCTTAATTCTTTCGCAACTATGAACTATGGACTATGAACTATGAACTATTATGTGTATCTTTGTCGTGCTTTAAGCACAAAAGTGGTGAATAACAAACTATACTATCTGCTTTCAGCCGTTCTGCTGACGTTTGTCTCCTGCCAGAGCCAGTACATGGTGAGGGGTTCCTCCAATGTGGATGAACTGGAGGGAAAGATGCTGACGCTGAAGGTCTATGTCGATGGTGAGATGCAAAGCATCGACTCTACGCGAGTTGTGCACGGTCGCTTCAGCTTCGGCGGCGGCATGGACTCCACGATGCTTGCCAATGTCTTCCTCGGCAACCTGAGCATCATGCCCATTGTGCTGGAGGAGGGCGAGGTGAAGCTGCAAATCAACGAGTCGCAGCAAACGGCCTCCGGTACGCCGCTCAACGACACGTTATCCGGCTTCATCCAGCGCAAGACACAGCTCGACGCACGGATGGCAGAGCTGCCGCATCTGGAGTCGCAGATGATTATGGACGGCACGGACTACGACGACATCATGTTCGAGCTGGGCAAGCAGTCGAAACAGATAGCGGCCGAGAACGACAAGCTTATCACCCGCTTCATACGCGCGAATTATAATAATGTATTAGGGCCGGGCATCTTTATGATTCTGACCAGCAGCCTGCCTTATCCCGTCCTCACCCCGCAGATAGAGGAAATCATCTTGAACGCTCCACCATACTTCCTCGGACATCCCTACGTCAAGAAGTATATTGAGGAAGCGAAGAAGAATGGGGATTAGGGATTAAAAGGATTAGAGATTAGTGATTAGGGATTACAATGTTTAATGTTCAACTTTCATCTTTCAATTTGTTCTTTTACCGACTCTACCAGCTTCTCATCGCTCTGCCGCTCGCTCTTCTGTCAACAGCCCTGACCGCTATCACCATCATCATCGGCTGTGCCTTCGGCAAGGCCAGCACATGGGGCTACTACCCGCCGATGATATGGAGCCGGCTGATGTGCTGGGGGCTTCTGCTGCCAGTCAAAGTGGAGGGGCGCGAGCTGTTGGAGGAGAGGCAGTCCTACGTCTTCGTGGCCAACCATCAAGGCCCCTACGACATCTTCCTTATCTATGGTTTCTTGGGGCGCAACTTCAAATGGATGATGAAGAAGTCCCTCAGAAGCATCCCGCTTATAGGCAAGGCCTGCGAGAGTGCCGGACACATCTTCGTCGATAAGAGCGGGCCAAAGGCCATTTACCGCACCTGCGAGCAGGGGCGAGCCGTCCTGAAGCACGGTGTGTCACTTGTCGTCTTCCCCGAAGGGTCGCGTTCCTTTACGGGTCACATGGCGAAGTTCCGCAGAGGCGCTTTCCAACTGGCCGACGAACTGCGTTTGCCTGTCGTTCCAGTGACAATAGACGGCAGTTTCGATGTCCTTCCCCGTCAGAAAGGCATCAGCTTCGTCACCTGGCATCCTTTGAGGCTCGTCATCCATGCCCCCATCCACCCGGAAGGCCAAGGTCCAGAGGAAGTGCAGCGCGTCCTTGAACAAAGCTACGAAACCATCATGCGCGACCTGCCCGAACGCTATCAGGGCTTTGTCACCAACCCCGACCAATAGCATCCGACGGAGCTATTATATATAAACAACGGATTTCACGGATTACACGGATTTAAGCTATACTGATAGTCAGCAATAAGCTAATCCGTGTAATCCGTGAAATCCGTTGTTCTTAATTATGATACAGTCTCTCTGTGTGCTTTATTCAGCAGTGCCGAAGATGATGTAGAACACCTTCTCGATTTTGACTGTGCCGTCCTTCGAGATAATGGTGATGTGTACCTCGTGGGGCTTGCCGTCGAGCAGTTCGTCGATGTTTGTGAAGCGGATGATGTAGGAGTTCTCCATTGCACCCGTCACAGGAAGGTTCTCAAGGGTAACGCCTGTGAAGCTCCGATTGGTGAAAAGCTTCGTGCCGCCAGTGTACTCGGAGATGAGCCAGGGCTGCTCGCGATAGTTCCAGTTGTTGTTTTCGAACTGGCTGTCGCTATATACGGTGTGTACGGTGCCATTGGAAGCCTGCCAGTTGTTCTGGTCTTTGAAGAACTCAACAGAGAAATTGCTTTTCCCGTTGGGCTGGTTGGGTTCGTCGGTAAAGTTCACATAGATGCGGTTGGCACCAGCACGGAAGTTGAACTTGTCGTTGGCAAAGCGTATAGCAGCAGCACCGCATTCATACCAGCCTCCAACAGCATATTCAGCTGCCGCACTCTGTAAATCAGATGCGTCTGAACCACCAAAATGATAGGTTCTAGAGGTTCCTGTACCATTGCCGTTCAAGAAAGATTTCAGTTCAGTGACATCCGTAAGGTTTATGGCTCCGGTAATAGGACCTTCGTAACCCACGACTCCGAAGCGAGCGTCAAGCTGGTTGTCTACCAGCAACTGTGCCCAAGACTCAATGTCGCGTGCCACGGCGTCAGCCTCTTCATACATGCTGCCCGAGTTGTCAACGGTGAAGACGATGTCGGCCTTGAGGGAGCGGCCTTCTTCCTGGTCGGAATGGTTATAGACATCGATGCCCTTGGGTTGGCCGTCAACTTCTACCCATACGTTCTGCTCGTCGCTGCCTGTACCGTAGAGCTTCAGCCAGTATGCGCCGCTTGCACTGCCGCCACCGGAACCACTGCCGCCAGAGCCAGAGCCGCTGCCGCCGCCGTTGATGCCGGTCATGTTAAGCCTGATGACAGGCACACCATTGATCCACTCCACTGTTGTCTGTGGGTTGGGAACAGTAACCCCAGGGGTTGGTGTGTCGATGGTGGGGTTGGGAGTTGCCTGCGAGTCATCGGGAATGCCTGTCAGATTTTCTTTTTCTGGCTGTTCCGGCTCGGGAAGATCTCCCAAGTAGTAGTGGCACGATGACAGGGAAAGTGCGGTCGTTGCCGTCAGAGCAAACATGGTGCTCTTGAAGAGATTGTGTTTCATTTTGTTTTGATGTTTTGGGGGTTGTTTTGGTTTTTTTACTAAATCGTCGGCAAATTAACAATTTTATGCAATAATGTGCAAATGTTTGGCAAAGAAAATGGTCGTGCGTGCGCAAAAAAGCACAAAAAAGCATAATAACAAAGGGAACAGACTCTTCCGTCGCAAGGCATGAAATTCTTTTTTGCACAGCACAAAAATCCGCGCGGCACGTTATAAAAGTCTGCGTGGCACGTTATAAAGTTATTTTCAAGGCTTGATAATATATTTTCACGCCTTGATAATATATTTTCAAACCTTGAAAATATATTTCCAAGCCTTGAAAATAGTTATTAGGCTCGTTCCTCAGACTTTTGCTTCTGCGCGTGGGAGGTTTGGTGGCTGGTTACGCCCTTGATGATAAGGAGAATAGTTCTTTGTTCCTTCGTGGACCTGATACTCAACCGCATCTATAACGTGCTGCTCATTGCCTGGTTCGATTAGCGGACGATTAGCTTGGTGGCGTTTCCGTCAGCATCCACAACAATATTCAAACCGCGCTGCAATGTCTGAAGGCGCACGCCCGAGGAACTGAAGATTTGACAATTTGACAATTTCCCGATTTCACAATTGTCAGATTGTCCAATTGTCCAATTGCCTATTTCGGCGATGCCAGTCACAATGGAGAGGTTGCGCAGGCGGCACTCTGCCAACAGGAACTCATGGAAGCCACCGGAGGTAGTCTTGTCCTGGAACTGTATGATGTAATTGCCTGCTTCTTCTATTTCAAAGTCCAAGGTGTTGCGCACGGCTGTTGAGATGTCTCCTGCACTATTGCCATCGATATTTGGCTTGGCCGTCAGTGTCTTTGATGCTTTCACGAGAGTGCCGTTGGCATTGAGAATCCTTGCCTGATAGGTGGGTGTGCTCTTCCATGCTGCCATTGCAAAGATGAGGGAATACTCGCCGGGTTCCAACGTCAGGGGATATTGGGACAGGCGACCGTATTCAGCACTGGTATTGCGCCAGTAGAGGGCTTTGCCCTGATAGCCCGTCAGGCCAACGAAGGTGCGAGGACCGCTGCCGTTCTGCGAAGGATAGTCACGGACGTCTGTACCATCGGTGGTACGCCAACCAACAGGCAATGCGCCGCTGGCCACATCGGTGTAGTCGAGTTCGTAGGTGGCTGCCATATCGTAGAAAAGGGGCTGAATGGTCACATTCTCGTCTGGCATAACGAAGGTCACCATACCTGCCTCAGCATCGAAGGGTATGGTCTTGCCCTGCGTGAAGAAGATGGAGTTGACCACACGCAGGGCTTTCAGGGCATAGCCGTCTTCGGGGAAGATGGAGAGATGCACGGTCTCGCCCGCTGCAACGGAATCGGCATCTGCCACGACACGACCGAAGTCGGCATCGCGTACCGACACCTTGAACTTCTCTTTCTGCCACCCCTCTGGCTCGTAGGTAATCTGGTCGATTGTCATCTTGATGGATGACATGTTTTGAAGTACGAGGGTATTGTCGCCAGCCTTCAGTTCAACATCGACGGCAGCTTCGCGCCAATCGTTCCTAGCAACCTTTTCAATAGTCGCGAAATTGGCTTTGCCGTTGACATTAACCCTCAGTCTTCCTGCCTTGTTGCTATTGCAATAGCGTATGAGAATCCGGTAGTTGCCGCCCTCTTGTAGTTGCAGCTGATGGCGCAGGGCGCAGGCTGTGCTGGCCTGTGTCTCGATGAATCCCATGCCCGCAAAGTCAGAGTAGTCCTGTGCCCACCAGCCGGAATGCGTCAGCTTGCAGTCTGCCGACTTCCGGTCCATGTTCTCGGCCTCGATGACGATAGGGCCATGATAAGGTTCGGGCTGCACGGGTTGCTCCAAAGCCTCGGCTGGCAGCACGTCGGTCTGCCGGTCGGTGGCTGCACCAGAGCAGTCAATCCGCAGAATGGCTGGCCCAAGATGCCTAACGCTGACAGCGAAGGTCTGAGCCTCAGCATTATATGATTGAGACGAGAGGGTCGCACGATGGCTGGGTGCTCCTGTGGTGGGAGTCTGGAGTGTAGGTGTCGGCTCGGATGTAACACCCGTAAGGATAATTTCGTCGGTCTGCAGAGTCGTGGTATCGTTACGATAGTTGTTGAGATAGAAGTCAATATGGTCGGCATATTCACGGATGACACCACCGGAGAGCTTGCCATAAAGGAGCTTTAGGGTGTCGCAGGTGTTATACATCAGGGGGATGTCGGCAGAGGCAGTTTGCTTAGTGCCCAGATAGGTGTACGGAGTATAAGTCACCAATTGGTTGCGATAGCGGTTCACGTAGAGGTCGCCCTTCGACACTTCGGGGTATCGGTTGTTGAATTCGTTCTGTTTCTTGGTCTGAGTTCCCCAGCGTGTCGTATAGCTCGACTTCTTTACCTTGAGAGGAATGGACTTGGCTGCGCTGTCATAGAGGTCTGTCACGATGGGAATAGCCCCATAGCGGCCTGTTGACTTGAAATAGCACAGGTTGTTCTGCCACTGTCCGTAGTTCCACTGGCTTTCTTTCTTCTGATTGCCCGGGTCGGTCTGTAGATAGAGGCCGTTGTAGAGGTCATCCCAGGATGTATAGTCATCAGCCTTGTCGTTGATGACGACAATCTTGGTCTTGGCCACCACCTCTTCACGCGAGGGGATGTACATCGTGCCGTCGATAATCCTGCGCCACATGTCGAGCCAGATGCCTCTGAAGTTGGGGAAGGTATCCCAGTTGCGACAAGTATAGCCGTCAACCTGAGTGTCGTTTTGATTCTGGAAGCACTCGCCGCTCCAGATGAGTTCCGGTCCGTCCCACACAGCTCCGCCGTTCACGCAGCACTGCTCCATCACAGTGCCGATGCCAGCGCTGCCGGGATAAGAGCATTTGTTCGAGCCTACCAGCTTGGAGGTCATATCGTTCCAGCCGCAGTTGTCGTAGCGCACACCATAGTTCTTCGTCAAGCCCGAAATGAATGGCCCCCAGCAAACGCTTTCGTTGTTGTAGAAGCTGCTGCAATGGGTGTATTTATAGAGGAAGAGGATGGCTTCGGGATATTTCTTACAGGCCGACAGGAAATTGGGGTCGAGTTTCAGCTGAGCGATAGGATTGGTGTTCATGTGATAGACGCCTCCGCACCAGCTGACGGTGAGGAAGCCGCCATACTTGTGGGACATCTCCACGAGGTTGGCAAAGAGTGCCCAACGGCTTGCTGCTGTCATTGAGCTCATGTCGCCGGCATCGCCGAAAGCCCAAAACTGCTCGGCATAGTTCCAGCCCAGAAAGTTGGGATAGGTCTTGAAGAAGTACTCAAAGGTCTCTAGGTCGTTGTCCTGAATATGTGTGTGACCGCCAGAAGCGGGTTGGCACGAGAACCACATGCCGTTCTGCTGACAGACCGTAGCCCACGACTTCCATGTGCGCACAGCATTTCGAGGCATACGGTACATGCTGGTATTCGTGTCGAACTGACACGAGAACGAGAGGTTCATGCAGACAAACGGCCGGATGTCCTGGGGAATCAAGTCAATGATTTTCTGCGGGTCGGCCGAGTTCCACACATCAATATGTATCATCCACAAGGGGTGCTCATTGTCGATGGGACGGCGTTGCTGTGCCCTTGCAGGGCTATAGTTAAAAGCGAAAAGTGAAATGAGCAGGATAAGCTTGAAAAGTCGTTTCATAGGTGTTTATTTTTCTTTCATGCCACAAAGATACAAAATAATTCAAAATCCTAAATTCAAAATTCAGAATTATTTCGTACCTTTGCGCAAATTATAATAGTAATTAGCAAATCTATAAATTGTAAATAGCTGTCGTGACTCTAAAAGATACTTCCTTCGTGGACCTGATGCTCAACCGCGTCTATAACGTGCTGCTCATTGCCAATCCCTACGATGCCTTCATGCTCGAAGACGACGGGCGCGTCGATGAGAAGATATTCTCGGAATATGCCAAGCTCGGACTTCGCTTCCCGCCGCGTTTCCTGCAAGTGCACAGCCGGGAAGAGGCCGAGCAGACGATGGCCGGGGGGCATGTGAACCTCGTCATCGTGATGCCAGCGGCCGAAGACAACTCTGTGTTCGACATCGCTCGCGAAATCAAGCAGGAGTACCCCACGACGCCAATCGTGGTGCTCACGCCCTTTAGCCACGGCATCACGAAGCGTATGCAGAACGAGGACCTGAGTGCCTTCGAGTATGTCTTCTGCTGGTTGGGCAACACGGAGTTGCTGCTCTCCATCATCAAACTGATGGAGGACCGCATGAACCTGGAGCACGACATACGTTCGGCGGGCGTGCAGATGCTGCTTGTCGTGGAAGACGGCATCCGCTTCTATTCGAGCATCCTGCCCACACTCTACAAGTTTGTCCTGCAACAGAGTCTGGAGTTCGCCACCGAAGCTCTCAACACGAGCCTCGAGATGCTGCGCATGAGGGGAAGGCCCAAAATCGTGCTGGCTCGCAATTACGAAGAGGCGTGGCTGCTCTACAACCGCTTTGCCGACAACACGCTCGGAGTCATCAGCGACTGCCGCTTCCCCATGACGCATGGAGGCGCGAAGGTGGCGGATGCCGGCTTCAAGCTGCTCAGTGCCATCCGTGCCAGCGACCCCTACGTGCCTCTCATTCTCGACTCGAGCGAGACGGAGAATGAAAGGCTGGCAAGGGAATGCCACGCCAGCTTTATCGATAAGAACTCGAAGAAGATTGACGTGGACCTGCGCGACCACCTGCGCGACTACTTCGGCTTCGGCGACTTCATCTTCCGCGACCCCGACACGATGGAGGAGGTGGCACGCCTGCACAACCTGAAGGACTTGCAGGACAATATCATGACGCTGCCCACGCGAAGCCTGCTCTACCACATCTCCCACAACAATGTGAGCCGCTGGCTTGCCAGCCGTGCCCTCTTCCCCATATCGGAATTTCTGAAGCGTATCACCTGGGACAGCCTGCAGGACGTGGATGCCCACCGTGCCATCATCCTCGATGCCATCGTTGCCTACCGAAGGATGAAGAACCAGGGCGTGGTGGCGGTCTTTCAGAGAGAACGCTTCGACCAGTACAGCAACTTTGCCCGCATCGGCGAGGGCAGTTTGGGAGGCAAGGGACGCGGCCTCGCCTTCATCGACCACCTATTGGGACGGCACACCGACCTCAACGAGCGGGAGGGCGTCACCGTCCGCATCCCCAAGACCGTCGTGCTCTGTACAGACATCTTCGACGAGTTCATGGACACCAACGACCTCTACCAGACGGCGCTCAGCAGCATCCCCGACGAAGAGATACTCCAGCACTTCCTTCGCGCCCGACTTCCCATGCGGCTCGTCGGCGACATGGAAGCCTTCCTCGATGTCGTCGATGGCCCCATCGCAATCCGCTCCAGCAGCCTTCTCGAGGACTCGCACTACCAGCCGTTCGCCGGTGTCTATAGCACCTACATGATTCCTGCGGCGCACGACCGCTACGAACGCCTCTCCATGCTCTCGGAAGCAATTAAGGCCGTCTATGCCAGTGTCTTCTACCAGAGCAGCAAGGACTACATGACAGCCACCAGCAACGTCATCGACCAGGAGAAGATGGCCGTCATCCTGCAAGAGGTGGTGGGCGAGGAGCACAACGGCAGGTTCTACCCCGTCATCAGCGGTGTGGCTCGCAGCATCAACTACTATCCCATCGGCGACGAGAAAGCCGAGGAGGGAACCGTCTCTTTGGCAATGGGACTTGGCAAGTACATCGTCGATGGCGGCACGAGCCTTCGCGTCTGCCCCGCCCACCCGCATCAGGTCTTGCAGATGAGCGAGATGGAGATTGCCCTTCGCGACACGCAGACGCACTTCCTGGCCTTGAGAGCCCAAAGCTCGGAGGAGGCCGGAAGCATGAGCGTCGATGATGGCTTCAACCTCATCAAAGTGCCTGTTCGCGAAGCGGAGAAAGACGGTACCCTGCAATGGATATGCTCTACCTACGACCCCTTCGACCAATGCATCTACGACGGCTTCTACGAAGGACGTAACCGCAAAATCATCTCCTTTGCCGGTGTCCTGCAGAACGACATCTTCCCCTTGGCAGAGCTGATGCGTAAAGCCCTGCAATACGGTCAGGACGAGATGAAGCGGCCTGTCGAGATAGAGTTTGCCGTCAATCTTCATGCCGACCGCACCGGCGAGTTCTGCCTCCTGCAGATACGTCCGATGGTCGATAACCGTATGGAGCTCGATGAAGACCTCACCGCTGTTCCCGACGAGGACTGCCTCTTGCGCTCGCACAGTGCCATCGGCCACGGCATCTACACCGACATCCAGGACATCGTCTATGTCAAGACTGACGGCTACTCGCCCAGCAACAATCCAGCGATAGCCGAGGAGATAGAGCGCATCAACCGCACATTCCTGGAAGACCCCTCTAAATCTCCCCTTAAAGGGGAGACTTCCGGTGCAGCGTGCCCCCTCCCTTTAAGGGAGGGCTGGGGTGGGTCCTCTTATTTGCTCATCGGCCCCGGGCGATGGGGCAGCAGCGACCCCTGGCTGGGCATTCCCGTCAAGTGGCCGCAAATCAGTGCCGCGCAGGTCATCGTGGAGGCAGGACTCGACAGCTTCCAGGTTGACCCGAGCCAAGGCACCCACTTCTTCCAGAACCTCACCTCCCTTGGCGTCTGCTACCTGACCATCAACGCCTTCCGTGGCGACGGCATCTACCGACAGGAAGTCCTCGCAGGGCTGCCCGCCGTCCAGGAGACAGAGCACGTCCGCCACGTCCGCTTGCCCCAGCCCCTCACCATCAAAGTCGATGGCAGCAAGAAGGAAGCGGTGGTTTGTTCAATTCAAAATTGATAAATTCAAAATTCAAAGGCATTGGAAGCGACCCAACAAATAATCCGGCAAGACGGCAATCTCTTTGCTGATGTCTGTACTATTATTGAAGCAGGCAGAACAAAGGCTTACGCCTCTGTCAACGCCACAATGATAGAGACTTACTGGAACATTGGAAAGAGAATCGTGGAAGAAGAACAGCAAGGAAAAGAAAGAGCCAAGTATGGAGAACACGTGTTGGAGGGCTTGTCCTCTGAACTGACCACCAGATATGGCAAAGGGTTCTCAGCACGTTATCTTCGCTCGTTCCGTAAGTTCTATCTCATACTTCCCGACTATGAGATTTGGAAATCGCGATTTCCGAATCTGACGTGGACACATATTTTCTATTGTTTGAGAGCTGACAGCGACGTTGCCACGCGATGGTATCTTGAAATGACCTCGCAGGAGATGTGGAGCGTGCGCACACTTAGCCGCAACATCGGTACGCAATACTTCGAGCGACACTTCCGGCAACCGCAGCTTCCCATGAAAGAGGAACATCCCGACAAGTTGGAGATGCTCAAAAGTCCCATCATTGCCGAGTTCTTAGGATTCAAGCAAGACAACAGCTTTTCCGAGCAGGAATTTGAGACAGCCATCATCAACCACCTGCAAGATTTCATCATGGAGTTAGGACGCGGCTTTGCTTTCATGGCCCGTCAGCAACTCTTCCAAGCCAAGTACATGCCCTACCTGCCTACTGAAGAGGAGCTGCGACGCGAGATAGAGCAGCAAAAAGAGCTTTTCCTGCTGCAACAGAAGGAAGCAGCCGTGCAGGCTTCAATAACAGATAAACAATAACCTATAACCATTTCATGGAATTCTTCAACACATTAAGCGACTGGCTTTGGACCTACGTCGTCATCACGATGCTTGTGGGTTGTGCCCTCTACTTCACCTGGAACTTGAAAGCGGTGCAGTTCATGATGCTACCCACGATGCTCAAGAACCTGTTCCGTCCAAGCGACCAACCCATAGAGAGCATCGGTAGGCACAAAATCTCCTCTTTCCAGGCCTTTGCCATCAGTCTAAGCAGCCGAGTCGGTACAGGAAACCTTGCGGGCGTGGCGAGCGCCATCTTCGTGGGAGGCCCCGGTGCTGTGTTCTGGATGTGGGTGATGGCTCTGCTTGGAGCTGCCACCGCCTTCATGGAAGCAACCCTTGCCCAGCTCTTCAAGCGTCACGGTAAGGACAGCTTCTATGGCGGGCCAGCCTACTACATGAAGTATGGCCTGAAGCAGCCCTGGATGGGCATTCTCTTCGCTTTCCTTATTATATATGGTTTCGGCCTTGCCAACCAGCTTGTGCAGAGCAACACCCTTTGCGACGCGCTCAGCAGCACCTTCCACATACCCATGCATTATGTGGCTGGCGGACTGGCCCTGATGACGCTTGCCATCATCTTCGGCGGCATCCAGCGCATAGCCCGCTTCTGTGCGATGGTCGTGCCCTTCATGGCTTTCGGTTACATCCTGCTGGCGCTCTATATCCTCGTCGTGAACGTCACCCAGATTCCTACCATGCTGAGCCTCATCGTCCGTAGTGCCTTCGGGTGGGAGCAGGCTGCAGGCGGAGCTGTCGGAATCGCCATTATGCAGGGCGTGAAGCGCGGCCTGTTCTCGAACGAAGCAGGCGAGGGCAGTGCCCCTAATGCCGCTGCAACAGCCACGATTGCCCATCCCGTCACCCAAGGACTTCTGCAGAGCCTCGGGGTTTTCACCGACACGCTCGTCATCTGCACCTGCACCGCCTTCATCATCCTGTTGAGCGGACTCTATGACCAGGGCACCGACGGCATCATCCTCACAGGCCATGCGATGGAGCACCATCTCGGAAGCTTCGGCGGCTGGTTCTTGATGGCGGCCATCTTCCTGTTTGCCTACTCCACCATCATTGCCAACTATTTCTATGGCGAGACTAACATCCGCTACATCACGGGCAAGTCCTGGGCGGTGACGCTGTTCCGCCTCCTGAGCGGCGTGATGGTGCTTTTAGGCGGCTTTATGACCTTACAGCAAGCTTGGGGCATCGTGGATCTTGCCATGGCACTGATGACCATCACCAACCTCATCGCCGTTCTTCTGTTGAGCCGCTATGCTTTCCGCCTCCTGAAGGACTTCAAGGAGCAGAAGAAGCAGGGAAAAGAGCCTGTCTTCAACCCCGACCTCTTCCCCGAAGCAGACCTTGAAGGCTGGAGAGAGGCGCCGAAGAACAAATAATCCTGCTTTCTTGCGATGGATTCGCCTTTTTTTTGTAATTTTGCACACGAAACAACTAAGCATATCAGACATGGGATTCTTTAATTTCTTTACCAAGGAGAAGAAGGAGACACTCGACCAAGGGCTCGAGAAGACGAAGCAGAGCTTCTTCGGGAAGCTGACGAGAGCCGTTGCCGGCAAATCGAAGGTGGACGATGAGGTGCTCGACAATCTGGAGGAAGTGCTTGTGACGAGCGATGTGGGTGTGGAGACGACACTCAACATCATCAAGCGCATAGAGGCGCGGGTGGCACGAGACAAGTATGTGACAACCAGCGAGCTCAACAACATCCTGCGCGACGAGATTGCAACGCTGCTTACAGAAAACAACACCGACGACACCGAGGGCTTCCAGATTCCCACGGACAAGCGGCCGTACGTCATCCTCGTGGTGGGTGTGAACGGCGTTGGCAAGACAACAACCATCGGCAAACTCGCCTACCAGTTCAAGCAGGCAGGGCTGAAGGTCGTGCTTGGCGCGGCCGACACGTTCCGCGCTGCCGCTGTGGAGCAGATATGCATCTGGGGCGAGAGAATTGGGGTGCCTGTCGTGAAGCAGAAGATGGGTAGCGACCCGGCCAGCGTGGCTTTCGATACGCTGAACAGCGCCATTGCCAACGGTGCGGACGTAGTGCTCATCGACACCGCCGGCCGCCTGCACAACAAGAAAGGTCTGATGGACGAGCTTTCAAAAATCAAGCGCGTGATGCAGAAGCTCATGCCCGATGCCCCGCACGACGTGATGCTGGTGCTGGACGGCAGTACCGGCCAGAACGCCTTCGAGCAGGCCAAGCAGTTCACTTCCGCAACCGAAGTCACCAGTATGGCAATCACGAAGCTCGACGGCAGTGCAAAGGGCGGCGTGGTGATTGGCATCAGCGACCAGTTCAAGATTCCTGTGCGCTACATCGGCCTGGGCGAACGCGCCGAAGACCTCCAGCCCTTCAACCGCAGGGAGTTCGTGGACTCGCTGTTCAAGAATTAAAAGGTAAAAAAGTAAAAAGCTTGCTACCGCCTAAACTTTTGAATTTATAAATTTTGAATTTTGAATTGTCGTGGCACGATAGACCTCATCACCCTCGGTTGCAGCAAGAACCTTGTTGACAGCGAGAAGCTCATCCGTCAGTTAGAGCTGAACGGCTATGAGGTGACGCACGATGCCGAGGAGCCTCAGGGTGAGATTGCTATTGTGAACACTTGCGGTTTCATCGGCGACGCGAAGGAGGAAAGCATCAACATGATTCTGGAGCTTGCGCGGCGCAAACAGCAGGGCAAGCTTCGGCAGCTTATCGTCATGGGCTGTCTCTCGCAACGCTATTTCGAGGAGCTGAAGGTGGAGCTGCCCGAAGTGGACCGCTTCTATGGCAAGTTCGATTGGGAACAGATTGTCGCCGACCTTGGGGGTGTCTATCGCAAGGAAGCCGCAAACGACCGCCGGCTCACGACACCCTCTCACTATGCCTATCTGAAGATAAGCGAGGGCTGCAACCGCCATTGTGCCTATTGCGCCATCCCCATCATCACGGGCAGGCAGAAGAGCCGCAGCATCGAAGACATTGTGACAGAAGTGGAGAGCTTGGTGACAAAGGGTGTCAAGGAGTTTCAGGTCATTGCCCAGGAGCTGACGGGCTATGGCACCGACCTCTACGGCAGGCAGATGATAGCACCGCTCATCGACCGCATTGCCCAGGTGCCTGGTGTGGAATGGATAAGGCTTCACTATGCCTACCCGACAAACTTCCCGATGGAACTCTTGCAAGTGATGAGGCATCGCGACAATGTCTGCAAGTACCTCGACATTGCCTTGCAGCACATCAGCGACAATCAGCTCTCCGCCATGCGCCGACACATCACACGCCAGCAGACCTACGACCTCATCGAGACCATCCGTCGCGAAGTGTCTGGCATACACCTCCGCACTACGCTCATGGTGGGTTTCCCCGGTGAGACGGATGAGGACTTCCAGGAGTTGCTTGATTTCGTCCGATGGGCGAAGTTCGAGCGCATGGGAGCCTTTGCCTATAGCGAGGAAGAGGGGACATACGCAGCAGAACACTACACGGACGATGTTCCCGACGAGGTGAAGCAGGCACGTCTCAGCAAACTCATGCGCGTGCAGCAGCAAATCAGTGCCGACGTGCAGGAGAGCAAGGTGGGGCAGGAGCTGCAGGTCATCATCGATCGCGAGGAAGGCGACTACTTCATCGGCCGCACCGAATACGATTCGCCCGAAGTGGACCCCGAGGTGCTCATCAAGAAAAGCCCTTCCCCGAGGAGAGGGGAAAGCCTCCGTCCAGGCATGTTCGTGCGGACAACGATAGAAAGTGCCGACGACTTCGACCTCTATGGTTAAATGCCTAAATAATAAATTGTAAATAGTAAATCGTCAAATAGTAAATGGTAAGATGAATAGCAAAGAATTTATCTCCAGCTTGGCGAACCGCACGGGCAAGAGCAACAAGGAAGTGTCATCGCTGGTCAGTGCCACCGTCTCCGCCATTATCAGTGAGCTTGCGGAAGAGAACTCGGTAGCCATTTCCGGCTTCGGCACCTTCGAGGTCAAGAAAAAGCTGGAGCGGGTGCTGGTCAATCCCATCACCAAGCAGCGTATGCTCGTCCCGCCAAAAATAGTCGTCAGCTTCAAACCCAATGCTTCGCTTAAAATGAAAATGAACAGTGAAAGGTGATTACATTTAATTCTATTTATGACATCTAAAAACTCGAAATAAGCAAATAAACTATGCCCTTGATGACGAGAGGTATTCGAGTCTTTCGTGTTTTTAGATGTAATAAAAGATAATGTTGATGAATGTAGGTTTGTTATTTAAATGAAAGATGGAAAATGAAAAGATAAATCTCCAGCAGCTTGCAAAGACATTGGCTCTGGAAAAGGGCATCTCGCAGAGGAAGGCAGAAACATTTCTCCGTGAGTTCTTCGATGCCATTGTTCAAAATGTGACCATCGACAAGCATGTCAAAGTCAAGGGACTTGGCACATTCAAGCTCATCGAGGTGCTCGACCGCGAGAGCGTCGATGTCACGACCGGCGAACGCATCGTTATCCCCGGACACTCGAAGCTCTCCTTCACGGCCGATGCTTCGCTCAAGGACATGGTCAACAAGCCCTTTGCCGACTTCCAAACCGTCATCATCAACGAAGGCACAGACCTAAAAGACATGGAAGGCATTCCTGAAGAGGTGGAGCCGGAGACAGAAGCGGAGGACTATCTGCCGGAAGAAGCCGCGAGCGATAAGCAGGAAGAGACCATAGAACCAGAGCCTGTGCCAAGTCCAGAGCCTGAACCAGAACCGGCTCCTGCGCCTGAACTAGAGCCAGAACCAACTCCAGAGCCTGAATCTGAGCCGAATCCAGAGTCGGAGGTTGCGTCTATGCCTGAGCCGGATGAAGAATCGGAGCTGATGCTCGAGGGTGCCGATGTGGAAGACGAGATAAGCCCGTTTGCTCCGGCAAAGGTGCGAGCCATGACCACAGCGGAGAAATGTGCGCTGACGCTGGGTGTTATCCTGCTTTGCGTGCTCAGTTATTTTGCCGGCTACTATCGTATGTTCGACTCATTGAAGATTGTGCCGCACAAGAAAGAAGCCCCCAAGAAATCTCCAGCTGAAACACTCGTTGCAAAGAAGGATACGGTGGCGGTTGTTGCTGTCCAGAAGAAGGACACGGTGGCTGTCTCTCCTTCGGAAGAGCCGAAGACGGCTTTTGACCCAAGCATAAAGTATCGGATAACGGGCACACGGGGGACGTATGTTATGAAGTCGGGCGACTACCTCGCCAAAATTGCTTTGGAGGAGTATGGCGACAAGGACTTCGCCCGTTATATCATCGCCCACAATAAGTTCCCTAACCCCGACAATGTGCCTGTAGGCCAGGAAGTCAAGCTGCCCGAACTCGAGGAGGTGAAGTAGAAACGGCTCGTCCCTCTCTTATCGGGCGTACTCTGCCGTGCCTCCTCTTGTGCGCAGGCGGACAATGGCAATCGCCATAGCCCCATATATCAAAGCCACAGTCGCCAGGCTTGGGTAAATGCCTGTCAATGTTGCATGGGGGATGTTGCCAACGGTTTCAATGATTCGCTGCTGCAGGGCCTCCGCATTGTTCAGTAGCCAGCCTGTTGGCGCAGAGGGCAGAAGCATGGCAGCAAGTGCCAGATAGATGATGAGCGTCGTCAGGGGAATAAGTATGATGCTCAGCAAGGGGCCAAGCAGTGGCAGCTGGTGGAAGTAAAAGAGTGTGAGCGGCATTGTGCCAAGCGTCGCAACGCAGGAGACAGCGAACAGCCTTACCGTCCAATGCAGGGTGGGGAACCTCTCGCTGACAGGTTCCCAAAGTGCCAGCAGAAAGAAGACAGCGGCAAAGGACAGTTGGAAACTGATGCTCAACAGGTCGTCGGGCTTTATCAGCAGAATAATAATGGCACTCAACGCCAGCGGATGCAGCGGGTCGGTGTCGTATTGCATCAGGGAGATAATGGTGAAAACAGAGAGCATCAAAGCGGCCCTCACCAACGAGACGGGCATTCCCGTCACCAAAGCATAGCCCCACAGACAGAGCAGAACGGGCGGCAGGGCGTGCCAACGCCATTTGCCATGGCGTAGCCTGCCAACGAACAGGAGGTACAGAATCCCATATACGATGCCCAGATGCATACCGCTCAGTGCCAGCAAGTGGCTTGCTCCGACCTGTCGGTAAGCTTGTTTCGTCTCATGCTCTAAGCCGTCTTTCTTGCCCACCACTAAAGCCGAACATAGTGCCAGCGTGCGGGGCGCGACCCCCGACCTCTCCAACCTTGCCACTAAGGATGCTTGCACAGCCTTCGCCTTTTGTGCTATCGCGTTTTGTCCCGCAGCTTTGTGGTCGGGGAAGGGCGCAACGGCAGCCCTGCTGCATCCTAACAAGAACCACACCAAGAGCGTCAGGACATCGTGGAGGTGCCTGGTCTTTCTCGCCAGGGTACACGCCACGACAGCCACGACGAGCAGCGGCAAGTAATGGGGTAGGGGAAACAACAGCCCAACGCCAATGCCCGCCATCAGCAGTGCGGCGCACCAAAGCATCGGGTGTTGAATAATCATAGCGGAAGAATCGTGTGTTGACTTTCTGCCACAAAGTTACGTTTTTTTCGCATACGACAGAAACATGTGGAGCAACTTTCTGGCCAGTCTGTTGAATTTGTGGTGAAATGAGGCGTAAACCCATATCGGTGCATATGACTTTACACAAATTGTATCAAATTCATTCACCAATTATGATATCCGCAGCCCCGGAACACTATACGATACTATTGCTGTCCGGTAAAACTTTTTGTATGACTCAATGTTTTTGTTTCGCACGCGGAAACACCTTGTTTCACGGGCGAAACAGTTTGTTTCTCCGAGCGAAACAAATCCGAGCGGCATGGCTCGTGATGTGCAAGTGCGGTGTCTGTGGTGGGACGAAATAGGAGTCGAACGATAGATAGTTTGTCCTATTTAGAAAGTTTGTTGGCAAATGTTTTGGTTCGTATCGTAATTTGATGTAAATTTGTGCTAAAATCAAACAATTTAACTACAATATTCGATGAGGAAGAAGATGATAAATGCGGCTTTGCTGCTTCTGGTTTGCCTGCCGATGATGGCGGGGAGCATCGTGACGGACACGGTGAAGAGTATAATCTTGGGCGCTGATGTGCCCTGCAATGTCTATCTGCCTGATGGGTTCGACAAAAACGAGGGGCGCTATTACCCCGTCATCTACCTCCTCCACGGACTAAGCGACGACTATCGCGCTTGGCGGGACAGGGGGCAGATGCAGACGGTGGTCGATGAACTCATCGGCTCTGGCGAGTGTGTGCCGGTCGTCATCATCATGCCCAATGCGGGCGGCCCGGACACGCACAACACTTGGAACGGCTACTTCAACATGCCGGGCTGGAGCTACGAGGACTTCTTCTTCCAGGAGTTCCTGCCGACAGTCGAGAAGAAGTATCGTGCTGTCGGGGACAAAGAGCACAGGGCCGTGATGGGCCTCTCGATGGGTGGCGGCGGCAGCACGGTGTATTGCCAGAGGCATCCCGACATGTTCTCCTCGTGCTACGCCATGAGTCCGTGGCTTGACAACGGGGGCGACAACGTCGGTCCTGGCGGGAAGAAGGACAAGCGCTACTATGTCTGCGAGGCGGTGAAGGAGCACAGCGCCCTACGATTCGTTGAGCAAGCCGATGATGCTACAAAACAGAAGTTGCGCACCGTGAAATGGTTCTTCGACTGTGGCGACGATGACTTTCTCTTTGACCAAAGTGTCCGCATACACCAACTCATGCGCTCCGCCCGCATCCACGACGAGTTGCGCATCCGCAACGGCGTGCACAACTGGGAGTACTGGCACACTGCCCTTCGCACCGCCCTGCCTTTCGCCTCGCGCAACTTCGGACGATAAAGGACAAACATAAACACTTATCTTAAACCACGAATTGCACGAATTACACGAATTATTCCACGCTGTCAAGGGCGTAGCCAATTCGTGTAATTCGTGCAATTCGTGGTTAAAAGATATTATAGTTTCCTTAGTAGGAATCTGTGCTTGCGGGGCTTGTTGAGCTTGTAGATTTGTTCAACGAGGCAGTTCATCTCTTGCTGGTAGGCTTCGCGAACTTCGGGGCGAACCATCTGGTCGTATGTGCCGCGTTTGCTTGCAAGCCAGGCATTGTCCTTGCAAAGCTCGCGGAATTTCTGCGCAGCGCGTTCGCTGTTGTCGTTGAGGAAGCCCGCCGGCATCATAAAGTCATAGTTGACCCATGCCCATTCGCGGAACCTGCGCTCCACCTCCCAGCGTGTCTCGTTCAAGGCCATCACAGCCAATGCCTGCTGGTACTGCGGCGTGTGGCGATAGACGGAGAGGTTGATGCCACGCTGAAGTGTGGCGGCAGAGAGGGTGTCGATGACGATGCCGTCGATGGATAGCTCATGGTTGCCATGAAGTCCCTTGACGGTCAAATGCTCGTCGCTCAGGTCGTTGATGAACGAGGGGATGGTCTTCGTGACTTGTGCTGCGCTGCGGGAGAATCCCCAGCCGTGGGCGATGGTGTCGAGGGGGAAGGGCAGGGAGGCAGCGAGGCAGTCGAACTGGAACCCGTCGCTCGTCTGCTTCACCTTCGATATGCGACAGTTGCTGCTCTTCGTCACTTTGCCGCTCTTCGCGTCAAGCTCCATGTCGGCAACCTTCTTGCTCACCATGCCCTGCGCTTGCAGGAAGAGGTATGCCATGACCGCGTGGCCGTCGTTGTCCGGGTGGATGCGGTCGGTGCCAATGAGCGTGAAGGTCGGGTCGGTTTCTTGCTGCTTCATGTTCAATGCCACCATCGGCGCGTTGAAGTCGAGAAACTCCCAACCGTTCCTCACTGCCGTTTCCTTCTGCAGGGCAATGATGCGTTGCATGTTGTCGTTCTTGCGGACAAAGACATCATTGTTGAACGTCGAGGTCTGGTCGTAAGGCGACGTGCCAATCATCACCGTGCGTATGCCCTTGAGACTCTTCAGTTTCTCCTCGCAGAGGGCGAACAGCTGCTTGGCTTCCTCGAACTTGCGACGGGCAAAGGCGGCAGAGTCGGCACCATTGTACTCATAGTAGCCGGTGTCGTTCATGCCGAAGGTGAAAGTGAGGACAGACGGGTTCTTCGAGAGCACATCGTCGTCAAAGCGAGCCAGTATCTCCTTTGCCGTATCGCCACCCACGCCGCAGTTTGCCATCCAGACGCGCATTGTGGGGAAGTGCGTCATGTAGTAGAGCCAGATGTAGCTGTGGTAGTGTCCGCCGTCGGTAATGCTGTTGCCGACAAACGTCACGCGGTCGTCCTTCCTGAAAGGAGCAATGCCCTGTGACTGCACAGGCGTGCAGACACAGGGCATTAGGCTCAGGAAGAGTATCCTTATGAGACGATTACCATTCATTATCCCAAAGATTGACGTCACTTATTTGTGAATCGTAGTCTTTCACGAAGCCGATGTCAGCGTCATTGCTGACCTTGTCAAGTCCATTTACTATCACTGATGTAGCCATAACAGTCCTCCCTGAAATCTCACAGACAAATGCACTGGGGGAGATATATATACGTTTTTCCATAACGATTAAGCTTTTTGTTGTTTGTTTGAAGATTAAGTTGTTATTGTGCCATAATGGAGTGAAAAGACTATTTCAGTACTTTCTTTCCATTGATGATGTTGATGCCCTTGACAAACTTGCTCAGGCGCTGACCTGCGAGGTTATAGATGGCAGCCCCCTCTTCCGTCTCCCCGAGGGGAGAAACGATGCCTGTTGCGTCATCGAAGTCGAACGTGAAGCCCTTGACACCGCTTGCTGCTGGAACTGAGAGATAGGCCTTGTTGGCTCCAAGAGTGATGGTGGTCGCACCATATTTGTCGAACTTGTAGAAGCCAATGTTGCCATTAACTGTGCCGAGGGAGTAGTTTGGCGTTTCGTCGCCAAGGTCAAGACTCATTGGCACCAAAGTACCCTTCAACAGGTTCTCGCTCTCGCTAATTACGGGAGTGAGTCCATCCGTCATATTCAAGATGGTACTTGCATCCGCATCCTCATTGACGAGCACCACAGCTGTGTTGGCAGGAATCTCCGTACCCTCGCTGCCCGTAGCAGTCAGCTGAGCCGCTCCGTTGTTGGTTGTTTCAATGTAGTAAGCCTTCGTCTCGCCAGTTGTTGTCACGTCGAACGGCAAGTATAGAGTAGCATAGCTGGCACCTCCAACAGCATTGAGTGCGAAAGGCTTGGCAAGGGTAATCGTGAAGTTGGTGATGGCAAACCAATTGCTCTGCGATGCGCCATAGAATGTGAAGGTCGTTGATGATGCATTCACATCGGTGACGTTGATATTCGTCGGTGTCGTAGTGGAAGTGATGTCTCCAGTAGTTGTACCGTCGGCTGCAGTGATGCGGTATGTGCCGCCCGTATATACAGCACCGCCTATCGTGTAACTCGAAATGACATAACCTGAAGGTGCGGTGATGGTGTAGGTGTCCGTAGCACCATTGGCACTGGGTCTTATTGTCATGACGCGGGTTCCGAGCACGGTTGCCTTGTCGAAGCCGTAGCCACTTTCGGTAGAAACCGTCAGCCCTGCCATGCCTGATGATGCGTTGGACGTCCAAGTGCGTGCCCAATGTCCAGAGCCTGTGCCTGAGAAGGCACCGTAAGAGTCGCAACCGGTGCTGGTTTGATAAACGGTGTTCTTAACAACATTCGTCTTCAGGTATTCGGGCACATTGTATTCTTCCAGAGCAGGAATGAGGCTGACGAGCTGGTCGCGGGTAATCTCGATGAAGTTCAATGGATAGTGGTTGTAGTCGGTATAGCCGCCTGCGCTGTTGAGGCTCTGGTCCTCGAAGAAGAGGTACAGGCTACCGTTGGCCGGGTTCTTGTCCATCGTCACATAGCGTGTGCCCTTGGTCTGCACGTTCAGGAACTCTGTCCAGTTCACGCCCTTGTCGGTACTGTAGAAGAGCTTGAAGTTGACATGGTTGCCAGTCGTGATGGAGTGGATGATGACGTCGGTCTTGCCTTCTGTCGTCTCTCGCTGGTAATAGTAGATGTCCTGGTTGTTCTGATGGGTCTGAGAGAGCTGGCTGTTATCCCATTGCGTGCCAAAGTTGAAGCTGAGCGTCTTGCCGTCGTTGTTCTTTGTATAGGTGGCGGTGTTGAAGCGGCGTGGATTTTGCTTGCGGATGGAGCCGAAGAGCGAACCATCGTTCATCTGGATGATCTTGGCTTCATCGCCTCCCTGAACCATGGGAGTCTCGCTGAAGTACCACGACTCGCCACCATCTCTTGAGTAGAAGATGTAGTCTTGTGAATCGCCTGTGTGCTCTGTTGCACTGGTCATCGTCTGTGCCGGGATGAGGTACATCAGAATGTCATCCTCGGGGATATAGAGACCGCGGCCGGAAGTCACGAAGTAGTCATAGAGACCAAAGCCTGCTTCACCAACGGTGGAGACGTTCTTGATAGCACCGCTCCTGTAGAGGTCAATTGGCGGGTTGCCTTCGCCACTGCTCCAGGTCACACCATTGTCGGTGCTGACAGACATGCACATACCTTTCTGACCTTTGAAGTAACCTTCGTTGCCAGCGGCAAAGAGGCAGTAGAGCTTGCCGTCCTTACCCTTGACGAGGCTGGGGTCGCCGAAGCCGCAACGACTATCTTCGCCGCCATTGGCTGTGGTATTCTCGCCCTTAGCGATAACGAGGGGAGCACTCCAAGTCTTACCGCCATCGGTAGAACGACGAACGACAATATCGATGACGTGGCTGTTGCCTATATCGTCATACCTGTCATAGCGTTTGTCGGCGGCTACGACGATGCTGCCGTCCTCAGCCACTATCATGGCCGGAATACGATAGACGCGGCTGCCATTGTCGCGAGGCAGGAAGGGATAGCTGCGTACATTGAAGACCATAGCGCCACGGTCGGCAGGGTCGCCAACAGAGGTCAGGTCGAGGTTCTGTGCCGTCTGGCCTTCCACCTGATAGGCGATGCCTGTCACGGCTGCATCGAGGACTGCACCGAGAGTGGCTGTACTGCTCACCGTAGCACCAATCCAATAGTAGTGTGTGCTGGCAGTGAGGTTGCCGATGTTGAAGGTAGCAGTGGAGCCGGAGATGGATGCCGTGGCGACCTCCGTCTTCGTGGGAGCACCGTCGCCTGTGGAATAGATTTCAGGTGAGTCGTTGTTTGCTTCGTAGATCTTCAAGGTGGAGATGTTGGCCTCCGAGCCGTCCTTGAGGCTGACGGTAAGCGTCGTGTTCGTAGCAGCCTTGAAGGGCTTGGCTGTGACGCGAAGCAGCATTACCTCACTGTCGCGACCTGCTGTCTGCCAGCCTTGCTCCACGATAACGCCGTCTTCCACAATCGCGAGGTTGGGATCGTAAGCAAAGGTGACGGTATGTGCTGAGGCATCCACGGTCACATCGGTTGCTCCGTCCAAGTTGAAGTCTGTGCTTTCAGGAGTCACACCGGTGGGCAGGAAGAAGAAACCGTTCTTGTAAACAGCCGTCAGACCACTGACGTCGCTGCGAGAGCAGGTAATCTGTGCAGATTCAGGAGCATTGTCGCAAAGGACTTGCCAAGCCGTAAGCCCAGCAGCCGTGAGGTCGATGGGGTAGATGCTCCATGTAGTGCGATATGAAGCTGTCTCACCTATGAAGAAGTTGCCATTGCTCACGTATGGGTCGGCATATATTCCGTTGGATTTGATATAGTTTCCGTTATCATAACCAGGAACAACAGCTACAGGTTCACTGGAAGGTGTGGGGAAGACGTTGCTTCTATTTATGAGGTATTGGCCGTTTGTCATTTGCCAATTATAGTCGCTCCCGTTCTTTACAAAACGCGTAAAGAATGTTGCGTCACTGATAGCAGGCTGCACATCGACGCCACCTGTAAAGGTGAGCGGATAATTGGCCTGATTAGTGGGACCGGGATAGATGTAGCGGCCAGGAGAGGCGGTGGCAGTGCTGTTGCTGGTGGTCTTGATGCTAATCACATACCATCCGTTGTCTGCTGTGACGGCTCCTGTCAAGGCTGTCTGGTTCTTCACAAGTTTGGCAACGGCATCGTTGGCGGCTGTGCTGGCATCTCCATCAACTTTCGTAATGGTGAAGTTGCCGCCTGCATCGTTGTAGTTGATGATGGGACCTGTGTAGCTATTGCTGACGGCCATGTAGGCAGCGTTGGTGCCACTGACAGGAGTAGAAGCCATTTTGATTTTCTTCGTGCCGTCACCTTGGGCTTCAAAGATAACCGCTACAGCATCGTCACTGAAGACCCAAGAGTTGCTTGCACTCTGTGCAATGCCGGTGGGAATAGCGAACTTGCCAGCACCTATATTATAAAGGTAGAATTGACCTGTTGTTTCTGTAGGAATAATGACCCACTGGCTGTTGGCATTGCTGGCATTAAATGTACCGCTCTTACCGCTTGACCAAACATACTTTGGATTTTCGGGGTTGTAGATGAGCGCACCACGATTGCTATTCGTGTTGTTGATGGTATAGACTTTATGTATGTCTATGTATGTTACCTTGATGGTATGGCTTGTTGCGTCCACCTCAATGTCTGGAGAGAATCCCCAACGAGTTGGAGCAGAGAAATTACTGGCAGATGGTGTTACGCCGTTATCAAAGAAAAGAGTACCACCATTGTATACGCTCGTAAGGCCATAGATATTGCTTCCCGTGTAGGTTACTTGAGCATTTTCTTCACCGTCAAATTCAACAGACCATGGTTGAAGACCATATAAAGAAAAATCTACGGAATAGAATTGAGCCACAGGGAATTTATTTAGGGCAGTTTGACCAATATACGGTGTAGCATCTTTACCACAGGGAATAAGACTATACCGATCTTCTGTATATCCAGATGTTACCACAGAATAATTAGGCGTGCCTGAACTCCTATATATAATGTAGTTCTTCTCTGCTTTTGAATTGCTTGCTGCTCCTGTTTGTCTTACATAATGTCCATTTGCACTACGCAGATAACCGTCAACACCTCTTCCACTCTCACTTCCTTCCTTTTCAAAATAAACTAACGAAAGAGCTATTCCATCTGTTCCTGTGGGAACATCGTCAAGGTACAGCGAGTAGTTGTTGCTGTTAACAGTTACGTCTTGTGCATAATTCTTTACATATTTCCCATTGACATCGGCATTCGTATAGTTGGTATTGGTATCGTCATTGATATCAATCCATTTAATTAAATACCATCCTGATACAATACTGACAGGACTTGTAAGACCTTTCTCCGTAGGTCCAACTTCGAAAATCTTAACTTGTTTAGTGCTTCCGTCACCTGTGCCATAACCATGCAACTTGTTGCTGCTGCGATCAAGGCCACGAACAGTATTATTTGCGTCAGGAGCAGAAGGATAAGCTATACCATTAGAGAAGTTTAATGACCATGCACCGGCAGATGCTTCGTCTGCGACAGAAGCGATTGCTTGGTCATAAACAGGAACTCCCCAGAAGTGATTGGTGTAGTAGTTCTTAATTTTCCACGTGCCATCGCCATTGCTGATGAGATAATAAACGCTACTTTCGTTACAAGCATTGCTCATTGGAATGTCGTAGTTGGCGCCGTTATCATTAATAAAAGGAAGGGTACCGGTTCCAGCTGCTTGGCTTTGTAAAACATACGCTTTGCCGCTGACGATGTTACTGGCATCTGTCACTTGGCTACCCACAGTTACTGCTACCTGAGCGTTCAACTGTGTCACTGCTCCTACTGCCAGCAGGAGCAAGGCTGTTAGTTTTTGTTTGAGGTTCATAGTGTTTAGTTTTATTTGATGAATACTTTCTTTCCGCTGATGTCGCGGAGTCCCATTTATCATTTGGCCAGCAAGGTTGTAAATAGAACTTTTGTACGCAAAGTTTAGAAAAAAGATTGACTTATGCAAGTTTTACCGCATAAGATAATCTCAAATCGGAGATTATTGACAATTATTGTGCATCTTTGAACACTGGACCAACGCAACACACAGAACCTCTACCTCCCTTCGCAGAGCCTGCGGGCGATGTCGTTCAGAGCCAAGCATTGGCCGCGGCGGATAGTGAGTTGTTCGTTGTGGTGCTCCCACGGAGCAAGGATGAGGAGCTGTCCTCTGGCGCAGGCCTCCATGCGGCTGCCGCCGGGTTTGGCAAGGTCGGTGAAGCCGTTCTCCTGCAGGTAAACAAGCGGAAGGCCAGCGTCGAAGGCAGCCCGCATGACAGCTTTCTCGCCGGGCGAGATGGCTGGCGAGACGAGCACAGCACCCTGCCTTGCAGCGGAGAGGCACTCCTGCACCTTGGCCGCTATCTCCTTTTCGGTGAGGCTGCGCGAGCATTGCACTTGCAAGCGGAAGGGGCGGTCGAGCAGGAAGCGGTTGCCGATGGCTGAAAAGGTGAAGCCTGCTGCCTGGACGTTGCGCTGCACGCGAAACAGGTCGGGATGCTCGCGTTTCATCAAGAGGCGGCGTGGGTTGTCGGTGAGATAGTGCAGCCATGTGTCGAGCTGCCCACTGCGGAGCAGGAGCTTGTCGTTGTAGCCTCGGGCAAAGAGCAAGCCGTGGCTGCGGTCTTCACCGCTGCGGTCTTGTTTTGTTTGTTGCGTTGGCAACGCAACATACGGAACCAGCTCCCGATAGTGCCGGTTGCAGCTTTGCTTGAAGCCGCGAAGCGCCATGCCGAGGGGCTTTTCCATCTTTTCCCTCACAAAGAGGATGCCGTGCAAGTGGTCGGGCATCATCTGAAGGGCAATGACTTCTATCTCAGGATGGTGGAGCGATGTCGCCCACCATTCGTCGGCCACTCGTTGCCCCAGCTCCGAAAGCACGATGTGCGGCTCCTGTGGGCTGCCTTCCTGTGCCTCGCTTCTGCCCACGACTTGTCCAAAGAGCGGACGGCGGCCCTCGGTCACCATCGTAATCATGTATATCTGGCGGCCTGTGTAGTCGTGCCCCACGCAACGGCGAAGCATGGAGGGCTTCTTCTCGCCAGCAAAGGCTCTCTGGGCCTCGAAGGTTTCTTGGGTCATGTTTGTTGTGGCTTTTGGGTGCAAGTAGGCTTGTTTTGTGTGTTGCGTTGGCTTGTTTTGTGTGTTGCGTTGCCAACGCAACATACGGAACTGCTGCAAAGATACAACTTTTTCGACAAAGGCGGGGCATAAACGAAAAGAAAAGCGTACCTTTGCAGATTATTAAAGGAAAGCAACGAAGCAATGAAACAGGAAATCAATCCAAGAGAGACGAGCCGCGCCTATGCCTTCGAGATGTGGATGAAAGCGCCGATGCCGATGGTGACGTTCTTCAAGACGCTCGATGTGACGCGGCTTGTAAGGATGAGCAAACGGCGGGGACTGAAGTTTAACATGCTGATGTGCTGGTGTATAGGCAAGGCAGCGAGCGGCATAAAAGAGTTTTATCTGCTGCCAGAGGGTGACAAGTTGATGCGGTTCGATAGCCTCGCTGTGAATACCATTGTGGCCAATCGGGAGGGTGAGGTCAGTTCGTGCGACATCCCTTTCAGCGAAGATTTGTCCCTTTTCAATGAACAATACCTGACGCTCACAAGGCAAGTGGCTGAGACGTGCAAGAATTACGACTTGCCCGACTCGATGGTCATCGGCACCTCTGCTTTGGCGCGATACGACATCGACGGCGCAGTGGGCATGTACAGCGGCATCTTCAACAATCCTTTCCTCATTTGGGGCAAGTACAAACGCCGTTTCTTCAAGACAACCCTCACGGTCTCCTTCCAGTTCCACCACACGCAAATGGACGGCGTTCAAGCCGCCTGCTTCCTCGACGAACTGCAAAGAACCATCACTTCGCTTAGGCAGTGAAGTGATGAAACCAGGCACGCTTAATTGTCCAACTAAGCGTGCATAGTTTGCCAACTAGGTTAGCCTAATTTATTTTTGTGGCGTTTCGCTTGCCAGAGTGTGACCTTTTTCGTATATTTGCACCCTGAAACAAGATGAACAACAAGATGAAGCGTTTCACATTATTCCTTACATTATATATATGTATAGGGGCTGCAGCTATGGCGCAGTTCCACAACCCTGTCAACATCAAAGCCTCGCAGAAGAAGGTCTCGGAAGATGTCTTGGAGATTGTCTTCCAGGGCTCTGTCGATGAGGGCTGGCACGTCTATGGGCCGGACATTGCCGATGGCGGGCCGACCCGTGCCGAGCTGACTTTAGAGAAGCAAAAGGGTGTGAAGCCCGACGGCAAGCTCCGCGCAACAGGCAAGGTGCAGAGGGCGATGGACGATATGTTCGAGATGGAGGTCAGCTTCATGGAGGGCACGGCTTCCTTCTCCCAGCGCTTCATCATTACGGAGCCGGAGTACGAAGTGGCCGGCTACTTGACCTACGGTGCCTGCAACGACGAGAACTGCATCCCGCCGACAAATGTGGAGTTCAGCTTTACAGGTGAAGGAAAACCAAAAACTGCAGAAACTAAGAAGATAATCGATGAAGCAAAGGCGGAAGAGCCTGCCGTTGTGGAGGATACAACCAAGGCAGGAGAGCCAGCAGAAGAGGCTGTTTCACTCGAAGAGGATATTGATCTTTGGACTCCAGTCGTGGACGAACTCAAGGCTTTCGAGACTGGAACGCAAACTACGGACAGGAATCTGTGGGGTGTTTTCCTGCTTGGCATCCTTGGCGGTCTCATCGCTCTGCTCACTCCTTGCGTCTGGCCCATCATTCCAATGACGGTCAGCTTCTTCCTGAAACGTGCCGAGGACAAGCGGAAGGGCATCCGCGATGCCATCACCTACGGCATCAGTATCGTTGTCATCTATGTCCTGTTGGGCTTGCTCGTGACGCTCATCTTCGGCGCCAGTGCTCTGAATGCCCTTAGCACGAACGCCATCTTCAACATCTTCTTCTTCCTGATGCTCCTCGTCTTCGGTGCAAGTTTCCTCGGAGGCTTTGAGATAACGCTCCCCAGCAGCTGGACGAATGCAGTTGATAGCAAGTCGAATAGCACAACAGGCCTGTTGAGCATCTTCCTCATGGCATTCACCCTGAGCCTTGTCAGCTTCTCGTGCACAGGCCCCATCATCGGTTTCCTGCTCGTTGAGGTCAGCACGACAGGCTCACTTCTTGCTCCCACCATCGGGATGCTGGGCTTTGCGTTGGCACTCGCTCTGCCTTTCACGCTCTTTGCCATGTTCCCTGCCTGGCTTAAGAGTATGCCCAAGAGCGGCAACTGGATGAACTGCATCAAGGTTTGTCTCGGCCTTTTGGAGATTGCCTTTGCTTTGAAGTTCTTCAGCGTGGCCGACCTCGCCTACGGCTGGCACCTGATGGACAGGGAGGTGTTCCTCAGTCTGTGGATTGTCATCTTTGCCATGATGGGAGCTTATCTCGTTGGTTGGATTCGCTTCCCCCACGACGAGGACGAGTACGACGAGATGGGCGAGGTCGTCCAGCGTCCGCGTACCAGCGTGACGCGCTTCTTCCTGGCACTCGCCGCCTTTGCCTTCGCCATCTATATGGTGCCAGGTCTCTGGGGCGCACCCTGTAAGGCTGTCAGTGCCTTTGCACCCCCAATGCAGACACAGGACTTCCGTCTGGGAGAGGAAAGTGTAGAGGCGCACTTCAACGACTACGACGAAGGGATGCAATATGCTGCGGCTCACAAGATGCCGGTTATGATTGATTTCACTGGCTACGGCTGCGTTAACTGCCGCAAGATGGAAGCTGCCGTCTGGACAGACCCCCAGGTGGCTGGCCTGATGAAGGAGAAATATGTCCTCATCACCCTTTATGTCGATGAGAAAACGCCTCTTCCAGAGAAGCTGACCGTCAAGGAAAACGGCGCAGATGTGACACTTCGCACCGTAGGCGACCGCTGGAGTTATCTTCAGCGCAGCAAGTTCGGAGCCAATGCCCAGCCGTTCTATGTCCTCCTCGACAACGAAGGACACCCCCTCACAGGCTCTTATTCCTACAACGAGGATATTCCCGCCTACCGCAGTTTCCTTGAGAGAGGAATGCGGCAGTACAATGACAGATAAGACGCATAAAATGCCTCAAACAGGCATCTTTTCTGTTAAATTATCTTAAAACACCTCTATTCTCCTCCTTTTTTGCGGTCTAATCGGGGAAGGTGCATTGCCATTCCAATAAAAAGTCGTACCTTTGCAACCCGAATAGGCAGAATGCGCCTGTTTTACAACATATCAGACTATAACACATAATATATAATAATAAAAACAACAAAACAATGCCTACAATTCAACAACTGGTAAGAAAAGGCCGTACGGTGTTGGAAGACAAGAGCAAAAGCCCCGCTCTGGACAACTGTCCGCAGAGGCGCGGTGTCTGTGTTCGTGTCTATACCACAACACCCAAGAAGCCTAATTCCGCGATGCGTAAGGTCGCTCGCGTGCGTTTAACAAATTCAAAGGAAGTGAACAGCTACATTCCCGGAGAGGGACACAACCTGCAGGAGCACAGCATCGTGCTGGTTCGTGGCGGTCGTGTGAAGGACCTTCCCGGTGTACGTTATCACATCGTTCGCGGTACGCTTGATACCGCTGGCGTGGCAAACCGCACTCAGCGCCGTTCCAAGTATGGTGCAAAGCGCCCCAAAGCTGCAAAGAAGTAATTAACCAATCACGTTTTGGCTTGTAATGAAGGTTGAGTAAATGCCTCGGAGGAGGCGTTGAAGAACTCGAAGAAGCAACCCTGAACAAAAAACAAACAAAACAAATGCGTAAAGCAAAACCAAAAAAGAGAATCATCCTTCCTGATCCCGTGTTCGGCGACGTGAAGGTGTCCAAGTTCGTCAACCACTTGATGTATGACGGCAAAAAGAGCATTTCTTACGAGATTTTCTACAATGCTCTTGAGATTGTAAAAAACAAGATGGCCAATGAGGAGAAGGATTCCCTCACCATTTGGAAGGAAGCCCTCGACAAGATTACTCCTCAGGTGGAGGTGAAGAGCCGCCGTATCGGTGGTGCCACATTCCAGGTTCCTACAGAAATTCGTCCAGACCGCAAGGAGAGCATCTGCATGAAGAACATGATTCAGTATGCTCGCAAGCGCGGCGGCAAGACCATGGCCGACAAGCTGGCTGCCGAAATCATGGACGCATACAATGAGCAGGGCGGCGCATTCAAGCGCAAGGAAGACATGCACCGCATGGCCGAGGCTAACCGCGCATTCGCTCACTTCCGTTTCTAATATCCCTTTAACCATTACAAACGATTAAACTCTTATTAGAGATGGCAAAGCAAGATTTACATTTGACGCGCAACTTCGGAATCATGGCTCATATCGATGCCGGCAAGACAACGACCTCCGAGCGTATCCTCTTCTACACCGGTAAAACTCATAAAATCGGTGAGGTGCACGAAGGCGGTGCCACAATGGACTGGATGGAGCAGGAGCAGGAGCGTGGCATAACCATCACTTCTGCAGCTACAACAGCCTATTGGAACTACGACGGCAAGAAGTACAAGTTCAACCTAATTGACACTCCAGGACATGTGGATTTCACAGCTGAAGTGGAGCGTTCTTTGCGTGTGTTGGACGGTGCCGTTGCCACCTATTGTGCAGTGGGTGGCGTGGAGCCTCAGTCCGAGACCGTATGGCGTCAGGCGGACAAGTACAATGTACCCCGTATGGGCTATGTCAACAAGATGGACCGCTCTGGAGCTGATTTCTTCGAGGTTGTTCGCCAGATGAGGGATGTCCTGGGTGCCAACCCTGTCGTTCTCGCAGTGCCTATCGGCGCTGAGGAGAACTTCAAGGGCATCGTTGACCTGCTTAGGATGAAGGCCATCCTGTGGCACGACGAGACGATGGGTGCCGAGTACGATATCGAGGACATTCCTGCTGGCATGAAGGATGAGTGCGACGAATGGCGTGCCAAACTCGTTGAGGCAGCAGCCGAACAGGATGAGGCACTTATGGAGAAGTATTTTGAGGATCCCGATTCTGTAACCACAGAAGAAATCATCGCTGCTATCCGTAAGGGTACTCTCGCCCTGAACATCGTGCCCATGACCTGCGGTTCTTCTTTCAAGAACAAGGGCGTACAGACATTGCTTGACTACGTCTGCATGTTCCTCCCCTCTCCCTTGGACACTCCCGCTATTGAGGGCGTTAACCCAGAGACAGGCGAGACAGAGACCCGCAAGCCAGATGAGGATGAGAAGACAGCAGCACTTGCTTTCAAGATTGCCACCGACCCGTATGTTGGCCGTTTGACTTTCTTCCGCGTTTATAGTGGTAAGGTTGAAGCCGGTTCGTACATCTATAATGTTCGTTCTGGCAAGAAGGAGCGCGTGAGCCGTCTGTTCCAGATGCATTCCAATCACCAGAATCCCGTTGACTGCATCAGTGCCGGTGACATCGGTGCCGGTGTAGGCTTCAAGGACATTCACACAGGTGATACCCTCACAGAGGAGGATGCACCCCTCACGCTCGAATCTATGGACTTCCCCGATCCCGTTATTGGTATCGCCGTTGAGCCCAAGACACAGAAGGACCTCGACAAGCTCAGCAACGGACTTGCCAAGCTTGCAGAGGAGGATCCCACCTTCACCGTTCGCACTGACGAGCAGAGTGGCCAGACCGTCATCAGCGGTATGGGCGAGCTTCACCTCGACATCATCATCGACCGTCTGAAGAGAGAGTTCAAGGTTGAATGTAATCAGGGCAAGCCCCAGGTTAACTACAAAGAGGCTATCACGACGACAGTCAACCACCGCGAAGTCTATAAGAAGCAGTCTGGTGGTCGCGGTAAGTTCGCCGACATTATCGTCAATGTGGGCCCTGTCGATCCCGACTTCACTCAGGGTGGTCTGCAGTTCATCAACAGCGTGACTGGTGGTAACATTCCTAAGGAGTTCATCCCCAGCGTTCAGAAGGGCTTCGAGGCTGCCATGAAGAATGGTGTGCTCGGTGGCTTCCCCATGGACAGCCTGAAGGTTGAGCTTGTGGATGGTAGCTTCCACCCCGTTGACTCCGACCAGCTCTCGTTCGAGCTTGCCGCTCAGATGGCTTACAAGGCCTGCTGCGCTAAGGCTAAGCCCGTGCTCATGGAGCCCATCATGAAACTTGAAGTGGTAACACCCGAGGAGAATATGGGCGACGTGATTGGCGACCTCAACAAGCGTCGCGGTCAGGTGGAGGGTATGGATTCCACCCGCACAGGTGCCCGCCTGGTGAAGGCTATGGTTCCCCTGGCAGAGATGTTCGGCTATGTCACCGCTCTGCGTACCATCACCTCTGGTCGTGCTACCAGCTCCATGACCTACGACCACCACGCTCCCGTGAGCGCAGGTATCGCCAAGAGTGTTCTCGAAGAAATGGGAGGTCGCGTAGATTTGGTATAAACAAGTGTTGCCGCTGAGCAAATGACTCTTCAGCGGCAACCAAAAAAACAAATAGCAAATAGTAAATCGTTAAATCGTAAATTACAAAGATGAGTCCAAAGATTAGAATCAAACTGAAGTCTTACGACCACAATCTGGTTGACAAATCCGCAGAGAGGATTGTTAAGACTGTAAAGGAAACAGGTGCTGTAGTAAGCGGTCCCATTCCCCTGCCCACACGCAAGAGAATCTTCACCGTCAACCGCTCCACATTCGTCAACAAGAAGAGCCGTGAGCAGTTCGAGCTGAACAGCTACAAGCGCCTCGTTGACATCCACAGCTCCAGCGAAAAGACTATCGACGCCCTCATGAAGCTCGAACTTCCCAGCGGCGTAGAGGTGGAGATTAAGGTGTAATACACATTATTTATTTTATACATTATTTAATTTATAACAACAGAAATGCCAGGATTATTAGGAAAGAAAATCGGAATGACTTCCGTTTTCAGTGCCGAGGGTAAGAATGTACCATGCACTGTTATCGAATTGGGTCCTTGTGTTGTTACTCAGATTAAAAGCGTAGAGAAGGATGGCTACAACGCTGTCCAGCTCGGTTTTGAAGATGCCAAGGAGAAGAACACCACTGCTCCTATGATGGGCCACTTCAAGAAGGCAGGAGTAACTCCCAAGAGACACTTGGCCGAGTTCACAGGTTTCGAGCAGGAACTGAATCTGGGTGATACCATCACCGTTGACCTGTTCGCAAACAGCACATTCGTTGATGTAATCGCAACCTCTAAGGGTCGTGGTTTTCAGGGCGTAGTTAAGCGTCATGGTTTCGGCGGTGTAGGCCAGACTACTCACGGTCAGGACGACCGTCTTCGCAAGCCAGGTTCTATCGGTGCCTGCTCATATCCCGCAAAGGTTTTCAAGGGTATGCGCATGGGTGGTCAGATGGGATGTGATCGTGTGACTACACACAACCTGCAAGTGTTAAAGGTAATTCCCGAACACAACCTCCTTCTCATCAAGGGTAGTGTTCCCGGATACAAAGGTTCAATCGTAAGCGTTTTGAAGTAATGGAAGTAAGTGTATTAAATATCAAAGGTCAGGAGACAGGACGCAAGGTCGCTCTCAACGATGCCATTTACGCTATTGAGCCCAACGACCACGCCATTTACCTCGACGTGAAGCTCATCATGGCCAACCAGCGCCAGGGCACAGCTAAGTCTAAGGAAAGAAGTGAAGTCAGCGGCTCAACCCGCAAGCTCGGCCGTCAGAAAGGCGGTGGCGGTGCTCGTCGCGGTGATATCAACTCTCCCGTTCTCGTAGGCGGTGGCCGTGTGTTTGGTCCCAAGCCCCGCGACTACGGTTTCAAACTCAACAAGAAGGTTCGTCAGCTCGCTCGTAAGTCATCCCTCGCATACAAGGTTCAGGAGAATGCCCTGATGGTAGTTGAGGACTTCACTTTCGACGCTCCTAAGACGAAAGCAATGGTTGAAATCTTAAATAATCTTAAAGTTTCGGACAAGAAAGCCCTTTTTGTCATGCCAGGTGCAGATAAAGTCGTATATTTGTCCGCTCGTAACATCGAACGCGTTCAGGTTATGCCTGCAAATGCACTCAACACATACAAAGTTTTGAATGCAGATGTAATGGTTGTGACTGAAAGTGCTCTCGCTGTCATCGATGAAAACTTAACCAAATAAGTAGTCGGAACAGAATATGGGATATATCGTTAAACCTCTGGTCACTGAGAAGATGACCAGCATCACAGAGAAGCAGAACAAGTTCGGCTTCATTGTTCGTCCCGAAGCTAACAAGATCGAGATTAAGAAGGAAGTGGAAGCACTGTATAACGTCACCGTTACAGCAGTGAACACTTGTGTCTATGGCGGCAAGAGCAAGAACCGCTACACACGCTCCGGTCTCATCAAGGGACGCACCAACGCCTTCAAGAAGGCAATCGTAACCCTCAAGGAAGGCGACGTAATTGATTTTTATAGCAACATTTAATAGAAGATGGCAGTACGTAAATTCAAGCCCACAACACCGGGCCAAAGACACAAGATTATAGGTACCTTCGAGGAAATTACTGCATCGGTACCTGAGAAGTCTCTCGTTTGCGGTAAGCGTTCTACTGGCGGTCGTAACAACACCGGCAAGATGACAATGCGCTATATCGGTGGAGGTCACAAGCAGAAGTTCCGCTTCATTGACTTCCGACGTGAGAAAGATGGTGTTCCCGCCGTCGTTAAGACAATTGAGTACGATCCCAACCGTTCGGCACGTATCGCACTCCTTTTCTACGCCGATGGTGAAAAGCGTTATATTATTGCTCCCAACGGACTGAAGGTGGGCGCTACTGTGATGAGCGGCGCCGAAGCAGCTCCCGAAGTCGGAAATGCACTGCCCCTGCAGAACATTCCTGTCGGTACTGTAATCCACAACATTGAGCTTCGTCCCGGTCAGGGCGCTTTGCTCGTTCGCTCCGCTGGCAACTTTGCTCAGCTGACTTCACGTGAAGGTCGTTATTGCGTTATCAAGCTTCCTTCTGGAGAAACCCGTCAGGTTCTCTCTGCTTGCAAGGCAACCGTCGGCAGCGTTGGTAATTCCGACCACGCTCTGGAAAGCTCTGGCAAGGCAGGACGTTCTCGCTGGATGGGCCGTCGCCCCCACAACCGTGGCGTTGTCATGAATCCCCACGACCATCCTATGGGTGGTGGTGAAGGTCGCCAGTCTGGTGGTCATCCTCGTTCACGTAAGGGTCTGTATGCTAAGGGACTCAAGACTCGTGCTCCCAAGAAGCAGTCCAACAAGTATATTATTGAGAGATGTAATAAGTAAACAAAAAGTTAGCTAGAATAAAACTATGAGTCGTTCATTAAAGAAAGGTCCGTATATCGAAGTCAGCCTCGAAAAGAAAATCGTCGCCATGAATGAAAGCGGAAAGAAGAACGTGGTCAAGACCTGGTCTCGCGCTTCTATGATTTCTCCTGATTTCGTTGGTCATACAGTGGCCGTTCACAACGGAAATAAGTTTATTCCTGTTTACGTTACAGAGAATATGGTTGGACATAAGCTGGGAGAGTTCGCCCCTACCCGCAAGTTCGGTGGCCATGCTGGTAACAAGAAGAAGTAAGCAGGTAATTAATCGTTAATTATATATAGTAATAATATAATGGGAAAAAGAAAGAAATTAGCTGCTGAAGCAAGAAAGGAAGCTCGCAAAGCGCAAAGTTTCGCAAAGCTGAGGAATGTGCCTTCTTCTCCCCGCAAGATGAGATATGTGGTTGATTTGGTTCGCGGTATGGAGGTAAATAGAGCACTGGGCACTCTGAAGTTCTGCGTAAAGGCAGCAAGTGCAGACGTTGAGAAAGTACTTCGCTCAGCCATTGCCAACTGGGAACAGAAGAATGAGCGCAAAGCCGAAGAAGGCGAGCTCTATATCTCTAAGATTTTCGTGGATGAGGGTGCTACCCTCAAGCGTATGAGACCCGCTCCTCAGGGTCGTGGCTATAGAATCCGCAAGCGTTCTAACCACATCACGTTGTTCGTTGATACTAAGAATAAAGATTAAGGAAAAGTATGGGACAGAAAGTTAATCCTATAAGCAACCGCCTCGGTATTATCCGTGGTTGGGACTCAAATTGGTACGGAGGAAAGGATTTCGGAGAGTCTATCCTTGAGGATAGCAAAATCCGCAAGTACCTTGACGCTCGTCTCGGTGACGCCAGCATTTCTCGCATTGTCATCGAACGTACCCTCAAGATGGTGACTATCACTGTTTGCACTGCTCGTCCTGGTCTTATCATCGGTAAGGGCGGAGAAAAGGTTGACACCCTCAAGGAGGAGCTGAAGAAGCTCACTCAGAAGGATGTGCAGATTAACATCTACGAGGTGAAGAAGCCTGAACTCGACGCAGTTATCGTTGCCAATAACATCGCTCGCCAGGTGGAAGGCAAGATTGCTTACCGTCGTGCTATCAAGATGGCTATCCAGAACACAATGCGTGCTGGTGCAGAAGGTATTAAGGTGCTGATTTCCGGTCGTCTCAACGGAGCAGAAATTGCCCGTTCCGAGATGTTCAAGGAGGGACGTACTCCTCTGCACACACTGCGTGCTGATATTGACTACTGCCAGTCTGAGGCTCTGACAAAGGTTGGTCTGCTCGGTATCAAGGTGTGGATTTGCCGTGGTGAGGTATATGGCAAGAAGGATCTCGCTCCTAACTTCACACAGCAGAAGGACAATGGCCGCAATTTCGGCGGTGGCGACAGAAAGAACTTCCGTCGCAAGAAGAACAATAATCGCTAAAATTAGATTATCATGTTACAACCTAAAAGAACCAAATATAGAAGACCGCAAAAAGGTCGTTGCAAAGGCAACGCCATGCGTGGCAACCAATTGGCATTCGGCTCCTTTGGTATCAAGTCTCTTGAGACACATTGGATTACCGCCCGCCAGATTGAGGCAGCCCGTGTCGCTATGACACGTTACATGCAGCGTGAGGGACAGAGCTGGATTCGTATCTTCCCCGATAAGCCAATCACTAAGAAGCCTGCTGATGTCCGCATGGGTAAGGGTAAGGGTGATCCCGTAGGCTACGTGTTCCCCATCACTCCCGGTCGCATCATTTTCGAGATTGAAGGCGTTTCATACGAAATTGCCAAGGAAGCACTTCGTCTGGCTTCTCAGAAGTTGCCAGTTGTGACGAAGTTCATTGTTAGACGTGATTACGACAAAAACGCATAATTATGAAGATTGCAGAAATAAAGGAGATGACTACTGCCGATTTGGCAGAGCGCATACAGACGGAGCAGGCCAACTACAAGCAGATGCTCCTGAACCATGCAGTATCACCCTTGGCTAACAGTGCACAGATTAAGGCTGCGCGTCGTGACATAGCACGCCTCAAGACCGTGCTTCGCCAAAGAGAGTTGAACAAATAAAATGGTCTTAAACATGGAACCAAGAAATTTAAGAAAGACGAGAACAGGTGTTGTCGTAAGCGACAAGATGGATAAGACCATTGTTGTAGCTGCAAAGTTTAAGGAGAAGCACCCCATCTATGGCAAGTTCGTTTCCAAGACGAAGAAGTATCATGCTCATGATGAGAAGAACGACTGCCACAAGGGTGACACCGTCCTGATTATGGAAACCCGTCCCTTGAGCAAAACCAAGAGATGGAGAGTAGTAGAAATCGTAGAAAGAGCTAAGTAATTATGATACAAACAGAATCTAGATTAGTAGTAGCAGATAATAGCGGCGCAAAGGAAGCTATGTGCATCCGCGTGTTGGGTGGTACCCGCCGTCGCTATGCATCTGTCGGTGATGTGATTGTTGTATCTGTGAAGAGCGCTATCCCCACCAGTGAAGTTAAGAAGGGTACAGTGTCTAAGGCCTTGATTGTACGTACTAAGAAGGAAGTCCGTCGTGCTGACGGCTCCTACATTCGTTTTGATGATAACGCTTGCGTTCTTCTGAACAATGCGGGCGAACTGCGTGGTAGTCGTATTTTCGGTCCTGTCGCTCGTGAGTTGCGTGCCGCCAACATGAAGGTGGTTTCACTGGCACCCGAAGTTCTTTAATCAATTAAAGATTTCAGAAATGAATAGTTTACACATTAAGAAAGGCGATGAGGTTTACGTGAACTCTGGTAACAACAAGGGCCAGACAGGTAAGGTGTTACAGGTTCTCGTTAAGGAAAAGCGCGCCATCGTTGAAGGTGTTAATAAGGTGAAGAAGAGCCAGAAGCCCAGTGCGAAGTATCCTCAGGGTGGAATCATTGAGATGGAGGCTCCCATTCAAGTTTCTAAGCTCAATCCCATTGTGGAAGGCAAGATTGTCCGTTCCAATGGTAAGGCTAGAAAAGTAACTGTAAAAAAATAGGAGAAGTAAATAATGGCAAATACTGCAAGCCTTAAGAAAGAATATGCCGAGCGCATTGCTCCTGCACTGATGAAGCAGTTCAACTACTCTTCACCGATGCAGATTCCCGTTTTGAAGAAGATTGTCATCAATCAGGGCTTGGGAATGGCAACTGCAGACAAGAAGATTATCGACGTTGCTATCAACGAGCTTACTGCCATCACAGGTCAAAAGGCCGTTGCTACGGTTTCCAAGAAGGACGTCGCTAACTTCAAGTTGCGTAAGAAGATGCCTATCGGTGTCATGGTAACATTGCGTCGCGAGAGAATGTACGAGTTCCTTGAGAAGCTCGTGCGCGTCGCACTGCCCCGTATCCGTGACTTCAAGGGTATTGAGAGCAAGTTGGATGGCCGTGGTAACTATACCCTTGGTATTCAGGAGCAGATTATCTTCCCCGAAATCAACATCGATACCATCGACCGCATCCTCGGTATGAACATCACGTTTGTTACCACAGCAAAGACAGATGAAGAGGGATACGCCCTGCTCAAAGAGTTTGGTCTTCCCTTCAAGAACGCTAAAAACGACTAAACAATATGGCAAAAGAATCAATGAAGGCCCGCGAGGTCAAGAGAGCTAAACTCGTGGCTAAGTATGCTGAAAAGCGTGCTGCGTTGAAGAAGATTGTTAATAGTGGCGACCCCGTGGAGGCATACGAAGCAGCACAGAAGCTGCAGGCAATCCCCCGCAATGCCAATCCTATCCGTCTTCACAATCGTTGCAAAATCACCGGTCGTCCCAAGGGTTATATCCGCCTGTTCGGTCTTTCACGTATTCAGTTCCGTGAAATGGCGTCAAGCGGTCTCATCCCTGGCGTGAAGAAAGCCAGCTGGTAAGAGTTATTTTTAATATTGTCGGGAGAGTCCCGATCAATTAAATTCTAAATTATATGACAGATCCAATTGCAGACTATTTGACAAGATTGCGCAATGCAATTCAGGCCAAACACAGAGTTGTGGAGGTGCCTGCGTCAAACCTTAAGAAAGAGATCACAAAGATTCTCTTCGAGAAGGGCTACATCCTGAACTACAAGTTCGTAGAGGATGGCCCTCAGGGTACAATCAAGATTGCCTTGAAGTATGATGCCGTCAACAAGGTGAATGCTATCAAGAAGCTAATCAGAATATCCACGCCCGGTATGCGTAAGTACACCGGTTACAAGGATATGCCGAGAGTTATCAACGGACTGGGTATCGCTATCCTTTCCACATCCAAGGGTGTAATGACGAACAAAGAGGCTGCCGACCTCAAGATTGGCGGCGAGGTTCTTTGCTACGTTTACTAATTGAAGGAGGAATACATTATGTCAAGAATTGGTAAATTGCCCATAAGCATTCCTGCTGGAGTGACTGTTACAGTCAGTGACGACAACAAAGTCACCGTAAAAGGCCCCAAGGGTGAAATGTCTCAGGTTGTTAACCCCGCTATCAAGGTTAACATCGCTGATGCAGAAGTGACGTTTGAGATTGTAGAAGAAAACGACACCGTCGAGAAGAAGCAGAAACAGGCTTTCCATGGCCTCTACCGTGCTCTTGTCAACAACATGGTCGTTGGTGTTTCCGAAGGCTACAAGAAGCAGCTTGAGCTTGTAGGTGTAGGTTATCGTGTCTCTAACCAGGGTAACCTCTTAGAGTTCGCTTTGGGCTACACTCATCCCATTCTCCTTCAGCTTCCCTCTGAAATCAAGGTTGAGACAAAGTCTGAAAGAAACCAGAATCCTCAGATTATTCTGGAGTCTTGCGACAAGCAGCTTCTCGGTCAGGTGTGTGCTAAGATTCGCTCTTTCCGTAAGCCAGAGCCTTACAAGGGCAAAGGTATTCTGTTCCTGGGTGAGCAGATTCGCAGAAAGTCCGGTAAGTCGGCTGGTGCCAAGTAACATCTAAAACTGTAAGATTATGACAACTAAATTAGAAAGACGAATCAAGATTAAGTACAGAGTTCGCAATAAGATTTCTGGTACTACAGAACGTCCCCGTATGTCTGTCTTCAGAAGCAACAAGCAGATATATGTTCAGATAATCAACGATATGACGGGTACCACTCTGGTCAGCGCATCTTCCCTCGGTATGGAGACATGCCCTAAGAAGGAGCAGGCTGCCAAAGTTGGTGAACTGGCTGCCAAGAAAGCTCTCGAGGCAGGCATCACTTCGGTTGTTTTCGACCGTAATGGTTATCTCTATCATGGCAGAGTGAAGGAAGTTGCTGATGCAGCACGTAACGGTGGACTTAAATTCTAATGAATTATGGCAAATAAAGTTAAGATAAGCAGCGAAATGGAGCTGAAGGACAGGCTTGTAGCAATCAACCGTGTAACCAAGGTTACGAAGGGTGGTCGCACATTCACCTTCGCCGCTATTGTTGTTGTTGGTAACGAAAATGGTATCATCGGCTGGGGCCTGGGTAAGGCTGGTGAAGTCACCGCCGCTATTGCAAAGGGCGTTGAGTCAGCCAAGAAGAATCTGGTGCGTGTTCCCGTTTGGAACGGTACTGTTCCCCATGAGGCCGCTGCAAAGTTTGGTGGTGCCAATGTGCTCATCATGCCTGCCTCTACAGGTACAGGTGTTGTGGCCGGCGGTGCTATGCGTGCTGTCCTCGACAGCGTGGGCATTAAGGACTGCTTGGCTAAGTCCAAGGGTTCTTCCAACCCCCACAACTTGGTTAAGGCAACCATTGCCGCTCTTTCTGAGATGCGCGATGCAAGAACCGTAGCTGCCAACCGTGGTATCAGTGTAGAAAAAGTATTTAGAGGATAAGGAGGTAAAGTATGGCAACTATCAAAGTACAGCAAGTAAGAAGCCGCATTCATGCTCCCCGCACTCAGAAGGCCACTTTGGACACTCTGGGTCTGAGAAAGATGAATCATATTGTTGAGATTGAAGACAATGCCTCTAACCGTGGCTTGATTAACGCAGTCCATCATTTGGTAAAGGTGGTAGGCTGATAGTATTATGAACAATTAACGTCGATTATATTATGAAATTGAATAATTTGAAACCTGCTGCCGGATCTACTCATAGTCGTAGAAGACTTGGTCGTGGTCCCGGTTCTGGCTTGGGTGGTACTTCTACTCGTGGTCACAAGGGTGCCAAGGCACGTTCCGGTTACAAGAAGAAAGTCGGTTTCGAAGGTGGTCAGATGCCTTTGCAGCGTCGTCTGCCCAAATTCGGCTTCAAGAATATCAACCGTGTAGAGTATCAGGTGGTCAATCTTTCTTCAATTCAGAAGCTCGCAGAGAAGAAGAATTTGGAGAAGATTACCATTGAGGACATGGTTGTCGCAGGATTGGTTTCCGCAAAGGGACTTGTTAAGGTTCTTGGCAATGGAACTCTGACCGCAAAGGTTGAGGTTGTCGCCAATGCCTTCTCAAAGACTGCTGAAGAGGCTATCCAGAATGTAGGTGGTACTGCAACTAAACTTTAATTCTGATGAAGAAGTTTATTGAAACATTGAAGAACATCTGGCATGTTGAGGATCTGCGAACCAGAATCCTCATCACGCTGGCATTTGCTGCGATGTATCGTTTCGGGTCATTCATTGTCCTGCCTGGTATTAACCCAGAGGCATTGACTGCTTTGAAGGAACAGACCAACACCGGTCTCATGTCTCTGTTGAACATGTTCTCCGGTGGTGCTTTCTCCAATGCATCCATCTTTGCTCTGGGTATCATGCCTTACATCTCGGCATCTATCGTCATCCAGCTTTTCGCTTTCGTCGTGCCATATTTCCAGAAGATGCAGCGCGAAGGTGAAAGCGGACGCCGCAAGATGAATCAGTACACACGTTATCTGACCATGCTGATTCTGCTCGTACAGGCTCCGTCGTATCTGATCAACCTGAGGGTGCAGGCACAGGGTGCGTTGAATCCTGCCATTGACTGGACGCTGTTTATCGTGGCGAGCACAATCATCCTCGCTGCTGGCAGCATGTTCATTCTCTGGATTGGTGAGCGCATCACCGACAAGGGTATTGGTAATGGCGTGTCACTCATCATTATGCTGGGTATCATTGCCCGTCTGCCTCAGGCTTTCGGTCAGGAGTTCGTCTCTCGCATGAACAATGCATTGGGTGGTGGCTTGATAATGTTCATTATTGAGTTTATGCTACTCTTTGCTGTAGTCCTCGCAGCTATTAGGTTCGTGCAGGGTGTTCGCAAGGTGCCCGTACAGTATGCTAAGAGAATGGTGGCTGGACAGCAGGTTGGTGGTGTTCGTCAGTACATTCCACTGAAGGTTTTTGCTGCCAATGTGATGCCTATCATTTTCGCACAGGCTATCATGTTTATTCCCATCACTCTGCTTGGTCTCGTTGCCGACGGTGGGCAGGCTGCTTCGCCAGTACTCATGGCATTGTCTGACCACACCAGTTTGGCATACAACATTGTCTTTGCTCTGCTGATTATTGCCTTCACATATTTCTATACAGCCATTACCCTGAATCCTGTTCAGATGGCTGAGGATATGAAGCGCAACAACGGTTTCATTCCTGGCATTCGTCCTGGCAAGGAAACTGCTGAGTTCATTGACAGGATAATGGATCGCATCACTCTGCCTGGCTCTATAATCTTGGCAATTATTGCCTGTATGCCAGCCTTCGCAGGTCTGCTCAATGTGAAGCCCGAGTTCGCTCAGTTCTTTGGCGGCACATCTCTGCTCATCCTCGTTGGTGTGGTTCTCGACACGCTCCAGCAGATTGAGAGCCATCTGCTCATGAGGCACTATGATGGCTTGTTGAGTTCCGGCCGCATACATGGCCGCTCTGGTATATCTTCACGTTATTAAGAAATAGTCACCAGCGGATGATTTTTCTTAAGACAGAAGACGAGATAGAATTAATGCGAGCTGCCAACCAGCTTGTTGCCAAGACACTGGCCGAAGTGGGGAAATATGTCAGGCCAGGTGTCACGACAAAGGAGTTGGATAGGGTAGCGGATGAATACATACGCGACAATGGTGGGGTGCCAACCTTCAAGGATTTCCCCAATCCCTGTGGGGGCACACCATTCCCAGCGTCGATTTGCACCTCGGTCAATGACGTAGTGGTGCATGGTGTCCCCAATGACACGCCGTTAGCGGACGGAGATATCGTGTCGGTGGACTGTGGAGTGCTTCTGAATGGTTTCAACGGCGATTCTTGCTACACGTTCCGTGTCGGTGAGGTTTCGGATGAAGTTGCTCAGTTGCTCGATGTCACGAAAAAAGCCCTCTATGAGGGTATTGCCAGTGCCCAGCAGGGCAAGCGCATCGGCGACATCAGTTCTGCGGTACAGACACTCTGCGAGTCTCATGGCTACGGAGTTGTTCGCGAGTTCGTCGGTCATGGCATAGGACGCAAGATGCATGAGGATCCTCAGGTACCCAACTATGGGAGAAAGGGAAACGGCCCGATGATAAAGAGCGGCCTCTGCATTGCGATTGAGCCTATGATAACGATGGGAAGTCCGAAAGTCTATATGACGGAGGACAACTGGACTATCAGGACACGCGACGGCAAACCGTCGGCTCACTTCGAGCATACGATTGCGGTACATAAAGGTAAAGTGGAGATTCTTTCTTCCTTCGAAGATATAGAAAAGGCAAATTAAACGAATATGGCAAAACAAGCTGTTATAGAACAAGACGGTGTAATTGTGGAGTCGCTTTCAAATGCGATGTTCCGTGTTGAGCTTGAGATTGGTCAGAAGATTATCTGCAACATCTCCGGCAAGATGAGGATGCATTACATCAAGATACTTCCAGGCGACAAGGTCAAGGTAGAGATGAGTCCGTATGACCTGACGAAGGGACGTATCGTATTCAGATATAAATAAAAACATCAATATGAAAACAAGAGCTTCTTTGAAAAAACGCACTCCTGACTGCAAGATTGTACGTCGCAAGGGTCGTTTGTATGTTATTAACAAGAAAAACCCCAAGTACAAGATGCGCCAGGGTTAGTATTATTGCAAACAAGAAAAGTATAGTATATGGCAATTAGAATTGTTGGTGTAGATTTGCCTCAGAACAAGCGAGGCGAAATCGCTTTGACCTATATATTCGGTATAGGTCGCAGTAGCTCTGCCAAGATCCTGGAAAAGGCTGGCGTAGATAAGGACAAGAAGGTTACCGACTGGACCGACGACGAGGCAGGCAAGATTCGTGAGATTATCGGTGCCGAGTATAAGGTAGAGGGTGACCTCCGCTCTGAGATTACGATGAACATCAAGCGTCTGATGGATATCGGCTGTTATCGTGGAGTTCGTCATCGTAATGGTCTTCCTGTGCGTGGTCAGAGCACAAAGAATAATGCCCGCACACGTAAGGGTAAGAAGAAGACTGTTGCAAACAAGAAAAAGGCCACTAAGTAATTGAAAGTTGACAATTGAAAATTGAAATTTGATATGGCAAAGAAAACAGTTGCTACAAAGAAGAGAGTGGTGAAGGTTGACGCTATGGGTCAGCTCCACGTACACAGCTCGTTCAACAATATCATTGTCTCTTTGGCCAACAGCGAGGGTCAGGTCATTTCCTGGTCTTCTGCCGGAAAGATGGGTTTCCGTGGTTCAAAGAAGAACACTCCCTATGCTGCCCAGATGGCTGCTCAGGACTGTGCAAAGACTGCATTCGACCTGGGTCTTCGCAAGGTGAAGGCATACGTCAAGGGTCCAGGCAATGGTCGTGAGTCTGCAATTCGCACCGTTCATGGCGCAGGTATCGAGGTCGTCGAGATTGTCGATGTTACTCCGCTTCCTCACAATGGATGTCGTCCTCCGAAGAGAAGAAGAGTTTAATAATGAGCGTTATGTCGTAATAACGTTATATCGTAATAACGAAATATATTTATAGATTATGGCAAGATATACAGGACCTAAGTCAAGGATTGACCGTCGCTTCGGCGAGGCTATCCTGGGTAATCCCAAAATACAGGCTAAGCGCAACTTCCCTCCCGGCCAGCATGGTAACAACCGCCGTCGCAAGACTTCCGAGTACGGCATCATGCTTGCAGAGAAGCAGAAGGCCAAATATACCTATGGCGTGCTGGAGAAGCAGTTCCGCAACATGTTCGAGAAGGCTGCACGCACCAGCGGCATCACAGGTGAGATTCTCCTTCAGAACCTGGAGAGCCGCCTCGACAATATCGTTTATCGTCTGGGCATCGCTCCTACTCGTCGTGCTGCCCGCCAGCTTGTCAACCACAAGCACATCGTGGTAGATGGTCAGGTAGTGGGTATCCCTTCTTATAGCGTTAAGCCCGGTCAATTGGTAGGTGTACGTGAGCGCAGCAAGAGCCTCGAAGTTATCCAGAATGCTTTGGCAGGCTTCAACCACTCCAAGTATCCTTGGATTGAATGGGATGAGAATCAGAAGGCAGGCAAGTATCTCCACAAGCCCGACCGTGCTGACATTCCCGAGACCATTAAGGAACAATTGATCGTTGAGTTGTACTCTAAATAAAATATAAGAATGGCGATATTAGCATTTCAAAAACCCGATAAGGTTATAATGTTGGAGGCGGATGACAAGTACGGTAAGTTCGAGTTCCGCCCCTTGGAAGGTGGTTTCGGTACTACCATTGGTAATGCTTTGCGCCGTATCCTTCTCTCCTCTCTTGATGGCTTTGCTATCAACACCGTATCTATTTCAGGCGTTGAGCATGAGTTTGCCACCGTGCCTGGAGTCAAGGAAGATGTTACCAACATTATTTTGAACCTGAAGCAGGTAAGATTCAAGCAGGTTGTAGAAGACTTTGAAACGGAGAAAGTTTCTATTACAGTTGAGAACGCCACAGAGCTTAAGGCCGGCGACTTCAACAAGCAGCTCGTAGGCTTCGAAGTCCTGAACCCCGAACTGGTTATCTGCCACTTGGATGCCAAGGCATCCTTGCGCATTGAAATCAGCATCAACAAGGGTAGGGGCTATGTTCCCGCCGACGAGAACCGTCCCTTCTGCACCGATGTGAATGTTATCCCCATCGATTCAATCTACACACCTATCAGGAATGTCAAGTACGCAGTAGAGAACTTCCGCGTAGAAGGTAAGACCGACTATGAGAAGCTCGTGCTTGAGATTACCACTGATGGTTCCATTCACCCGAAGGAAGCGCTCAAGGAAGCTGCCCGCATCCTCATCCACCACTTCATGCTGTTCAGCGACGAGAAGATTACGCTCGAGAACAGCGACATGGAGGTGAACGAGGAGTTCGACGAGGAGGTTCTGCACATGCGCCAGCTCCTGAAGACCAAGCTGGTTGATATGGACTTGTCAGTACGTGCCCTGAACTGCCTCAAGGCTGCCGATGTTGACACCTTGGGCGACCTCGTACAGTACAACAAGACCGACCTGCTCAAGTTTAGGAACTTCGGCAAGAAATCGCTCACGGAGCTTGATGATTTGCTCGAGAGTCTGAATCTGTCGTTTGGAACTGATATTTCTAAGTATAAATTAGATAAAGAATAAAAAGTCATGAGACATAATAAGAAATTCAATCATCTGGGTCGTACTGCATCCCACAGGGCAGCTATGTTGAGCAACATGGCCATCTCCCTGATCATGCACAAAAGAATCACTACGACCCTCGCCAAGGCAAAGGCCTTGAAGAAGTATGTAGAGCCCCTCATCACCAAGTCGAAGGAGGACACTACCAATTCGCGTCGCGTTGTGTTCAGCTACCTGCAGGACAAGCACGCCATCACGGAACTGTTCACTGTAATCTCACAGAAGGTTGCCGACCGTCCCGGTGGTTACACCCGTATCATCAAGACAGGTTTCCGTGCTAGCGATGCCGCTCCCATGTGTTTCATCGAACTCGTTGATTTCGACGAGAACATGGCAAAGACAGCTAAGAAGGCAAAGCGCACACGCCGTTCTTCAAAGAAGGCATCTGCTCCCGCAGCAGAAGCAGCCGAGGCATCCGCAGCAGACGCCGCAGAGAGTGCAGCACCTGCCAAAGAAGCTCAGGAATAATTCTAAATTGCAATAATCATAATCGTTAGTAGAACCGCTTCGTCCGTGAAGGATGGGGCGGTTTTTTTGTTTATGTCTCACAAATCAAAAGAGGTGGATGAGGCATGGAGGCGCTAACACATGCAAGCTCTGGCAGCTCTGAGGTGACTTTCCTTCGGAAATATGAAGAAAAACATATTTTCCCTTTGTTTTTCGCTTACTTATTCGTATCTTTGCCAACAAATTTGCAATTAAGCGACTACTCGTAATTGTCTTTTGACAATGAACACCGTTATGACGGATGATGCAGACAATGGAACTGTTACTTAAAAGAAAAGATACAATGAAAAGTAAATTCCTTCTTCTCGGCCTTTTGTTCGCTGCTACGGCGCAGGCCGAAAATCTGGCAAAGTATGTGAACCCCGTAATTGGCACGGGCGACCACGGGCATGTCTTCGTGGGTGCCAGTGTGCCTTTTGGCATGGTGAATGCCGGCCCCACGCAGATTGAGACCGGTTGGGACTGGTGCTCGGGCTACCACGAGAGCGGCAAGAAAATTATCGGCTTTGCCCAGATGCACCTCAGCGGCACTGGTTGCGGCGACTTGGGCGACATCGGCCTGATGCCTGCATACGGTGATTTGGAGCTTACGCGCGAGGGCATCGCCAGCGAGTACAGCCACGAGTCGGAGGTCATCGTGCCAGGCTACTACCGCGTCCTGCTGGACCGCTTCGGCATCATGGCCGAGGTGACAGCTACGGAGCGCACAGCCCTCTACCGCTTCGGCTTCCCCAAGGGCAGCAACAATGCCCGCATCATCATCGACTTGGAGAACACCATCGGCGACCAGGCACGCGACACGCGCGTTGTGCCTCTCGACGACTACACGCTGGTTGGCTATCGCCGCAGCCACGGCTGGGCCAACGACCAGATTGTGTATTTCTGCATGAAGTTCAGCAAGCCCATGCATTACTGGCTGAGCGAAGGCCTCAATGCCAAGTACGGTCAGGCCACTTTCGAGGTTGACCCGGGCGACCAGGTGATGGTGAAGGTGGCACTCTCGCCCACCAGCGAGGCCAATGCCATGCTCAACCTGAATGCCGAGCTGGGCAATGGATGGGACTTCGATGCCGTGGCCGATGCCGCTTCCGAGGCTTGGAACCAGCAGCTCTCGCGCATCCAAGCAACCTTCCGCACCGAGCGCGAGCGCACCATCTTCTATACCGCCATGTACCACTACATGGTGGCTCCCCAACTGTGGAGCGATGTGACGGGCGACTACATGGGTGCCGACTTCAAGGTGCACCGTGGCGCGGACTATAACACGCTCACCACATGGAGCCTCTGGGACACCTACCGTGCCGCTCATCCTCTGGCCACCATCATCATGCCCGACCGTATGCGCGACTATGCCAAGACGATGCTTGCCATCTACCGCGAATGGGGCGAGCTGCCCGTATGGCATCTTGTGAGCAACGACACCTACTGCATGGTGGGTGAGCCCGCCGTGCCTGTTCTGGCAGACATCATCCTGAAGGGTGAGGCCGCAGACATCGACATCGACGAGGCTTACGAGGCCGTCTGTGCCAGCATGTTGCCTACAGAATTTGCCAAAACACGCCGTGTGCCTCTGCGCGGCAAGGACTATCTGGCAGAGCTTGGCTACCTGCCCTACGACGGCCGCGAGAGCGAGGTTGTGGGCAAGAGCATGGAGTACTACATTGCTGCCTGGGCAGCCGCACAGTTGGCAGGCCGCCTCGGTCACAAGGAGGACAGCGTCCGCTTCTACGAGGTGAGCATGAACTACAAGAGGCTCTACGACCATCGCGTCAACGTGATGCGTGCTCTCGATATGAAGGGCGAGTTCCGTCCCTTGCCTGAGAACTTCAATCCCAACCGCCAGACGCGCGACTACACCGAGGGCAACCCTTGGCAGTACACCTTCCTTGTGCCCCACGACGTGAAGGGCTTGGCAGAGGTGATGGGCGGCGACAAGGCTTTGGACAAGCGCCTCGACGACCTGCTGGCAGCCAGCAGCGACCTGGGCGAGGGTGCAGCTCCCGACATCTCTGGCCTCATCGGTCAATATGCCCACGGCAACGAACCCAGCCACCACATCCTCTACATGTATAACTATGTAGGTCAGCCCCGCAAGGCGCAGAAGTGGATTCGCCAGGTGATGGACGAGCTCTACACCGACCAGCCCGCCGGGCTCTGCGGCAACGAGGATGTCGGCCAGATGTCCGCCTGGTACATCCTCTCCGCCCTCGGCTTCTATCAAGTGGAGCCTTGTGGTGGCGTCTATCAGTTAGGGTCGCCCATCGTTGAGGAGGCCGTCATCCCCGTTCGCGACGGCAAGACCTTCACCATCCGCACCCACGGCGGCAGCGACAAGGCCATCTATGTGAAGAAGTATGTGTTGAACGGCCAGCAGCTGAAAGGCACCACCATCACCCACGAGCAAATCATGGCAGGGGGAACGCTGGATGTCTATATGACTGCCAAGTAATCAGAGTATTCAGAATAATCAGAGTAATCAGACAATATGAAAAAGCTAATCATTTCCCTCCTTTTGGCTGTCCCTGCAAGTGCGGTGGCAGCACCTTTCATTCCCGAGCCTGCCAAGAAGCAGGAGGTGGCAGCACAGAGCACCATCAAGGACCTGCGTCCTGAACCAGAGAAGCGTCTCTTCCGCAGCGAAGCCATCGAGAAGCAGATTCTCGACCTCAAGCAGAAGCTGACGGCCATCAACCCCAAGCTCTATTGGATGTTCGTCAACTGCTTCCCCAACACCCTCGACACGACCGTCTGGTACAGCAACGAGAGTGGTGACGATGACACTTTCGTCATCACCGGCGACATCGAAGCCATGTGGTTGCGCGACAGTGCCGCACAGGTGTGGCCCTACCTGCGCTATGTGAACCAGGACGAACCTTTGCGCCACCTCATCCGTGGGGTCATCCGTCGGCAGCTTGCCTGCATCCTCATCGACCCGTATGCCAACGCTTTCAACATCAAGGCCATAGAGAACGGTCACTGGATGACAGACAATACCAAGATGAAGAAGGAGCTGCACGAGCGCAAGTACGAGATTGACTCGCTCTGCTATCCCCTGCGCCTTGCCTATGCCTACTGGCAGATGACGGGCGACACCAGCATCTTCGACGAGAAGTGGATTCAGGCTATCCGCGAGATACTGCACGTCTTCCAAGACCAGCAGAACTGGAACGGCCCCATCACCAACTACCGCTTCACCCGCAAGACTGAGGCATTGCACGACACACGCTCCAACCGGGGCTACGGCCATCCCGGCAAGCCCTGCGGACTGATTGCCAGTGCCTTCCGTCCCAGCGACGACAGCACCATCTTCCCTTACCTCGTGCCCAGCAACTTCTTTGCAGTAAGCGTGCTGCGCAAGGCTGCCATCATCCTGAACGATGTGAACAAGGAGTACGGTTTGGCAAGTGACTGCCGCCGCATGGCAACCCAGGTGGAAGAGGCTCTGGAGAAGTATGCTGTCGTGGAGCATCCCAAGTACGGCAAGATTTATGCCTTCGAGGTGGACGGCTATGGAAGTGCTCTTCTGATGGACGACAGCAACGCGCCCAGCCTGCTCTGCCTGCCCTACCTGACCGACGTCGCCATCGACGATTCCATCTATCAGAACACGCGCCGCTTCGTCTGGAGCGAGGACAACCCCTACTTCTTCAAGGGTAAGGCTGGCGAAGGCATCGGCGGCCCCCACTGCGGCCTGAACAAGCCTTGGCCCATGAGCCTTGTGATGAAAGCCTTCACCACTAACGACCGTGCCGAGAAGGAATGGTGCGTAGAGCAAATCCTCAAGACCGACGGCGACACAGGCTTCATGCACGAGTCCTTTAACAAGGATGACGCAAAGGACTTCACACGCAGCTGGTTTGCTTGGGCCAACACCCTGTTTGGTGAACTCATTGTAGATATGTATGCAGAATAAGAAACGGACGATATTGCAGGGAGCCCTCATAGTGGGGCTCTTTGCTTTTATGGCTGCCTGCACTGGCAGCCAGACGAAGGAGGAGCGTGCAGCACTGGATTTCCTCTACGAGAACATGCCGCTGCCCGACAGTGTGGATTACCCGCGCGAGTTCTGGGAGGCTAACGTCGCCGTCACGGTGCGTGCGCGGCACGAGATGCCTTGGGGCGAGAAGGTGCCGGGCAGGGAGTGGCGGCACTTCGTGCTGCCGCTGCGCGTCAACAACGAAGACCTCGACTCCTTCCGCATCGTCTATTACGACGAACTGAAGGAGCGCGTCAAAGACAAGTCGATGTACAATGCCGTGCTCGAGGTGAACCACTGGTGCCACGAGCATGTCTGCTACCAGCCCAGCGACAGCCGCACCTCTTCGCCCATGAACACGCTGCGCTCCGCCATCGGTCGCTGCGGCGAGGAGAGCACCCTCACGGTCTCTGCCCTCCGCGCCGTCGGCATTCCTGCCCGACAGGTCTATACGCCGCGCTGGGCGCATACCGACGACAACCATGCCTGGGTGGAAGCCTGGGTGGATGGCAAGTGGTACTTCCTCGGGGCCTGCGAGCCGGAGCCGGTGCTGAACCTCGGCTGGTTCAACGAGTCGGCCACCCGAGCCATGCTCATGCACACAAAGGTCTTCGGCGACTATTGCGGGCCGGAGGAAGTGGTGAACAAGACGGCTTGCTACACGGAGATAAACGTCACGAAGAACTATGCCGACGTTGCCACCGTCATCGTGACGGTGCTCGACCAGGACAGCCTGCCCGTCGGGGGAGCAACGGTCGATTACCGCCTCTACAACTACGCCGAGTTCTACCCCCTCGCTTCCAAGCAGAGTGATGACAAGGGGCAGTCCTCCCTGACATGCGGCAAGGGCGACCTCGTCATTTGGGCAAGCAAGGACGGCAAGTTCGGCTTCAAGAAGGTGAGCGTCGGCAAGAATTCCCTTGCCTCTGTCGTTCTCGACAAGGACAGCACCTTTACCGGCTCCTTCGAGCTTGACCTGATGCCGCCGGTAGCTAAGGACAACAAGCCTGTGCCTACAACCGAGGCCGTGCGAGCCAACCGCAAGCGACTTGCCAGCGAGGACAGCATTCGCATCGCCTATATGAAGCAGGCCTTCTGCCCAGACGCGGAGCCCGACAGCCCCGAGGCGTTGGCACGCGCCAACTGGCAGACCATCCAGACTTTCAAGCAGATTTGTCCGGACAAAAAGCTGGCCGACGATATCCTCGCCACGCTCTCGAAGAAGGACTATAGGGATGTGACGCTGGAGGTATTGCTTGATGTAGCCTCCCCCGTCCCCTCCGAAGGAGGGGGGGACGGCAGCGGCTTGGCTCCCTCTCCTTTGGAGAGGGATGGGGAGAGGCTTCTCTCCCCGCGCGTTGCCAACGAGCGCTTGACACCTTGTCGCGGTGTGCTCCGAGAGTACTTCAAGGGCATGACTGCCGAGGAACTGCAGCAGTGGGTGGCGGACAGCATTACGGTAGATGATACGCGCAACCCGCAGCACCTCTGCATGAGTCCGCTTGGGGTGCTCCGGCACAGGACGTGCGATGCCCACAGCCGCGACATCTTCCTTGTCTCAGCGGCCCGCAGCATAGGCATCCCCGCCCGCATCGACGAGGTGACGGGCAAAGTGATAGCCTCCCCCAACCTGCACCCTGCCCTCACAGGAGGGGAGAACAACTGCGACTTGACCCCCTCTCCTTTGGAGGGGGATGGGGTGAGGCTCCGCCTCTCTTATTCCGACCAGAAGTTCAAGGAGAACCCCACCTACTATTCGCACTTCACCCTGTCGCGCATCGATGGCGGACGGCCGCAGTTGCAGGAGTTCCCGGAAGGCACTACCTGGAAAGAAACCTTTGCCGACGGCGTGCAGGTCGATGCCGGACAGTACATGCTCCTGAGCGGCACACGTCTGGCAAATGGCGGTGTGTGGGCGAACCTGGAGATTTTTGGGGTTGGTGCACAGCAGCAACAGACGGAACAGTTGCACCTGCGTGCCAACGAAGACCGCCTGCATGTCATCGGCAACTTCGACTGCGAGCTGGGCTTCACAAATGCAAGGGGCGTTCACAAGCCCATACTGGAAACCACAGGCCGAGGCTTCTACATGATAGCCCTCATACGCAGTGGTCACGAGCCAAGCGCACACCTCCTGCACGACATGGAGGCCGTCAACATACACATCTCCCAGTGGTCGCAATGCTACCTCATGCTCTTCCCGAGCCAGGAGGATTATGACAACTTCGACCGCAAGGAGTACGACGACCTGCCCAGCAACGTCCTCTTCGGCGTTGCCGACAAGCAGACCATCGAGGCCATGCACATTCCGGAGCTTACGCGAGGCAATGAAGAGCTGCCCATCCTCATGCTGTGCGACACCTTCAACCGCGTCGTGTGGTTCCGCCAAGGCTACAACATCGGGCTGGCAGACCAGCTGATGGATGCCTTGAGGCAGATTATCTTGGGAGAATAGCTTTGATGCATTATAAAACCAGGCACGCCTAATCCGACAATTAGACGTGCCTGGTTTGCTATTTAGACGTGCCTAATCGGGCAATTAGGCGTGCTTAGTTTGGCAACTACCTTAGGCCTGTTGTGTTTTCCTCAGTTCCTTCTTGTAAATAAGAGCTGCAAAGGCGAGGATGAGCACCGAGCTGGTGCCGACGTATTGCCACTCGGGCCACTCCGACGGAATGAGCGTCATGACGTAATAGAACGCGGCTGCGATGATGGTGTAGAACGCTATCGAGCGAAGCGGGTAGGGGATGGGATAGAGCCGCTGCCCGACGAAATAGCTCAGGAGCATTGCCGTGCCGTAGCCTGCCACACCGCCCCAGGCGCAAGCCATATAGCTGTAGTGTGGAATGCCCCACAGGTTGACGGCAAAGAGCATGACGCATCCCGCCAGAGAGAACAGCGCGCCGTAGATGGTCTTGTCAATCAGCTTGTACCAGAAGGAGAGGTTGAAGTAGATGCCCATCATAATCTCTGCCACCATCACAATGGGTATGACGCGCAATCCTTCCCAATAGTCGGCTCCAATCATGTGGCGAATGACAGGCAGCCAGCCCATCACGCCGAGGAATGCCAGAAGGGTGAAGATGATGAAATACTTCATCCCGAGGGCATAGTACTCGTTCTTGTCGGCATCTTTCGACTTGGCAAAGACGATGGGTTCGTAGGCATATCGGAAAGCCTGGGTTATCATCGCCATAATCATCGCCACTTTGACGCAGCTGCCATAAACGCCCAGCTCGACGTTCGCCTGCGCCTCGTCGGGATAGACCTTCGGGAAGAGTATCTTGTCGGCCACTTGATTGAGGATGCCTGTCACGCCCAGCACGAGTATCGGCCACGAGTAGGAGAGCATCCTTCGAAGCAGTTTCCCGTCGAAGTGCCAATGAATCTTTATCAGGTCGGGAATGAAGAAGAAGGTGATGAAGCCTGTGCAGAGCAGGTTAATGAAAAAGACATAGAAGACACTTGTCTTGCCGAGAAGGACGAAGTAGATGAGGTTGAGGGCGATGTTGAGGAAGATGAAGAGCATCTTCAGCGACATGAAACGTATGGGACGATGCTGGAAACGCAGGTAGCAGAAAGGCAGTGCCTGCAGGGCATCCAATGCAACCACGGAAGCCATCATCAGCAGGTAATCGGGGTGTTCGGCATAGCCGAGATAGCCGGATATGGGTGTGATGAAGCCGAAGACAAGCAGGATGAAGATGGCCGTGAGGCTGCCCACCATGGCAAAGCCGGTGGAGAAGACGGTGTCGGGACATTCGCGCTCGTCATTGGCGAAGCGGAAGAGCGTCGTCTCCATGCCGAAGGTCAGGATGACGAAGAACAAAGCGGTGTACGCATACATGTTCGTGCTCACACCATAGTCGCCCGAAGCCTTGGGCATGTAGTGCGTGTAGAGCGGCACGAGCAAGTAGTTGAGGAAGCGCCCGACGATGCTCGACAGTCCGTAGATGACGGTATCCTTTGCCAGAGCACTTAATTTAGAGTTCATAATTCATAGTTGTTAGTTTACCGTTAAGGCTACAAAGGTACGAATTTTAGTTCATAGTTTATAGTTCATAGCTCAGAATTATGGACTTCTCAACATTTTTCGTATCTTTGCACACAGAAATCGTTAAATCCTTAAATCGTAAATAATGCGGTATGTTAGTTGGAATGTCAACGGCTTGCGGGCTGTTGTAGGGAAGAACTTCAAGGAAGTGTTTGCCCAGTTGGACGCAGACTTCTTCTGCCTGCAGGAAACGAAGATGCAGGCAGGGCAGCTTGATTTGGAGTTCCCCGGCTATACGTCCTATTGGAACTATGCAGAGAAGAAGGGCTATTCGGGCACTGCCGTCTTCACCCGCCAGACACCTCTGGCCGTGACATACGGCATGGGCATCGAGGAGCACGACAGCGAGGGGCGTGTCGTTACCCTTGAGATGGAAGACCACTATCTGGTCTGTGTCTATACGCCCAACAGTCAGGACGGCCTGCGCCGCCTCGACTATCGGATGCAATGGGAAGATGCCTTCCGCAGCTATCTCCTTGCGCTCGATGGGAAGAAACCCGTCATCGTGTGCGGCGACATGAATGTGGCGCATCAGGAAATCGACCTGAAGAACCCGAAGACGAACCATCAGAACGCGGGCTTTACAGACGAAGAGCGGGAGAAGATGACCGTGCTGCTGGGCAGCGGCTTCACCGACACCTTCCGCCAACTCCACCCCGATGCCACAGACCGCTACAGCTGGTGGAGCTACCGCTTCCGTGCGAGGGAGAAGAATGTAGGGTGGCGCATCGACTATTTCCTCGTGTCAAACCGGCTTGCTTCCCGTGTGAAGACGGCCGACATCTGTAGTGACATCATGGGCAGCGACCATTGTCCTGTGCTGTTGGAACTTGAATAGACAGTCGTCCTTATGAACAAGCCTTGGGGAATGACAGCAGGCGGCTTCGTCTGCTGCGGTTTGGTGGCAGGAGGCCTGCTGTTGCAGACGGTAGCAGGCCCTGTCCGCTGGGGCATGATGGCCTGGCCTGTCAATGCCGTTGTGCTGGCGGTGCTGTTGCTCGGCATCGTGTTGATGCACCTGTGCCGGAGGCGTGTCTATGTATTCCGCTGGATGGCAACGCTACAAGCCGGCATACCAGCTATGGTGGCGTGCGTCATGGCCACCATGCTCATGGGGGTGACGCGCCAGGTGCCAGCCGGACACGTGCCGACAGACCCCATCGGCATCACCGACATGCTCACCTTCTGGCCTTTCGTCCTCTTGTATGTGTGGTTATGTGTGCTTCTCGGCATGGTCTGCATGACGCGGCTGCAACATCCGACGTGGCGCAGCCTGCCCTTCCTTCTCAACCATCTGGGGCTGTTCCTCGCCCTCGTGGCAGGCACGCTCGGCAATGCTGATATGCAACGCCTGTTTATGACAACGCAGGAGGGCAGGACAGAATGGCGTGCCGTCGATGCCCAGCACCGGGTGCACCAGCTTCCCATTGCCATCGAACTCCACGACTTCGCCATCGAGGAACAGCCGAAGTTCAGCTTCTTGTCCGACGTGACGGTCTATACCAAGAGCGGCATCACGGTACGCGACACCATCCGCGTCAACAAACCCCTCTCCGTCCGGGGATGGAAGATTTACCAGTACAGCTACGACGAAGCAAAGGGCGGCATGAGCGACATCAGCATCTTCGAGCTGGTGCGCGACCCGTGGCTGCCTTTCGTCTATATAGGCATCTACATGATGCTGGCAGGTGCCGTCTGCCTCTTCCTGCAACCCTCTTCGGTCAGACATTTTCGCCCATAAATTTGGCAGTGTCGGCAAATCTTGTTATCTTTGTAGCACCAAACACACATTAGATATAATATATTATGGTAAAACACATCATATTGTGGCGGCTGCGGGAAGACCTCTCTGCCGCAGAGAAAGAGAGCGTGAAGCAGGGCATCAAGGCAGGTCTGGAGGGACTGGCAGGCCGCATCCCCGGTCTGATTGACATCACTGTCAATGTGGATGGACGCTTGGATTCGTCGAACGCCGATGTCATGCTCGACAGCACCTTCACCGACGAGGCTGCGCTCAAGGCATACGCCGTGCATCCCGAACATGTGACTGTGGCAGACGGGAAAGTGCGGCCATATACAAGCCAGCGCACATGCCTCGATTATGAAGTCAAATAACGACAAAAAATAAAGAACCATGAAAGGAATTGTTCTTGCCGGCGGCTCTGGCACCCGGCTTTATCCCATCACGAAGGGTATCAGCAAGCAGCTCATGCCCATCTACGACAAACCGATGATTTACTATCCCATCAGCGTGCTCATGCTGGCGGGCATCCGCGAAATCCTTATCATCTCCACGCCCTTCGACCTGCCTGGTTTCAAGCGTTTGCTGGGCGACGGCAGCGACTATGGCGTGCGCTTCTCGTATGCCGAGCAACCTTCGCCCGACGGGTTGGCACAGGCCTTCACCATCGGTGCAGACTTCATAGGCGACGACTGCGCCTGCCTTGTCCTTGGCGACAACATCTTCCAGGGCAATGGTTTCAGTGCCATGCTCCGCGAAGCTGTGCGCACGGCAGAGGAGGATAAGAAGGCCACCGTCTTCGGCTACTGGGTGAACGACCCCGAACGCTACGGCGTGGCTGAGTTCGACAAGCAGGGCAACTGCCTCTCTATCGAGGAGAAACCCGCACAGCCCAAGAGCAACTATGCTGTGGTCGGCCTCTACTTCTATCCCAACAAGGTGGTCGATGTGGCTCGCAACATCAAGCCAAGCGCCCGAGGCGAGTATGAGATAACGACCGTCAACCAGAAGTTCTTGGAGGATGGCGAACTGAAGGTGCAGACGCTGGGACGCGGCTTTGCATGGCTCGACACAGGCACACACGACTCGCTCTCCGAGGCTTCCACCTACATTGAGGTGCTGGAGAAGCGTCAGGGTCTCAAAGTGGGCTGCTTAGAGGGCATTGCCTACAGAAAAGGATGGATAGACGAGGAACGGATGCGCCAGTTGGCACAGCCCATGCTCAAGAACCAATACGGTCAGTACCTGCTCAAGGTCATCGAGGACGTGAAGCGCTTCGGCTCTTCCAGCGATGACTTCTAAAACAACGGATTTCACGGATTACACGGATTTAAGTGCTGTTGATAATCAGCAAATAATATAATCCGTGTAATCCGTGAAATCCGTTGTTGTTATTTATGACACAGCCTCTTCGGTTGTGTATAAGCCTATTCTTTAGCCTTGCTTGATGTTAGCTTGCACCGTGGCGTTGGAAGACTTGGTGTATGTGCCATGAATCCTGATGCCGCGTGAACCGCTGCCGGTGTTGGCTACGCGCACGGTGCCGGCATTGATGGTCAGGTTGCCGTCCACCTTAATGCCCATGCAACGTGACTCGTCCTCGGTTTCTTCATCTTCGTAGATGCCGCCTGTGGCACGAATTTGTATGAGGGTGGTGTTGTCGTCTTCGTTGATAAGCATGTTGCCGGAGACGGAGATGCCTTTGCTGCCGTTGCCGCTGGCCAGAATGTTAAAGGTTCCGCCGCTGATGGTCATGTTGCCGGGAACTTTGATGCCCTTGACGTCGTTGCTGGCAGCGACAATGCCGATGGTACCGCCTTTGATGAACATCTGCCCGTTCTCTTCCTTGTTGGGGTCTGGCGTGACATCGTCACTGAGCGTCACCTTTTCCACTTGCAAGCCGTCGCCGCCCTGTCCGCTGAGTCGCAGCTCGCCGCCGCTCATAAGGAAGTACTGGCCGACGTGCATGGCATCCGATACGGCTTTCTCGACGATGATGAGACCTGTGCTCTTCTTCAGCTGCATGTACTCCTTGGTGGCGATGCCGTGCTTGGCGTTGCCCCAGACGGTGAGTGTGCCGCTGCCTTCCACTTCGAGGTGTCCTTTGCAGTAGAGGGCTGCCTTCTGACTGCCACCTGCTGCATCGGCAAGGAAGTTCTCTGTGCCGGAGTTGAGAATCAGGCTGACACGCTTACCGCACTGGATGTCGATGGCTGCACCGCGATTGCTCGTCAGGTTGAGGCCGTTCAGGTAGAATTTGCACTTGAGCGGGCCGTCGTAGGTCAGCGACCCCTGTGTGCTCGTACCCTGCAGTACGAACTCCAGCTCGTTCTTCGTGTTGGTGCTGAGGATGTTGACGTGTGCGCCGTCGATTGACACCTCGACGTTCGGCGCATGTCCCAAATCGACCGTTGCTGTGTTGTCTGCGAAGGTGACATAGACGGTGTGCACCACCGTGATGCTATCTACGGAACTGGTGTCGAACGTCTTGTCCCCCACAGTGAAGGTCGAGCCTCCGTCAGAGAACGGCACGTCCGTGGTGGTCAAGCGCGTATCATTGCCTGCCTGCCAGATGCGTATCTGCTCCTGTGCGTGGAGGACGATGCCGAACATAAAGAGCAACAATCCACCTATGAGCCTCCCCCCGAAGAGGAAAGCCTTGCGATTAGTGTTATCCATATTCTTCTTTATAAAATTGTTTATGCGTGGTGTGACCCACCTTTTCGTGGGGTATGGGGGAGGGGGTTATTTCCTAACCTTGATGACTTTGTCGCCCATGCGCACGATATAGACACCGGCGGGCAGGTTGCCAAGACTGATGTTGGCACCTTCCTTGACGTTGGCAATGTTGACCAGAGCACCGCCTGTATTGTAGATGCGCAGCAGACCGTCGCCCTTGATGGCAAGCGTGCCGTCTTTGTAGGTAACACCCTTTGCCTCCTCGGGCAGGGCTTCGATGGCTGTTGCCGTCTCGGTGAAGGTCATCTTGTCCATGATGGAGATGGGGAACTTGAAGTTGCCATCGGTGGTGGCTACTACGACAAAGCCCTCTTCGAAGGTAATCTTCTGCACGGTGGGCAGAGAGATGCTCTCTTCCGAGTTGTTGCCGTAGCTGACGGTGAGGTACTTGTACTCATACTCGTCAGCCATCATGTTTGCGCTGACCATGAGCAGCATTGCTGCCAGAATGTTCTTTGTTTTCATACTATAATATATTTAATGTGTTGTTTGCTCAGAAACTGTATTTGTAGCCAAAGTTGATGGCGTGTGTCCTGGTGTGCAGACGTACGACCTCGTTGTCCTCTATGTCGTACATGTCGAAGGTAAGCAGGTATGCCAGGGATATGGTGTTGTGCTTGCGGAACTTGTAGCTGAAGCCTGCCGCCGTGCGTATCTTCTGGAGCAGCATGTGGTCGCCTCTCCTGACGCTGTTGTGGAATTCTGCCGAGATGAAGGGCGAAAAAGGGCAGCGCTTCTTGTCGTATTCGAGTTTGATGCGCGAGCGCAGCACTTGGTCGGTGTAGGCAGGCTTGACGGTTTGCTCCCATTCTTCTGTCGAACCCGTCTGGTTGACGACTCTTGTTACTGTCGGCTCAAACGCAGAGGAGCCACCAGAATCTCCTGAGTCTCCCGAGTCCCCCGAATCGTCAGAGTCTCCCCAATCACCCCAGTCTCCCCAGTCCCAGGGGTTGTCGGAGCCTCCGCTGGAACTACCACTGTCATCTCCAGTGTCTCCACCAGTGTCTCCGCTGTCGGTAGCTCCGCCCCAATCCCAGTTCTCTTCCATTTCATAGACATCGCGATACTTGTATTGGGAGATAGTTCTTGCCTTGGCGTAGGTTATCTGATAGCGTTCTCTCAGGGAAATCTTGAGCCATTTCCATAACTTGATGCTTCCTGTGGCCTCCACACTGAAGCGGTGGCGCGGAAACCAGTACTCGGGCGTGTGGTTGTAGCCCACTTTCCATTTCTCGGGATAGTATTCCAGATTGTCGGGGTCTTGAAGATGTTCCTCTAAAAGCCCTATCTCCGCAATCTTTTCTTCCAGATTGTTCTTGACCTTGTACTTGTCCGGGCGGTAGGAGTAGAGGAAGTCGTAGCCAATGCCAAGCTTGAGCCATTTCCAGGGCTTGTAACTTGTACTGAGTCCTGCGGAAAAGCGTGACTTGTTCTGCGCACGGTACTCCAAGTCCAGTCCGACATCCCAATTTCGGGTGATGGCTTTCTCCACCCCAATCTCGGACCAGATGCCCAGCTCGTCGTTCTCCTGTGCCATTAGTGGAGCGACACAGATGAGCGATAAAGCAAGGAGAAATTTACGCAGGTTCATATGCGAGGCATTTTGGTCATTTCTTCTATACTGTTTCCACGGTCCTTGGGTTCATCATAGAAGATGCGGATGAGGCACGCATCCTTGAGGAAATCGACGAGACCTATTTCTATGCGCTGTATCTTCAGGCCAGTGCGCTTTTCAAGGTCGGCTATCAGCTCTTCGCGTTTGTCGGGAGCGATGAGGGCGACGTTGTCGTACTTGATATACTTGCTGCAACTTGTACTGACCAGCTTGCTGCTCTCGAATATCCAGGCCATTCCCACGAAGACCAGGTTGACGAAGACAATGGTGACAAGTCCGAAACCGTCCCAATAGTCTGCCTTGGGATGATACTCAGCGCGGCTGAGGGCATTCACGACGCTCACGGCAATGAGCATGAAGAGGTACGTCATTTCGCGGATGGGCACAGCCTCTGTGCGGAAGCGCATGATGCCGAAGATGGCGAAGAGACCCATTGCGGCACCGAGGTTCATACCGTCGCCTTCCATCAGGCTTACCAGCAGGAAGATGCTCATGGACATCAGGATGAAGATGAACATATAGTCGCGGCGGCGGCTATGGGGGTAGTAGAAGCAGCGTGCTATGAGCGTCACCACAATCAGGTTGATGACGAAGCGCATTACCAGTGAAATGAAGTGCTGGGGGTCGAGAAGCGTCAAGCCTATTATGTTACCCAGCTGGTAGTTAATGTCGTTTAAGAAATCCATTATAATAATTGTTGTTGCTAATTAGTTGCGTGTTTCGTTAAATTGCTTGGAGCTTCTGCCCTGCCAGTTTTCCCAACATAATCATGCGCATGTTGAAGCGGTTGTGCTTCAATCCCTTGTTGGTCATCACCGAACCGATGCAGTATTTGCTGAAGCCGCAGGGCTTGATGCGCAGCTGGCGGAGGATGTCGAGGACAGGGCTGAAGACATTGCCGTCGCGTTTGAGCTCGATGATGACGAGTGGCCCCACGTTGGCATCTTTTCCTGTTTCCATGTTATGGAATTGCACATCGTAGTCGATGGTCAGGCGTTCCGTCTTCCCGTAGTTGACGAGTGTGATGCGGTGGAACTGGTTGCGCACCGTCGGGTGTATGTCTGCCAGGCTGAGGTGTACGCGCTCCTGGAGGAACTCTTCGTTGCCGTTCTCGCCTGTTATCTGCTGGCCGGGTACCTGCACACGCTTCTTTTTCGTGCGCCCGTGGTTGTTCTTGGTTTTTATCTCTAAGAAGGTGTCGTCGCTGTCCATGTAGGTTCTGACGCGCACCTTCTGCCTCGGAGCGCGTCCGTTGTGGTGCTCCAGATAGAACTTATGGGCATCGGTGTCCCAGTAGGTTGTCATGTAGTTGGCAATCTTGCTGCCATTGTGGAATTGCGCATAGTATTTGCCTTGCGCCAGCTCCAGCAGCCGTGCCAGGTTTTCCTTGTTCGTCACGAACTTTGTGTCCGTGCGGTTCATCAGGCGAATCTCCTTCATCTCATCCAGCGTGATGGGCTTCAGATTTGTCAGCAATTCGTCGATTCGGGCATCAATTTCCATTCTTTTCTATGTTCTGCGCGACAAATATAGGCATTTTTGTGCAAATAACGGCGCGTAGCTTTGTTTTTTTAACAAAAAACCTATACTTTTGCTTTGGCAACGCCAATAAAGACAGATTATAAACCCCAAAATACAACAAAGTATGATAGACGTAAAAGAAACCCTTGGCAATGCCGAGGAGAAAATGGAAGAAGCGGTGATGTATCTGGAGGAGACTCTGGCACACATCCGCGCCGGTAAGGCTAATGTGAAGATTCTCGATGGCATCCGTGTTGACAGCTATGGCAGCCTGGTGCCCTTGAACCAGGTGGCAGCAGTCATTGCCCCCGACCCGCGCACCATCACCATCAAGCCGTGGGACAAGAGCATGTTCCGTCCCATCGAGAAGGCCATCATGGACAGCAATGTGGGCATCACGCCCGAGAACAATGGCGAGATTATCCGCCTGGGCATCCCTCCCTTGACCGAGGAGCGCCGTAAGCAGCTTGCCAAGCAGTGCGGCAAGGAGGGCGAACAGGCCAAGATGAGCATCCGCAACACGCGCCGCGAGACGATAGAGAAGCTCAAGAAGAGTGTCAAGGACGGTCTTTCTGAGGACCGCGAAAAGGATGCCGAGGGCGACATGCAGAAGATGCACGACAAGTACATCAAGAAGGTGGATGAACTGCTTGCAGCCAAGGAGAAGGAGATAATGACCGTCTAAATGATTGGCACAATCATTCGGAACACAGGCAGCTGGTACACCGTTAGGACAGACGATGGCCAGCTGTTTGAGTGTAAGGTGAAGGGTACGTTTCGCCTCAGAGGAATCCGTAGTACGAACCCTGTGGCAGTGGGCGATGTGGTGACCATCGTGCCTGGTGCAGATGGACAGACGGCTCTCATTGAAGACATCGAAGACCGCCGCAACTACATCATCAGGAAAGCCTCTAATCTCTCGAAGCAGAGCCACATCATCGCTGCCAACGTCGATATGGCGGCACTCGTGGCGACCATTGCGCATCCCGAGACGAGTACAACCTTCATCGACCGCTTCCTGGCAAGTGCCGAGGCTTACCGCGTGCCTGTACTGATTGTCTTCAACAAGACAGACCTCTACAAAGAGGCAGAGCGGAAACAGCTCGATGACGTTCTGACGTTATACCGTAATATCGGATATACCTGCCTTGCCTGTTCTGCCGAGAATGGCGATGGCATCAGTGAACTAAGGACGGCACTTCAGGGCAAGACGACGCTTCTCAGCGGCAACAGCGGTGTGGGCAAAAGCACGTTGCTCAACCTGCTTGTTCCCGATGCCGATGCCAAGACAGCGGAAATCAGCGTGGTGCACGATGTGGGTATGCACACCACGACTTTCTCGCAGATGTTCTTCCTGCCGGAAGGCGGGACCCTCATCGATACGCCGGGCATCAAAGGCTTCGGCACATTCGACATGGAACGCGAAGAGGTGTCGCACTACTTCCGCGAGATATTCAGCACGTCCGATGGCTGCCGCTTCGGTAACTGCACCCATACGCACGAACCCGGCTGTGCCGTGCTGCAGGCTGTTGCTGAAGGGCGTATTGCAGAGAGCAGATACACAAGCTATCTGTCGATGCTTGAAGACAAGGATGAAGATAAGTATAGATAACAGCCTCCCCCTGCCCCTCCAAAGGAGGGGTGAAACGCACGAAATACATGATATGAAGAAATATGAAACAGGAAGTGAGTCTCTGTTCACCCCTCCTTTGGAGAGGGTGGGGGAGACTTCTCTTAATATAATTAAGGTAGGCGGCGGTGTGGTGGAGAATCCTGCCTCGCTGGCGTCGCTGCTCGACCAGTTTGCTGCATTGGAGGGCCGCAAATTGTTGGTGCATGGCGGCGGACGCTTGGCAACGGCGATGGCGACGAGCCTCGGCATAGAGAGCCGAATGGTGGGTGGCCGGCGCATCACAGACGATAAGATGCTCGAGGTGGTGACGATGGTCTATGGCGGCCTTGTCAACAAACGCATCGTGGCAGGCTTGCAGGCCAAGGGCGTGAGAGCCATTGGCCTGACGGGTGTCGATGGCGATGTCATCCGTAGCCATAAGCGGCCGCCCAAGCGCATCATGATGGACGACGGTACGGAGCAGATGGTGGATTTCGGCTTTGTGGGCGATGTTGATAAGGTCGATGCCCAGCTGCTGGCTTCACTCATCGAGGGCGGCACGGTGCCTGTAGTGGCTCCGCTCACCCACGATGGCGAGGGGAACATCCTCAACACCAATGCCGACACCATTGCTGCATCTGTGGCCTGTGCTCTCGCAGATTACTATGATGTCACCCTGACTTTCTGCTTTGAGAAGGCCGGTGTGCTTCGCGATGCCAACGATGACAGCAGTGTCATCCCCCTTATTGACGAGGTGCTGGCAGACAAGCTTATCAGCGAAGGCATCATTGCCGGCGGCATGATACCCAAGATAGAGAATGCCCTCGATGCCATTCATAAAGGCGTGCGGCAAGTGGTCATCACGCACTCCGAGAACATCGACGGCTCGAGGGGAAGCATAATTAAGGAATGAAAGAATGAAAAAGAAGGGAGAAAAGAATAAAAGGATAAACTTGTCATCATTTAGTTGTCGGACTGTTTGCCCCTCATTCTTTTATTTTTTCATTTTTTCATTCTTTCCTGTAACTTTTTCCTTCCTGAATCGTCTTCCTTAGTAGAGAGATGGAAAATATCAGCTTCCGAACCGCCGTTTTGCCGCTGGGCGACAGGCTTTTCCGCCTTGCTCTGCGCATCACGATGAACAGGGCAGAGGCCGAGGATGTGGTGCAGGACACACTGCTGAAAGTGTGGGAGCAGCGCAGCCAGTGGGAGCAGATTAACAATCTCGAGGCGTTCGCATTGACTATCTGCCGCAACCGTGCCCTTGATGTCATCAAACGGGCAGGTCGCAATACGGCATCGCTCGACAAGGTTGATAATGGTCAATGGTCAATGGTCAACGGTCAATCAACTTTGGAGGCCCGCGAACAAATCTCTCTCGTCCGCCGTCTCATGGACGGCCTACCCGAAGTGCAGCGCACCATCATGCAGCTGCGCGACATCGAGGGCATGACCTATCAGGAGATAGCACAACTGCTGGACATCAGCGAAACGCAGGTAAAGGTCTATCTGCATCGGGCAAGAACAAAGATTAGAAAGGGATTAGAGATTAGGGATTAGAGAATAATTCTTCATTCTTAATTATAGAATATGGACTATAAGTACATAGAACAGCTGTTGGAGCGTTACTGGGAATGCCAGACGACACGCGAAGAGGAGGCCATCCTCCGCACTTTCTTCCGTCAGGAGGATGTGCCTGCAAGCCTGCTTCCCTACCGCCAGCTCTTCATCGAAGAAGATATAATGGCAGGCGAGCATCTCAGCAAGGACTTCCAGGACAAGATGCTTAGCATGGTCGGCGAAGAAGCCTCCCTCCTCGGGGGGAGGTTGGAGGGGGGCTGCTGCAAAGCTCGCCGCCTGACGGTCGTTCGCCGCTTGCGTCCCTTCTACAGAGCCGCAGGTCTCGTGGCCATCCTCTTGACAATCGGCAATGCGGCTCATCAGAGCTTCACCGAAGACGCGCAGCAGGCAATAGACAACGGACAACCGTCAATGGTCAATGGTCAATGGTCAATGGTCAACGATTCGGTAACAACCCAGCCGGAACAACAATCTGCCGAGCTTACCACACCAACCATCGACACACTCAATGCACTCACAAGATAATCAACATGCTTTTCAATACATCATTTGCTTATTAAAACAATCAATTGTGCGAAAGAGCACAGCTTTTCTCTTAAAACAATTACTAACGACAGGAAAGGGACAGCCGCGAGGTTGTCCCTTTTCCTTTATCTCAACAAAGATATACTGCCGTGTTGAGCGACTCTGTTGTATCTTTACGCCTTCTTACCCTTGAGCCAGAAGCCGAGCAGGTAGAGGATGCCGACGGTCATAACGAGGACGGCGCCGACCTGACCCATTGCGTCGCTGGCAAAGCCCATGAGGAGCGGGAAGATGGTGCCGCCGAAGATGCCCATGATGAGGAGTCCGCTGACTTCGTTCTTCTTCTCTGGGACAGCTTGCATGGCTCTCGCAAAGACGATGCTGAAAGGATTGCCGTTGCCGTAGCCCATCAGTGCCACGCTTGCATAAATGACAGCAGTACTTTCGCCAAAGATGAGGCCGAAGACGGCTGCCACCATCATCAATACACTCACGAGTAGGAAAGTCCAGTCCTTCAAGTAGCTCATGATGAAGCTGCCGCTAAAGCTGCCCGCTGCCTTGGCTATAAAGTAGATAGTGCAGACAATGGCGGCATCATCAAGCAACATGCCCGTGCGCTCCATCAGAATCTTTGGAGCCGTGACGCTTGTCCCCACATCAATGCCGACGTGGCAGATGATGGCGAGGAAGCAGAAGAGAATGAAAGGGTTGCCCAGCAAAGAGAAAGACCCTACCCAACCTCCCCTTAAAGGGGAGGAGCCTGTGCAGGAAGTCTCCCCTTTAAGGGGAGATTTAGAGGGGTCTTTGATTTTCGTTCCGAAGAGCAGCAGCGTTGCCAACACGCCCACACCTAAATAAATAGGATAGAGCACGCGCCAGCCAAGCCCGAAGGCATTTGCGGTCGCGCCCCAAGAGGCGATGATGGGGGCAAGGAACGATGCAATGCTCTTGATGAACTGCCCGAAGGTCAGGGTGCTGGCAGATGCTCCGCCTTTCATCACACTATCGACCAGCGGATTGAGCGAGGTCTGCATGATGGCGTTGCCTATTCCCAAGAGGGAGAAGGACAGGAGCAACAAGGTGAAGTCGAGGGTGAACATTGGCACCACCATTGCTGCCAGCGTCATCACAAGGCTCAGGAGTACTGTGTTCTTGCGGCCAATCTTGTTCATCAGCAAGCTTGTAGGAATGCTGAAGATGAGGAACCACAGGAACACAAGCGAGGGAAGAGTGTTCGCCATCGAGTCGCTCAACCCTAAATCTTTTTGTACATAGTTGCTTGCTATGCCCACCATATCGACAAAACCCATCGCGAAGAAGCATAGCATGACGGGAACGAGCTTTTTATTAAAGTTCATAGTTCATAGTTTAGAGTTCATAGTTATTGGCACTCCCCCAAAGGGGGAGCGGGGAGGGGCTTCTATTTCTTCAACTGGTTCAGTGCGAAGTTATAGGCACCGAGGTTGATGGCTTTGCTGGCTCCGAGTTCGGAGATGCAGACGGCTATCTTGCGCTGGGCTTGGTAGAGCACCTTCTTGTCGGTATGAGGTACATTGACATAGACATCCTTGTCCTCGAGGAAGGCGGCACGCTGCTCTTTGTCCTCGAAGTTATAGACTTCCGACTGGAGCGTGGGGAGCAGATTGCCCGTGAAGGTTCCTGCGGGACGGGCGAACTCTTCCATCATGCCGGGCAGAATCCACTTGGAGTTATAAGACAGACCGCCGCCGATGACTACGATGCCGTCCACGATGTTGAGCACATTCACAAGGGCGGCTGCCGTGACCTGACCAAGCTGGCGGAAGCTTTCCTGAGCGGCCTTCATGTTACCCGGACGGGTGCCGTTGGCAATGTCGCCGATGTCCTTCGGCGTGAGGTCGCCAACCGGCTCGTGCGACATCTCGGTATACACTCTGCGGACGGCACGGATGCTGACGCTCTCCTCGGCAATCACGAAGGGGTACATGCCATTGCGCATACACCAAACATCGCCGCCACAGCCGTTGTCGCCCGTCAGCAGCACCTTGTCTATAACCACACCACAGCCGAAGCCCGTACCCAGTGTGATGCCTACCATATTCTTATAGCGACGCTTGCAGCCAGCCTCCTCCAGCGCTTTGTTGACGCGCGGCAGCGCACCGGCCAGCGCCTCGCCGTAGGCAAAGAGATTGCCGTCGTTGTTCACATACACAGGAATCTTGAAGACGCTCTCCAAGTAGGGGCCGAGAGCCACACCGCCACGGAAGGACGGGAAGTTGGGCAGGTCGCCAATCACGCCGCGCTCGTAGTCGGCGGGGCCAGGGAAGGCAAAACTGATGGCTACAGGCTCTGTGTCGAGCATTTCTTTCACGGTGGTGAAGCCCTGCACGAGGGTTGCCAGACAGCCCTCTGTGTCGGTGGTTACGGCCTTCAGACGCACAGGTTCTACGATTTCCTCGTTGTCGCAAATAGCGGAGAACACAAAGTTTGTGCCGCCAGCATCGAGGGTCAGCACGATTTTCTTGTCTTTACTCATAATGTTAGATTTATTGGTTTCGATATTACGTTATGTCGTTATGACGTTATTACGAAGTTCTTGGCGATAGCAAATTTTTCACTTTTCACTATTCACTTTTCACTTCCTCACCGAGGCCTTTATTGTCATGCATTCTCCGTACAAAGGTTTGATGGTGTATCTGCCGATGCAGGCGGGGATGATGAAGGTCTCGGCATAGTGCACCTCGAAGGGTTCGAACTTGCTTTCGGGACTTTCGATGAGGGCTGCTTCGCCGTCAACGAGGTTGAGGACGTTCACGCCGCCGTCGGTGTTATGCTCGACGGGACGGCTGAAGGTGTGGCGGTGCGTCTCTATGAACTCGTTGGGATGCAGGCCTGTCCGTTCTTCCTTGATGCCGTTCTCGTCGCTCAGCACCTCGAAGTGGTTGGCGATTTCCTGCTTCACGAAGGGCGTGGTGCGCTCCCATTGGATGACGTGCTTGCCGCGTTCTACGTTGATGGGACGCGGTTTGCCGTCCAGTCCGAGCCGTGCCCAGTCCCACAGCTTGAAGGTGAAGATGCTGGGTGTTGAACTGATTTCGAGCACCATGCTGTCGTGACCGGAGCAATGGATGGTGCCGGCGGGGATGAGGTAGTGGTCGTGCTTCTTGGCAGGGAGCTTGTTGACGTACTTCTCTGCATCGAACAGAATTTCGCCTCTTTGAGCCGCCCGCAGGTCCTCAATCATTTCTGTCGGATTGATGCCTTCTTTCAGGCCGAGATAAACCACGGCATTCGGGGCTGCATCGAGCAGATAGTAGCTCTCGTCCTGCGTGTAGGGCAGGCCGAACTCCTTCTGTGCGAACTCGTTAGTAGGGTGGACTTGCAGACTGAGGTTGCCGCCGCCCATTGTGTCGAGGAAGTCGAAGCGGATGGGAAAACTCTTGCCGAAACGCGCCCAGACCTGCTGACCGAGCAGCTCGCGGCTGTGAGCTAGGACGACATCCTGCGAAGGCAGTTCGAAAAGCGTGCCGTCGGCTTCCAGGTAGAGGCTGTTCTCTTCCGGCACGCAATCGAAGCACCAGCCATAGTTGACTTCTTCGCGAGGCAAGTCGCAGACCTCCTTCATCCACTGACCGCCCCAAGGCGCAGGGTCGAAGAATGGCACCACTCGGAAAGGCTTGTGAGCCGTCCGTTCCAGTCCCTGCCGCATCTGTGCATCGGTAATCATCTTGGACTCCTGGCGGCAGTTCGAGTCAATCCAGAACTGTATGCAGCCGCTCTGCATCAGCTCGTCCTTGTAGCGGTCGATGATGTTCCAGTCGTTGAAATAGCCTCTTTTGTATTGCACCGAAGGGCTGTCCTCGTGATTGTCAATGCCCAGCGCCTTCACCTCATGGCGGCGGAATCGCTGCTGAATCTCCCAACGGGCCATGTCCCCGTAGGCAACGGGGACAATTGATAATTGACAATTGATAATTGATATTTGCTGGGCAACAAACGCTGCGCCCGTGCCGATAATGATGCAGGGGTTTTCATTATCAATTATCAATTGTCCATTATCAATTTGAAAATATTCGTGTAAACGAATGTTCGACATGTAACCGAAAAGCACGTCGTCGGTCATAAAGCGTTCCGTCAGCTGGCGGATTTCCTCTTCGGGGCGCATCAGGGAGCGTGTGTCGATAATCTTGCGGCCCGTTTTGGCGAAGGCGGCGATGAAGTCCTCCTCGTAAGTGCCTGGGTATAGGTCGATGGCCCAGACGGGTTCGTCCGCCCAAGCCTCGGAAAGTGTCTTGACGATGCTATCCCAACCTTTAATTACCTTGCCCTCGATGTGTGTTGAGGGCTGCTTGTCATAATTGCTCTTTCTCATAAATTATGATATTTCCTTTGCAAAGATACAATATATAATTCAAAAAGCAAAATCATTGTGGATAAAAAGCAATTTTGACGTGTTATATTGTCAATTTTGACGTGTTAAGTTAGGCAACATAACTCGTCAAATTATTGCTATTCTTGAAAAAAATAATGATTTTTTTGTATTATTTTCACTTATTCGTACCTATGCAGCCCCAAATTATATTAAATACATTACATTAGTTAGTCCAAAGTTTTATTTTATGGCAAAAAGATTTTCCTGACTTCATCACTTTCTGTGCCACAAAATGGCATCCATTGTTTTACAGGTGTTTAGACAAGTTTTCCGGGTGTCTTTGGGTGTCGCAAGGTAAAAAATGTGTACCTTTGCACCATGTATCCACGTAAGAAACCCA